>JAGWMJ010000003.1 GCA_028871815.1 Armatimonadota bacterium | reverse complement strand
GTTCGCGGCCACACTGCGGTATTCGCTTTCAGGCAGTGCAGACAACGCGACTGCGTACAGGGAGACGGACTTGCGTAACGGTAATGGTTGGAACGAATTGCGGGACCGAAATGGGTCGCCGTCGATCAGGTTGTGGGTAATAGCGTCGGTTTTGGTGACCGTCGTGTGCCTGCCCGCGCTTGGACAAACTGGTGTGGCGACCTCATCCAACGTCGCACCGGGCAAGTCCGTCCAAGCCGGCGTCAAGACGGCCAAGACGGCGACAGCGAAGCAGAAGCACGCGACTCCGAAACCAGCGAAGAAGAAACCGGCGAACGGCGTCAAGCGGTCAGTCAGGGCTCGTGGTGGAAAGGGAGCCATACCGGATTACAGCAAGTATTTCGGCGGCGGAGGGGGCGGTGGCAGGTTGGTGATACAGGCGCTGCCCGGTTCCGGTGGCCAAGCCGGCACAACCGTTAGCTCCACGGCGCCGTTCACGTTCGATTTTCACGGCGCCGATATCGATAACGTTCTCCGATTCTACGCGATGGCCTCTGGCAAAACGGTCACACCAGATCCCAGTCTATCCGGCCAGGTAACCATTATCAACCCAACGCCGGTTACGCTGGCGCAAGCGTTCCAGATACTCCAGTCGGTGCTGGCTGTCCGCGGGTTCACCGCGCAGACCAACGGGAACGTGATATCCATTGTTCCGCTCGATCGTGCAGTAGGCAGCACCACGCTGCTCAATAAGGGCGGCACCGCTACGGGTGTCAAGGCGATCGATCCCGGCGACCAGGTCATGACGCAGGTTTTGCCGCTGCAAAACGTCAGCGCCGACCAGATGGCAAAGGACCTGCAGCCGCTGATCAACAAGGGGGCAAGCCTCATCGGCAGCGCTGGGACCAATGCTCTCATTCTGACCGATACCGCAAGCAACGTGGAGCGGTTTATCCATCTCGTCGCAGCGCTGGACACGGCGTCGGCAAATTCGGAGATGAAAATCTATCCGCTTCGGCGCGCAGAGGCGGGTGAGGTCGCCGACCTCATCAACAAGATATATGGTGGTGGCGCGGCGCCAACCGCTCCGCAACCTGGTGGGAATCCCTTCGTGCGAGGTGGCCCGCAGCCGCCGAACGCACCGAAAGCCGCCGGCAGCAGCCAGGTGAATGCCGTTCCAGACACGCGTACCAACTCGGTGATCGTGATCGCGCCGCCCGGCACGCAGGAGCAGATCGCAGATACGATCATCTCGAAGCTAGACAGCAACGACACGAATTCACTGGCGACAAAAATCGTCAAGATTCGTTTCGCCGACGCCGACAAAGTCAGCGACCTCGTGAATCAGGTGCTTTCGGACCTCCATGGCACCGAAACGACTAACACGGGATCGTCGTTTCAAAACCGGGCGTTCGGCGGTCGATTTGCTTTTTTCAACCAGCAGAATCAACAAAACCAGGCGGGCCAGGTCCAAAGCAGCGACCCATTTGGTAAGGTCGTCCCGGACGAGCGTACCAATTCGCTTATCATCACGGCGTCGCCCGACCGCATGGCGCGTATCACCCAACTGATCGATCAACTGGATGTGAATGTGCCGGTTGAGAGCACAACATTTGTGGTGCCGCTGAAGAATGCCCAGGCCTCGGATGTTGCCTATGCGCTCGGCCAGGTATTCCAAACCTACCAGAACAACCAGAACAACGGCCTGTTTGGCTTCTTTGGCGGCAACTCGAGCTCCACGAGCAGCAGTTCGGGAGCCCGTACGCCGATCAACCGAGCGCTGGGCGGATCCAACAACACACTGGGCGGCCGGAGCGCCGTGATACACGGACCGCAGCCGCCACCACCGGCCCCAGGAGCTGCGGGGCAATCGGGTGGCGCCGGACAGGGCATACCCGGTGTAATGACGCAACAGGGCTTTGTGCCAACCGGTCCAATGCCACTGCTTGGCAACAACGGTGGAGACACCTCCTCCACGGCGGGTGATCCAACTGCTGCCGGGGCGCCAAGTCGTCAATTCTTCGGCGGCTTCGGTCGTGGATTCGGTTTCGGCGGGCAGCAGCAGCAGGGGCCGCAATATGGTCGTGGTGTTGCCGGCGAGTACGCCAACCTTCTGCAGCTGCAAGGCAACGTGTATGTACAGCCTTCGCCAAATGGCGACGCCGTGATCGTGACGACGGCGCCGGCCAACTTTGAAGCGGTCAAGAAGATCATCGACGAGCTGGATGTGGTACCCAGCCAGGTGATGATTCAGGTGGTTGTCGCGGAAGTCACGCTTGCAAAGGATGAGAAACTTGGTTTCTCATTGACCGGCATCCTTGAGCATCTGTTCAAGGGCGCGACGAGCGGGCAGGGCCAGATCGCACTACCGGCGACCGGCTTCGCACCTGGAACCGGTGGTACTGGCGGCACCTCGATTGACCCCACGCAGACCGGCACGCAGTTTGTACTGGGCAATACGAGTTACCAGGCCGTGCTGCAGGCGCTGGCCACCGATTCCAATGTGAAGGTCCTCGCCACTCCGCGCGTATTTACCAGCAACAACCAACAGGCCGAGTTCGACATAACCGAGGAGGTACCGTACGCCACAGGTACCACGGCCAGCGGACTCACTACTGCCGTTAGCACCAGTGTTGCCTTCCAGAACATTGGCTTCCTGCTGAACGTCACGCCGAGGATCACGCGAGAGGGCCAGGTAACCATCGCCGTTGTAGCCGAGTCGAGCGACCTACTCGGTTACCAGACGGTTGGCACGGGTAGCTCAGCGCTGCTGGAGCCGCTGTTCAATGACCGTTACGCAGATACCGACGTGACCGTTCAGGACGGAGAAACGGTGGTAATTGGCGGCCTTATGAAGGACGAGAAGCAGGTGAACATCGACAAGATCCCGCTGTTGTCGGATTTACCGCTTATTGGCCAGTTCTTCCGGAGCAAGGACACCAACCATACCAAGACAGAGCTCCTGATCTTCATGACGCCGCATGTGGTGCAAGGAGTTGAAGAAGCTCGCCAGATGACCAAGGACAATGCTGCCGGCATGATCAAGCAGGTTCCGGAACTGAAGTCGCTGCATCCTGGCCAGCCCGGCACCGTTTACAAACTGAGCCTGCCACCTGAGTCGCAAACGAAGGGCACGCCGCAGAAGTACCCGACCACTCCGGGTGCGGCTCCTTCGGGCTCGCCGTAAGATCAAGATGCGCAAGTAATGCCGTCCAGCGGTCCATCCTGCCTCCGGCCGGCTGGACCGCTGGATTACGCAAGCCGTGTAAGGTGCTGGTGGTGTTCCGCCGTCACAGCGTCGATTAGAGAGATCGGCTGCCTGGCTCGTCGATCGGCTTTCCATCCGCACACATCGGGCACGTTTCCGGCGTCCACGAATGCGCATCAACGCGTAAAAGCGCATCCGGCTTTGTAGCGAACGGTAGCCTGGCGCCGCTGCTGCGATCGATGAGCACTGCAATGCCCGCCAGCTCGGCGCCGTGCTCTTCCACGAGTTGAACGCATTCCGCGGCGGACCCGCCCATCGTGAGAACGTCGTCAACCACAAGGACGTGCTCCTGTGGCCCAAGTTTCAGTCCGCGCCGAAGGACGCGCCTGCCATGCTCCGCTTCCGCATAGAGCGCGCGCACTCCCAACTGGCGCGCTGTCTCCAGGGCCAGCAGAATCCCACCGGTTGTTGGGCCCAAAACAACCGTTACACCCTTTCCGCTCCACCGTCCGGCAATATCACCACATAATGTCTGGACGGCCGACGGAAACTGCAGTACCTGAAACTTCTCCCAGTACTCATCACTGTGACGCCCGGATGTAAGGCGGAAATGGCCCTTGCGGTACGCGCCGGCATCCAGGAATATCCGACGAACTTGCTCATCAGTTAGCAATCCGATGCTCCCGGCTGGTCACTGCGGACGCGCTTATATCGGGTAGCGCACTCCGTTAAAGCCGTCAACTGCTGTTTCACCAACAATACCGACAGGAGCATATTTTGGCCACCGACCAACTTCTTGCCTCAGCCAGCACCGTGGATATTACCCCGAACGACCCGTGCTGGATGGCGGGCTACGCCGGAAATCGCCGTAGTTGCGGAGTGCGCCATCGGTTGACGGCCAGATGCCTGGCACTTCGACAAGCCGGCGTGACCGTAGTGCTGGTGGTTGCCGACGTTATCGGTTTGCCATGGTACTTTGGCCAGCGGCTTCGGCGGCTCGTGCACGATGTGGTCGCACCAGGGAGTCTTGTGCTCTGTGCCACACATACGCACTCGGGTCCCGACACGATCGGCTTGTGGGGCGCAACGCCGGAGGTCAGCGGAGTTAGTCCAGCCTGGATGCGAACGATCCTCCTCGATATGGAGAGACTCGTACGCGACACAGTTCAAACTCTCCAACCAGCCCGGGCCGTCGCGTCTTGCGGCAACGCGCCAGACGTCAGCGTCAACATCCGTGACGCCGGCGAGTTGGACCGCGTGATAGCGGTTTGTGCTCTGCAGACGCACGGGGGAGAACCGATAGCCAGCGTTGTCAATTTCGGCTGCCACCCCGAGATCCTGAACAACAGGCTCCTGACGCCGGACTTTCCACATAATCTTCGTCAAGCGGTGGAGTCCCGTATCGGTGGAGTCTGTCTGTTCGTGAATGGCGCGCTTGGAGGTATGGTGACTGCGGCCTACGACGAGTCGGCGTCACCCCCTGGCGAAAACTGGGCAGCGGCAGCGGCCATAGGAGGGCGATTAGGCCGTGCTGCGGTACAGTTGATTACGGTAGCACCCTCAGTGGGTCCGGGCCAATTGGCCACAGCCGATGTCCGCACGCGCGTCCCCGTAGAGAATCGCAGATTCGACCTCTTGAGGCGGTCCGGCGTACTCAGAGGCAGCCGCCGGGCTGCCGGCTATGTAACGTCTTCGGTCGCGGCGTTTCGACTGGGATCCGCCGTCTTTATCACCATGCCTGGAGAGCCTGTACCGGCAATTGGCAAGCGGCTGCGACTTGCCCTGAACGACTTCACTCCGTTCCTGATGTCGTTGGGCAACGACGAATTAGGCTACATCCTCACGCCTGCGCAGTTCCAGAATCCGCTCTACCAATACGAGCAGAGCATGTCGATGGGAACGCAAACCGCAGACCGTATCGAGCGTGCGGTCCGCTCCGCTCTACGCAAAGTGGGTGTGCGTGTCAGCTGCCTTGGCGAGCCCGGCGGCAATTGGACGGACGGTTGTTGACATGCCACCTCGTTAGGTGATAGATTCAGGCACCGATTGTCGATGGAGGACCTGTACGTGCGCGCCAAACTTACCAACTCAGCTGGCCGGCATTGGGGCGTCCTCATGGCGTCCGTCCTTTTGGCTGTCACGTATGCTCAGGCACGCGGCCAGGCGGGCGGCACGCCGCCTGCGGCCGGGCAAACCGGCGTCGCTGTGCAGCCGCCGCCACCGGGTGGCGGAATCGACTTTCGAACACGCCCGCGCTATCCAACCGACCCACAGCGGCTTCGACGCACGGTCCAGATTGATGGCGTTTTGGAGGACGGCGAGTGGGATCCCTTTTACACCATCGACGATGGGCCAATTCAGGGCACATTCTACTGTAATTGGGACGATAACTACCTGTACCTGGCCGCCAAAACCAACCAGCCATCAACGGTACTGATCGATGTGGACACGGGCGGTGACGGATGGCTGCACGGTGCGAACAATCTGGAGCTTCTCGTCAGCGACGTATCCAACTCAGCGCCTCCGACCGTTACCACACGGTTACTGGATGCCGCCACCAACAAAGACGTACCGGCGTGGAACCTGACCGCTGTCGATCCGAAAACCATCCAGGTGGCCGGTAAAGTTGACAACGGTACACAGGTTATCGAGTTGGCGATCCCAAAAAACACGGCCAGCCTGGTTCTGCGCCCGGGCGCAACCATCTCGCTTCGCGCCGAGTTTCTGCCTCCAGCTCCGGCCTCGGCGTATCCGCCGACGCAACCTTATGATCCTCACCTGTTGCTGGATGCAAACCTGGTCGATACGCGCACTTCCGAGGTTGCCGGTGTGCTATCACGCTTAAGTTTGTCGGATTACAAGTGTATCGCCGGCGAACGGCTGTTCGCTACCCTGGAACTGGATAACCAAACCGATATCCCGATGGACATTAACACGGTGGAGTTCACCGGCCGGGGCCTTTCGGTGAATGCCGTGAATACCCTGCGCGAAGTTACCGTTCCATCGCTGCCGGGCCTGAAAAAGCTCAAGCTGCCCTACAACACTGTGCTCCCGCCGAACCTTGCCGTGGGTAGTTACACGCTGGACGTTACGGTGGATATGGGCAAAGGACGCCAGCTGCACACGGATGCGGCGTTCTCAGTTGTCCAACCGCTCCAGGTCCAAATGAGTGCAAACCCGGCGACCGTGGTCGTCAACGGCCCGTCCCGGGCAAATGTGGATGTCAGCGTCTTCAGCGCGGTGCCTAACGGTATGACCGGTAACGTGCAGCTGACGGGATTTCCGTCCGGATGGATACTGCAGGGCGGGGCGAAACGATCGGTCCATGTAGATCGGGCCGATGCTCAACGCGTCGTCCGGTATCAGTTCAACGTCCGCTCCGATACGCCTCCCGGTGACTACCCGGTGTCGGCTGTTGTGACGTGGCACGGGATACAAATCTCGTCGAGTACCGTTGTGCACGTCATCGTGGCATCGAGTGCTCATCCCACCGCTCCGCCACCAGCCAATCCACCTCACTAGAGAGCCGATGAGGTCAGGTGAGCGGTATAGCTAAGAAGCGCTCTACCGGTGCATTTGCGCCGGGCAGGTGCAGCCAGCAGTAGATTCGGACCACTGAACCCGGACGAATTCCGGATGTTGCCGCCAAATACGAGGCTACATCCGGCGTTGCGCTATCGTTAACGCGCACGATGACGTTGCCGGCGGCAATCGCGTCGTATGCAGCCGAGGCAGAGTCGCTGTCAACCGACATAATCACGACTCCCCGCGTGGATGGCGCAAGGCCAAGGTGTGTTGCAACGTCGTGCGTCAGGGGCGCCACGTCGATACCGAGCCTGGCCGGCAGCTTGTGGTTGCCGTTTGCAGTGGGCTGTGCCTCCGGAGCCGACGTGAGTGTTGTGTGCAGCGTTAGCCGCTTCCCATCTCGCACGCACTCAATAGCTACGTGCGTGCCGGGAAGGGTCTGTGCCACAACCTGGCGCAGCTGTCGCTCGTTCAGGATCGGGCGCCCGCCCATTGCCGTAATCACGTCGCCAACCTGAAGCCCGGCGTCTGCTGCCGGGCTGCCGCGCTGCGGCGACTCCTCGACAAGTGCGCCCTGGCTAACATGGAGGGCAGTAATGTCTGCTGGCGAGAGGCTCGTTGGATTAATGCCCAGGTAGCCATACGCCACATGCCCATCCGATTCCAGTTGCTGAACCACCCATTTCGCGCTATTGATTGGTATCGCAAATCCGATGCCGACACCGCCCGAACCGTTGGTCTCAATCGCCGTATTGATTCCAACAACCTCGCCGGCGATGTTGCATAGCGGACCGCCTGAGTTGCCCGGGTTGATTGCCGCGTCGGTTTGCAGCAGGTCGGGATAGTAACGCATGGCTCCGCCGGCATCCAGATCGTCAATCTGTTGCGATCGGTGCAGGCTGCTGATGACTCCCACCGAGAGCGATCCCTCAAATCGATATGGACTCCCGATGGCGATCGCCCATTGTCCGACCTGGCAGCTTTGCGAGTCGCCGAGGCGAGCGGCCGCAAAGGGTTGAGATGCGGAGATCTTGATCAGCGCCAGGTCGCTGCGATAATCGGCATATACGGCGCCGGTAAACTCACGACCGTCATGCAGCTTTACGACCACGTGATCAGCGCCGCCGACCACGTGTTCATTGGTCAGCACCCAGCCATCCGGTGAGATGATGACGCCGGAGCCGGAACCTGCAATCCGCGATCCCGGCGTTGCATCAAAGATGCGTGCATGTTGGGAACTGTTCAGCATGCGCGACGGTAGAGTGCGCGTTGTGTTTATGGTTACAACGGCCGGCTCTAACTGCGCAGCAACACTTTCGAAGCCTTTCTGGAGGGTGGCGAGCGCGGCTGTAGGCGGCGATGTGGGCGCCACCTGTGCGTTGACGTGCGCACTGCCGGCGCCGCACAGAAGGCACGAAACCACGGCGGCCGTGAAGGCTCGCGACAACAAGCGTGAAGCGCGGAAGGTCCCAAAAAGCGGCATAGCGCTAATCCTCTACTCCGGCATGTCTCGCGGGCGGCAGTCTAATTCCCAGCTCACGCCGGCCCCATAGCCGTCAACCGGGCATGTTCCTCGGGACGTGCGGTGGCGGCAACGAGCGGCAGCCCGATCAGATTGTAGCAGCCAGAGAGGGAATGCCGTATCAGTGGCCCGGGGCAATTCTCTTCCACACAATCGTCGAGTGACGGTGGCGGCTCGCCGGCTGTGTTGCTATTGGGATTTCATCGGTCGCCCACGGCGTGTCTGCGCCGGTGGAGGGCACGGAGTTCGGCATATCGGCCATCGGAGGGCCAAGTTCGAGCAGGCTGACATCCATGCCTGGACCGGTCAGGTCGGACTCGGAACGAGCTGGAGCAGGAAGGTCGTACATCACGGTGCCACCCTGCTGAAAGACAATTCGCTGCGATTGGGCCGCACCCACGTTATGCCACCAGAGCAATGCAGCCAAAGTCAACGCGGCGCCCGCTCCTGCCATCTTCAGCAAGGCGATGGAGCGATCCGTAAGCATTTCGCCAAACCCCGGATGTAGAAGCGGCGTACGCACCCTGGCGTATTGGCTGATTCGCGATGCCAGGTCGGGCGCACAATCGCGGACAGGCATGCGGCCGAGCAAGCGCTTGACCTGCAGAAGTCTCTCGTACTCTTCCCGGCAACTGCTGCAGGTGCGCAGGTGCGCGCCGACGAGCTGATGTTCGTGCCCGCGCAGTTCCGCGTCGATGTATGCCGAGAGATAGGCTCGTACCTTTCGGCAATTCACGATGCTGTGACTCCCTCGGCCAAGCCACGATCAGGCGCCGCGGCATGGATCCGCTGTCGGAGCAGTTTGCGCCCACGGTGCAGTCGTGACCGCACCGTGCCTGCCGAGGACCCAGTAGCCTCAGCGATCTCCTCGTACGACAGCCCCTCAACATCGGCAAGTATAACGGCGACACGAAAGTCGTGGGGCAGTGTATTGAGCGCTTCCTGCAGATACTCATCCAGTGCCTCGGAAAGCAACTGCTGCTCGGGATTGGGTTGTGTATCCTCAATCTCCAGGCACACTGTGTCGCCATTCGACGTGCGTTGATACAACGATTGGTGCGGCGCCTTGGGGCGCTTGCGAATCTCGTCAACCAGAACGCGCGACATTATCCGGTACAGCCAGTTTTCAAACGGGAGGGTAGGGTCGTAGCGGTCGAAGAACCGGTATGCGCGGAGGAAGGACTCCTGAGTTAGATCTTCTGCGTCTGCGTGGTTACCCGTCATACGATACGCTACGTTGTATGCCTGACGGTGGTAACGGTCCACAAGACGGTCAAATGCCGACCTCTCAACATATCGACTTGGTACGGCCACGCGCGCGAAGTTCACGAACATCCCTCCTAACGGGGAATACGGCTTGTGGAGGCGGTAATGTTCCCGGTTTGGGGCACGCTGGAACCACCAGCACGTGCAAGTCGAAGCACTGCCGGCGCGGCGCCTTTTGCGGGGTCGGCATGTGCGGCCAGGAATGCCAGAGCAGCCCGTCGCGGCTTGGGGGGCAAGTGCGCCAGCATCTGACTGATCGTGACGAAGGTGTACCCGCGCGCCTTCAGGCTAGCCACTATCCGCGGCAGTGCTTCCGCTGGATGTGGATAGTCGTGCAGCAGAATGATGCTGCCGTTTTCGACTCGGTCGAGCGTCCGCCGCGCAATGAATTCCGGTGAAGAGCGTGGGTCGTAGTCATGTGCGTCGGTGTTATAGCCGACCGTAATGTAACCCATAGCGTGCGTCAACCTCAGCACTTGCGGATCGAAACGCATTCCCGGCGGTCGTATCAGGGCCAGGTGCTGCCCGGTAATGCGGTAGTAGGTGATGTCGGTGTCGTTAATCTCGAGGTGCTGTCGCGCCCTGGAAACGTTGACGAGGCGCGGGTGGGTAAATGTATGGTCTCCAATCTCGTTGCCATCCGCCAATGTCTCTCGCACAAGATTTGGGCTTTGCGCCATCCGTTCGCCAACGTCGAAAAACGTAGCGTGGATGTGGTTCGCGCGAAGCGTGTTGAGGATGCTTTGGCAGCTGTCCCGGTGTGGGCCGTCATCAAAGGTCAGGGCAACTTCGTGCAGCGAGCGGTTGCCGTGCATCAGACTGGCGGTCGCTGCGTCGTAAAGGTCCTGGCCTAAAAGTCGGTGGTACCAATACACGGGGCTGACCAAATCACTCAGGGCGATGGTGCGATGCTCGTTGAGAAACCAGCCACCTGATGCGATCACCGCGGCTGCGCCCGTTGAGAGAACAGTTTTCGCCCAAACGGGGAGCGATCGCCATCCCAGGCGCTGCAACACGCCGTGCCGTTCCGGCTTGCTTGCGCCCTCGATGCCGAACTTCATGCTGCCATTATACTCGGTCGTTACACGCTCGCCGCCGGCTACCAGGTCGGGTATACTCGCGTTCGCACTCGCCGAAGTGGCGGAATGGCAGACGCGGTGGTCTCAAAAACCATTGGGGGCAACCCCGTGTGGGTTCGAATCCCACCTTCGGCATCCCGGCGCGGTGCACTATCCATCCTGTCCGGCGGCCCAGATCATGCCGCGCTTCATGATGGCAAGAACCTCAGGTTGCGCTACGGTGGCTGCGCTGTGGCCGAGCGAGCAGTAGAATACGCGGCCCTGCCCGTAGTATTTGGTCCAAACCACGGGCATATCCACGTTGCCGTTCGGCGCATGCGGCCCGTCTACCGTTGGAAACCGCGTGACGGCCTGTACTTTTACCGCTGGATCCACATGTAAGTAGTATTGCTCCGACCGCACTTTAAAGTCCGTCGAGCCGCTTGTGACGAAGTGGTTCGGATCGGTTATTCGCACGGTGTACTCCACCTGATCGTTGCCCGGGTGCGCCACCCACTGACCGCCGGTCATAAACTGGTATTCCGTTGCGTCGCGAAATGAGTCGCACATGCCGCCATGGCAGCCGGCGATGCCGATACCGCCTTTGACGGCTTCCAGCAGTGGCTCCAGCTGATCTCCACGGATTGTGCCCATAGTCCAAATCGGGACGACGAGCTTCAGGTTCGGGATCGCATTGAGCTCTTTATACGCGTCCAGAGTGTTGGTGATAGTGACTACAAATCCGGAATCCTTGAGTTCCGACCCAAGAATCTGTGCAACCTGCTCGGGCTCGTGTCCGCTCCAACCGCCCCAAACGACCAGCGCAGCATTCGTCATCATTTGCTCCTGCCAAACAGGATTTTGCCGCAAGGGCCGTGAACGGGATACTGTAACGGCCTGCCACAGTTCTCCGCTACCTCCGTCCAGTCCTTCGGCCGGACGTTCAGCGAATCCCGCAGGCCAACCATAAGGAGCACGTATGAAGATTGGCGTGAACCGTTGGACACTGCCCGGTGACTGGCCGTTGTCTCGGTGCTTTCAGGAGGCCGCGGCCGCGGGATTTGACACCATCGAGGTCAATATTGCCGAGGATGGCGAGATTGCACTCTCCTCTGGCGAGGCTTCGATTCGAGCACTTCCGGCCCTGGCTAAAGCTGCCGGCATCGAGATATCGAGCCTATCGACAGGACTTGGCTGGAAGTACCCGCTCAGCGCCGGCACCGAGTCGGACCGAGAGCGGGCAGTAGACGTCATTCGGCGGCAGCTGGAAACCGCGGCCTGGTTGGGTGTGGATACCATCCTCGTCGTGCCGGCAGTAGTTACGCCGGAGGTTTCATACGACGCGGCGTGGAGTCGCGCGCTGGAGGGTCTAAAGCGACTGGCGGCAGATGCCGAACGGCTGGGAGTTCACATCGGTGTAGAGAATGTGTGGAACAAGTTCCTGCTTTCTCCGCTGGAGTTTGCCGGTTTTGTGGACGCGGTAGGAAGCGACCATGTTGGCGCGTATTTCGATGCCGGTAACGTGCTGGTTTATGGTTATCCGCAGCATTGGATCCGTATCCTCGGTAGCCGAATCCGCAAGGTGCATGTCAAAGACTTCCGTACAGGCATTGGGAATATCGGCGGGTTTTGCAACCCGCTGCAGGGCGACGTGCCCTGGCAGGCTGTCAACAGTGCGCTGCGGGAAGTCGGTTATGCGGGCCCCGTCACGGCTGAGGTTGATGGGTACCGCGTACATCCTGAACTTGGGCTGCGGCACATTGCGGAGTCGCTGCGCTCCTGTTTCGCGAACTGAGCGAGCCGCGTTGACGCGGCAATAACTTGCCACCGAGCCGTACCGTGGTGGCGCTGTCCACCACTCCTACGAAGTTACGGGTCGACTTGCTGGACGGTCATGTATAGCGAATAAGGCGATAAAAAACGCGCCGGTGAGGATCACTCCGCAGCCAATAAACGGGACGACATGCGCCGGTACTGTCAGGTGGCCGACGTGAAAGGCGCCGAGCGAATAGAGCGGCACACTGGCCGCAGCGCCAATAATCGCACCCAATCCTTGTGCCGTACCGACCGCGCCATTCGCGGCGCCGCGCTGGCGCTCGTGGCATAGTGCGCTCACGATTGCCATCCAGGCAGGAAACGCCACAACAAAGCCGAGGCCGATCGCCGCCCCGCAAATCACCAGCATATAGCGAGACGGAAAAAGCATCAACAACCAGAAGGCGATCACGCACAGGCCAACGCCGCAGCGGACTGCGATGGCTTTCCCCACACGGTCCCCGAGGCTGCCCAACGGAACGGAAAGCAATGCGATGACGAGCGCGGGTACCACCATGAGGTTTCCGAAGAGGCGCTCGGTCATATGAAATGGCCCGCCGGGCTCCATAGCATAGATCTTTACATACAGCATGACCAGCCCGATACCAAGGAACGTGACGAAGGCGAGAGCGAGATTGGCAGGTATGCGCGAAAGCATCGTCCGGAAGTCGCGAAGACTGAATGCCGCCTCGCCGGCATCGGCCGGCCGGGAGCCGTAGTGTGGCTGACGCGGAATGAGTGCCAGCACGGCAATCGCCGTGACCGCAAAAAGCGCCGAAGCCACGAAAAATGACGCGTTTTTGCTGGCGGCCGCCGAGAGGTGAAAGTGCACCTGCGCCCAATCATCCACATTGCCACCTATGGCTGGTCCAAGGGCAATACCCATAATGTACGCAAGGTTGAACATGCTCATTGCCGCGCCGCGCCGGGCCTCAGGCACAAAGTCTCCAATTACGCTGAAGCACGATGGCCAGAGCGCGGCGGCGCCCATGCCATCGGCGATCCGGAGGAGCACGAGCCCATAAGGGTTGGCCACAAATGGAGTCAGTGCCGCAGTGAAGATTGAGATAACGGGTCCGGCCAGGATCAGGAACTTCCGTCCGACCCGGTCGCCCAGCACGCCGAATGGCGATTTGAGGCTTGCCTCGGTAAGTAGATAGACGGTGCCAACGATGCCAACCCAGGAGCGTCCCAGTCCGAGCGCCCGGATATAGACGGGCATTGCCGACAGGTTGACGATGATATAGGCTAGCTCTGCAAAGCCGGCAACTATGACCACACCAGTCAGCAGCTTGGTCAGCGATACCTGGGGTACGGCCTGCCCGTCGCGTGAAGTAGCATCCGAAGCCGTCAAATCAGGTGGCCGACTTCGTGACGCGACATACCGCGCAGCCCGATACCGAATCGAGCGGCCCTGGAAGCGCGCGGCGCTTCCAGAGGCGCGTTGTAGTGGTCATGATCGGCGGCCGCACCCGTTACGGCCGCGCGGGGGACGTTGACTTCTTCGTACGGGCCGGTTTTGCCGCCGGAGCGACAGCCACCTCGTGCCCGGCATCACTAGAGGCATATATGGCGTCCATGATGCGGGCAACCATAAGGCCATGCTCACCCGTAACCAACGGGCTCTTCTTGTGCTTAACGCACTCGACGAAGGATTTCATCTCGGCGTGGTAGGTGTTGATGTGCGCGTCCGGCACATGTGGTTCAAAGCTGAATACGCTGCGGTGCCGCTCCTGCGTAATCGTGAGCGGATACGCCTGGGCGCCACCCGCGGTGCCCAGGAGGGTGGTGTTGTTGATCTCGTCCTTGATGTTGGCCACGAAGCTCGACTCGAGAACCACCGTTGCTCCGTTTGCAAAGCGGATGAGACCTGCAGCCATATCTTCGACCGTGAAGTTCTTATAGTCCCACTGACCCATAAAGCCGACCACGTCTCCGCGCTTTCCGAATTTCTGGTAGGTCACGCCGCTGGCGAACGTCGGCTCCGGGTGGCCCATCAACCAGAGGGTGAGGTCCAGGATGTGAACGCCGATGTCGATGAGCGGCCCGCCGCCCTGCTTGGCCTTGTCGATGAAGACGCCCCAGCCAGGAATACCACGAACGCGCATCGCCTGTGCGCGGGCGTAGTAGATTTCGCCGAGCTCCCCAGCTTCGATAAACTGCTTGAGCACCTGATTCTTGGGCGCAAATCGCGAGTTATAGCCGATCTGCAGGATGCGATCGTTGGCGCGCGCAGTTGCAACCATCTCGGCCGCCTCAACAGCGTTCATGGCTATCGGCTTTTCACACAACACATGTTTGCCGGCCTTTAGAGCAGCCATTGTGGCCGAGTAGTGAACGTAATTGGGCGTACAAACGGAAACGGCATCGATTTCGTCGAGCTTTAGCAGGTCATTGAAGTCGTCAAATCGGCGTGTAACAGAGTACTTATCGGCTGTAGTGTTCAATGCCTTGGCATCGATATCACACAGTGCATATATCTCACACTCGTCGGGTATCTGGCTGTAGCCGGGAAGGTGGGCGCCATTGGCGATACCTCCGGTTCCGATTACGCCCAGGCGGACTTTCTTAGCCACCGGATCACTCCTCCTCTTCGAAAACCTCTTCGCAAAACGTGCCGCTCAACGGCGGCATCCTATGAAATTGTACACCTAAATGTCCGGTTTCGGTGCGACCTGCATCGGGGTTGTCACCCGCCGGATGAACGCCTCCGCAACCGTGGCGACAGTCGCGCCGTCGGTTGCCCAGCACGCGGCGTGCATGGCGCGCTTCAGTACCACCAGCTGGCCGAGTGGGGCGGCCTCCGCGATTTTGCGAACACTCTCCGGTGGCGCCAGTTTGTCACGTCCGGCCGCCAGTACCAGCAGCGGGGTGTCCACCAGCGCAGCGGCTGCGCGCATTGGCGACACCTCGGCCGGTTCCACATTCCAACGTGCCTTTGCCGCGCGGCACATCGCTTCGGAAAGGAGTGGGCCAAACGGGCCGGCTGTGGCGCGGCACCAGGCGTGGGTGGCGTGCTCCAGTGTGAGATAGGGCGACTCTGCGATTACCGCTTTGATCCGTGGATCTTGCGCAGCCAGCCGGATCCCGGTCGAGGCGCCCATGGAGAGCCCGCAGACAACGATCCGGCCGAGGCGTCGAGGCTCCGATGAGACGTAATCCACGGCTGCAGCGAGGTCGAGTATTTCCTTGGCGCCGCAGGTGGTGAAGCCGCCGCCGCTGTGGTCGTGCGCGCGGAAGTCAAACGCAAGGCACGAACAGCCCAGCCGCTCAGCGAGTTGGAACCACGGCAGCGACTGCAAACTGGAGCCGCGATATCCATGACAGGCAATGAGGCAGACCGGCGCCGAACCATCGCGCCGCCTTAACCAGCCCGAAATGCGAATCCCATCCGAGGTACGCAGCTCCACGTGGGATCCCACTTCGTCCAATCGGCGT
Organism: Armatimonadota bacterium; assembly: GCA_028871815.1. Classification (NCBI taxonomy): domain Bacteria; kingdom Bacillati; phylum Armatimonadota; species Armatimonadota bacterium. Next base: position 338,991 of record JAGWMJ010000003.1, on the reverse strand, counting down.
CTGGCACCACGACCGCTGCGCGTCCGGCGAGTTGCCAGCGCCAACAGGCAGCGTGCCGCGAGCCCTGACGAGCCTGCCGACTCGTGAAACGGTAGGCTACCTGCAGCGTGGTCATCCGCAAGCCGCATGCGGGTCACGGGGACGCGTCGATGGGCAGCCGCACCGTGAACGTGGATCCACGCCCTTCTTCGCTTTCACAATCTACGGAGCCGCCCATAAGATCCACCAACTGGCGCGTGAAGTAGAGCCCAAGACCCGTTCCCGGAATATGCTGGATTGACTCGCGATCGAGACGATCGTATTTGCAGAAGAGCCGCTCCATCTTGTCGGCGGCTATGCCCAGACCGTGGTCCGAGACCGCTAACCGCAGCATGTTGGGGGGTACCGGTGCGACCTCGATCTTGACAGCGCCGCCACCGGGGGAGTATTTGATGGCGTTTGCTATCAGGTTTCCAAGGATATGGTGGAGCTTCTCGGGGTCGCTCTGAATCTCTTCGGGGGTTTCCGGGTCGATGTCCACCTGAAGCGTATGGCCGGCGGTATATGCCTTGTCGTGTCGCCTGCGCGTGATCTGTTCGGCCACGATGTCACGAATGTGAACCGGCACACGCCGGATTGCCAGGTCCTTTCCAGCATCCAGCCGAGCCTCATCCAGCAACTCTTCGATGGTTTCCTGGATCCGACCACTCTCCACGGCAATGGTGTCGTACCACTCCCGCCGGTTGGACTCGGCCGGGTCGAGGGTTCGCAGCGTGTCTGCCGCGCCGTGAATCGCGGTGAGCGGATTCCGAAGTTCGTGCGCCAGGAAGGCGACAAAATCTGACTTGAGCTGGTTGGCCTGTTCCAGAGCCATCCTCCGGGTTTCATGTTGATGAAGCTCATCCTGCAGGCGCAGCCGCTCGTCGGATTGCCGGCGCAGTTCCTGCTGCAGGCGAGCGTTGTGCGTAGAGATAGCAACCTGATTGGCCACCGCCGCAAGCGCCGTGCTTTGGTCGGCCGAGAACACCGTACTCTGGATACGGCTATCGAGGTAGATCACCCCCAGGAGCGTGCCGCGGAGAATCAGGGGCACCGAGAGCACAGAGCGTAGATGCCCGAGCCGGATGCTCTCTCTGGCGCCAAGCGTGGGATCTTCGAATGCATTCGTGGCGATAAGCGGCTGGAGGCTCTCAAGAACGGTGTCGACCGAGTATCGGCTGATTTCGGCGGGGTTGTCGCCGTCGGGTTGTGACAGCGAGCTGGTGAGTGTCTCGCGGGCGATATTGTGTGTGGCAAAGCTTTCAACGCGCCGCGTGGCAGGATCCAGAATGAGTACAAAGCCGCGTTCAGCGCCGGCAGTCTCAGCAGCCGCTACGATTGCGGCATCGAGCACGCTCTGTAGATCTTGACAGTCGTTCAGGAGCGCGGCAAGCGCCAGAACCTGCTGAAGCAGGCGGGAACCCGTATCGCTGCCTGGTGGTTCGCTCAGCATAGGTGGATTAACCGGCATCGGTTGGGCTCATCGCGTCTCAATGAATGTTTCGAACTCGCTCCGCGTACTCCAAGGCATGGTAGGTGAGTATTATGTCAGCGCCGGCCCTGCGGAACGCGACCAGAAGCTCCTCCACGGCACGAGACTCATCCAGCCATCCGGCCCGTACAGCCGCCTTGAGCATAGAGTATTCACCGGATACATTGTAAACGGCAAGAGGATGGTCAAACCGCCGACGCGCTTCGCCAAGTATATCCAGGCAAAGCAGTCCCGGCTTGACCATCAAAATGTCGGCGCCTTCGTCTGCGTCGACTTGCATCTCCCGCATCGCTTCCCGTCCGTTTGCAGCATCCATTTGATAGGTGCGACGATCACCAAAGGCCGGTGTACTGCCGGCCGCCTCACGAAAAGGGCCATAAAACGCGCTCGCCGTTTTGGCGCTGTACGCCATTATAGCCGTATTCACGAAGGTCTCACGGTCCAGAGCTTTCCGGATTTCAGCGACGCGTCCGTCCATCATGTCGGATGGCGCCACGATATCGACTCCAGCGTTAGCATAACAGACTGCTGTTTGGGCCAGAAGTTTCACTGTGGCGTCGTTTGATATGGCACCACTTTCTACAACGCCACAGTGCCCGTGGCTGGTGTACTCGCACAAACACACGTCGGCGGCCACTACCAGTGTGTCACCCGCCGTTTGTCTTGCGGCTTCAATGCTTCGAGCGGCTATACCGCAAGGGTTCCACGCTTCACTCCCGGTCTCGTCCTTGACGGACGGTACGCCAAAAAGCATCACCCCACCCAAACCGGCCGCCGCGGCACGCTCCACCGTCCGCTGCATGTCGCAGAGTGTCAGGCGACTGACGCCCGGCATCGCCTCGATCGGGACACTTGTGTCTCCCTCGTGAACGAACAACGGCAGAATCAGGTTGGCCGGTGAAAGGTTGGTTTCACGAACCAGGCTGCGCATCGCCGGTGACGTCCGGAGGCGGCGCATGCGCGTGGTGATCGACAGTTCCAAAATACTCCTCCATCTTGGCGACCAATCCAGCTATTGAATGTTCCGTAGCAACGATGCTCGGCGTAAGGCCCAATGCGTGCAGCGCGTCCGCAGTCACTGGACCGATTGCTGCAAGCGCCACATCCTTCAACAGCAGTCTGGCGCTGCCGGGTGAGTTAGATTCTATGGCGGCCGCGAAAGCCCGCACGGTAGAGGCGGATGCGAAGGTGATCGCATCGATGCGCCCAGCGGCGATCTCCTGGCACAGATTCGCAGCGGAAGCGCCTGCCGGCACCGTCCGATAGCAGGCTGCAACGGTGACCGACACTCCTTGCTCTTCGAGCCACTGTGGCAGCAGCGGTCGCGCTTCCACAGCGCGCGGCAACAAAACCCGCATACCCTTGAAGTCTCTGTCGGGCCAGTCGTCGATGAGGCCCTCGGCCAACGCCGTACGCGGTGTGAAATCCGCGAGTAGCCCGATGCACCGGCGTAGTGCGGCGCCGGTAGCCTGGCCGATTGCAGCGATGCGACTGGAAGCAAATAGCCGAGCGTCGCAGTGCAAAGCGTCAAGCCGGGCGGCAACGGCCTCTACCGCGTTTGGGCTGGTAAATACCACCCAGCGGTAAGCGGCGGCGTTCAACAGTTCTCGATCCAGCGAGGTGTAATCGTCCAGGGGTTCGATTCGAATGCAGGCAAACAGCTCCACGTCCGCTCCAGCCTTAATGAGATCGGCCGCCAGTCCGCCGGCTTGATCCTGAGAGCGCGTTACTACAATGCGCCTTCCAGATAGTCCGTGTCCCTTTCTTTCACGGGAACACTTAAGTGACTCGCGAAGGCGTACAGCGTCGCCAACCACGCACACAACATCCTGGATGCTGCTGCATTCCGCGGTCAGATCGCCTGCGGCGCCGAGCGTGCTGGTGGTAACACGCTGATCCGTGAGCGACGCTGAATGGATGAATGCAACCGGCGAATTACGGTCTCGTCCGTTCTCCGTGAGCAACCGCGTGAACTCACCGGCTTTACCGGCTGCAATCGGAAAGACCAGGGTGTCTGCCGCCTCAGCAATGCCCCGCCAGGCTCGTAGCGAGTCGTTCGCGGCATCAACTTCGGCCGCCGTCATCGTTAAGCAAGAGGCCACGTCGCGGTGCGTCAGCGGAATTCCGGCACACGTTGCAGCAGCAAGTGGAACGCAGATACCCGGTACAACCCTGAACTCTACGCCGGCCGCCGCGCATGCAAGGGCTTCCTCAGCGCCACAGCTGAAAACAAACGGATCGCCCACAAACAAGCGGACGACCGATTTACCCTGAAGCGCACGTGAAACCAGAACGCCGGCGGTACCTCCGGCGGCAGCAGCAGGGTCTCCGGAAGCCGCCACAGGTATCCGCTCCGCTGTGACCGGCGCCGCGTCGATAAGTGCTTGTTGCACCGCCGCATCGTAAACCACGACGTCGGCGATGCCAAGCAGCCTTGAACCAAGCGCCGTGATGAGGTCGGGATCGCCCGGTCCGGCCCCGACCAGCCAAACCAGGCCGGGTGCTGCAGCGCTCATCTCGTGAGGACCGAGTCATGCCGCTCGGATTCAATGCTTTCCGGCATGTCGGTGCAGTAGTGCAGTCCGCGACTTTCGCGGCGCATCGCGGCGCACGCTACAACCAGCCGGGCCGTTGTGGCGATGTTCCGCGCCTCGTGCCATGCCATGCCGCCGTCCAGCGCCTCCAGTTGCTCGGCTACGTTCGCCAGCTCTTCTGCGGCGAGCGCAAGCCCGGCGGAAGTACGGACGATACCGGCGTGCCGCTGCATCACATCCTGCGTTTGCGACCTGAGTTCATCGATCCGCCATGGCTCTCGGGACTCCTGTGCCTGCGGTTCCCGTGACGGCACGCCGTTACAGCGCGAAACGGTATATTCGCTTGCATGCTGACCCGCGCGGTAGCCAAAGACCATTGCCTCCAGGAGCGAATTGGATGCCAGTCTGTTGGCGCCATGGACGCCGGTGCACGCCACCTCGCCGGCGGCATACAAGCCGCCGACCGAGGTAGCTCCGTTCAGGTCTGTGACCACGCCGCCACACTGGTAATGCTGCGCCGGTACGATTGGGATCGGTTGCGTGGCGATATCAATGCCGGAACGTCGGCACGCCTCCGACACGGTAGGGAAGTGGGAAGCCAGCACGGCAGGCGAGATGCTAGTGGCATCCAGAAAGAGATTCGGCGCGTCGGTTGCGGCCATCTCATCAACGATGGCGCGCGCCACGATATCTCGCGGAGCCAGGTCGGCCAGTGGATGGCGGACCTGCATAAACGCTTCGCCATTGCCGTTCCGCAGTATGGCGCCCTCGCCGCGAAGCGCTTCCGTGATGAGAAATGCGCGATGGCCCGGAGCGTAAAGTGTGGTCGGATGAAACTGCACGAACTCAAGGTTGGCCGCGGGCACACCGGCACGCCACGCCATGGCGACGCCGTCGCCCGTCGCAACCTCGGGGTTGGTGGAGTGTCGGTAGACGCAGCCGCTGCCTCCGGTGGCTAGCAGCGTTGCTCGCGCTGTGTACGCGATAGTGGCCCCCGTCCGCGTATCCAGCGCCCAGGCGCCGGTGCAGTTTGTCTGCGAGCCCGCGCTGCACACGATCAGGTCGGTAGCGAATAGATGTTCACAGATCTCTATGCGTTCATGCCTGCGCACCGCCTCCAGGAGTGTCCGCTCGCACTCGCGTCCGGTATAGTCCGCCGTGTGGACAATTCTGTTTCTTGAGTGACCGCCCTCGCGGCCGAGAGCAAGCTCTGTATCGCCGTGACCCGACAACTGCGTGTCAAAGCGGGCGCCAAGGCTGATCAGATCCATGATGCGCGCTGGTCCCTCAGTTACGAGCACATCAACAGCATCGGCGTGACAGAGGCCAGCTCCGGCGGTCATAGTATCCTGTGCGTGCAGCTGGAAGGAGTCGTCATCGGCGAAGGCGCCCGCGATACCTCCTTGTGCCCAGCTGCTGCTGGCGTCGGTGGAGGCGCGTTTTGTCAACAGCGCAACATCGCCGTGTTCAGCAGCCGTGAGCGCAAAAGTCAGACCGGCCAATCCGCTGCCGATGACCAGAAAGTCAGTTCTGTAGTTCATTCAGGTTGTTGCACGCATCAGGTCGTGACCAGAGCGGCGCAGCATCGCGTGCGCCAGTGCCGCTCCTTGCTCATCGCTATCGAGGCCGGCTGAGGTGACCGTGCTTTTGTGTATGTGCGCGCCGTCTGGTGATGACAGCATGGCCGAGATTTCCAGGTTGCTGCCATGTGGCCGTGCCAGAACAGCCGTCGGGGTGGTGCAGCCTGCGCCCAACGCTCTCATAAATGCGCGCTCCGCCAACGCAGCGCGCCGTGAGTCCGGATCGTCGATTGCCGCTACCAGGCCGCGGGTGACAGTGTCCCCTTCCCGCGTCTGGATGCCAAGACATCCTTGCCCGGCCGCCGGCAGACAGACCGATTCCGGCAGGGGCGTCATCTCTGCCATATCCAGTCCCAGGCGCAGCGGACCCGCCATGGCAAGGACGATCGCGTCGTATTGGCCCTGGCGCAGTTTGTGGAGTCGCGTGTCGATGTTGCCCCGTATCGGCAGTATGCGGAGATCGGCGCGCGCCGCGAGAAGCTGAACGGTACGGCGCGGGCTGCAGGTGCCGACTCGCGCTCCGTTCTGCAGACCGAAGAGATCGGCGGTTTCACCCGCGGCGATAGCGTCACGCGGATCCTCGCGTTTGGGATACGCGGCGATACAGAGGCCGGGATGAAGCTCCGAAGGCAGGTCCTTCAGGCTGTGCACGGCAATATCGATCGATCCGTCAGCGAGCGCCTCTTCGAGACGGCGCACGAACAGACCCTGCTCCCCGGTCTGAAACGCGTCATGGCGCTGATTCACATCACCTTGCGTTTGCACGACCACGATTCGTGGTGTGATGCCGGGTACAGCGGCTACAAGCTGCGTGGCAAACCAGGCGGCTTGCGCAGTGGCAAGCGCACTGCCGCGCGTGCCGATGCGTATGCAATGAGGCTCCAAGGCGTGTGGGCTGGTGGTCAGGGCCGCCGATAGCTGCGTGGATCTACCACCGTAACGTCTATGATTGCCCGGTCACGGCTCGCTACGAGCAGCGGGTCGTAGAGATAAGGAACTTTAGGATCGAAGAGCTTTGCATGGTCAATTGCCCCTTCAACATTCTTGCGTCTTCCTGGTTTGGAAGGCTGCTGTGCGTACGCAACTACAGCAAATAGGTGGTCGTCCAACGGCGCGCGCCGATCAAAGTGTATATCCGCTTCGTAGGTGTTGCCTTCAGTTTGCACCAACTGATAGATCTTGCCGGTGCGGGCGTCTTTCGCGACCACGATTACCGGCGTCGCCGGCTGCGGTGGGGCCGGCAAGCTTACCTGTAGTCGCGCCACTTCGCCACGCTCCACCACACCGGGCTCAGCGCGCGGATCCTTGAAGCAGAGCCACTTGTGACGGGGCTGCGACGGCTTGACGGCGCTGTCTGGCTCCATACGAACCGGATCGAGCCAGACCGAAAACTCCGGCGGATGTTTCTCGCCCCGTGTGGGGATCTCGTGCTGGATCCAGTAGAGTTGGTCGACGGCAACCATGTCGCTGGCGTCTGGTGCAACAACTTTGAGAAAAAGTGAGCCGGGCATCTGGCGTTCCTGAACGATTGCCTTTTTGCGCGCGCGCGGCTCAGCGCCAAAAAGCAGGCGATCGGCAACAGCGCCCCCTGCCTCAATCTCACCCTTGGAGATTATGTCGGGGTTCAAGGCTGCCTCGGCTCCTGTGACGGCGCGGACGCCGGCCCGAATGGGGTTCGCCACGAATCCGGCCGTGGTACCAACAAATCGGGTGACGCCGGTGAAAACGCTCGAGATGAACCCTTTTCCGTGGTGCGAAGGGAGATGCAGAAGTCCAACCGGCACCGCCAGAGCGTATTCGCCATCCTGGTCGGTCCGCGAATAATCGACCACGTGGTCCTTATCATCGTAGAGGACCACGGTCGCGTCCGGGATTGGCTGCCGGTCGGCATTCAATACCTGGCCGGTCGCCCATGCCAATCCATCCGCCAGCGCAGGTTTCGACGGTAAGCAGAGTATCGCCACTGCCGGTATCATCAGGGCCAAAACGAGCGCGAGCCGCGACTTTACCACTACTGTTTCCACATTGGGAGGTTTGGGTTATCCATTGCCTGTGCCAACTGGAGAGTGCCGGCAAAGGTCCAGGGCCGTGTTGAATGCGGGCCGAGCAGTACGAACGACGGCGTCGCGTCCAGACCCATCTGTTGCGCGGCCTGCATATCCACCTGAATGCGCTCCCGCACGGCTTGCGAGTTGATATCGCGCTGGAATTCAGGGATGTTGAGATTCAGGCTCTTGGCATAGCCAATCAGATTCGCCTCGCTGTACGTGCCGTTACCCATATCCTGCTGGTGGGCGTAAATCTCATCATGCATCTGCCAGAACTTGTGCTGAAGTCCGGCCGCTTCCGCAGCGCGCGCAGCCAGCTTGGCAAACGGGTGCATCGGAAGCGGGAGGTTCCGGAATGCAATGCGAACCTGTGTGGGGCGCTGCATCAGGATGCTGTTCGTTGTGTTGACGGCCAACTTGCAGTTCTCACACTCGTAGTCACCAAACTCCACCAGGGTGAACTTGGCAGTAGGCTCACCAAGAAAGTGAGTGCCGGGGGGCAGCAACGTTTGCGACAGGATCTCCACGGGCCGCGGTGTATTGTCGTGAACCACGTGCCACTGCGCTGCAATGACGGGCCAGAACAGCACGCCGAACATGGCAAGCAGAAAGAAGCAAACTCCGCCAAGGAGCTTCTGTTCACCTGTGATCCTGCGCCCCACCAGGAAGTGGTGCCACACAGTAACCAGAGCAATTATTGTGATCGTAATTGCACTGGTGAAGCAGTACGGACAAAAGCCCAGGAGCACGAACAGCGCGGCATACTGGAGCAGCCACGAAACCACGAAGCCGCATGCCGCCAGCACTGCACGGATCATCTCAAACCGCTCGGCGCGCGCAATAGCCGCATCTGGCCCGGCGCCGTCTCCGGAGGCTGACGCACGACTCCGCATGGCCGCTATCGTGAGCGCCAAAATCGCGCCGTACATCAGAACTCCCAGAGCCGCGGTCGGCAGCGGACCCAGCTGCCCGAACCGGCTCTTCAAGAGATCGGTGCAACCGCGATGCAGGCCGCAAGGCAGCGACACCTGCGATGAATAGTGCTCAATGGTAAGCAGAAGGGCCAAAACGGCTCCAAATGCCGACAGCACCAGCGCTATGCCGTTCACAATTTTGCGCGTCATCTTGTCGTTCATTATACTGCAAAGCCTCGCGGTCATTACCGAACGCCGGTTCGACCGTGGTAACCTAAGCACCAGCCCTCACTTCTCATGCCCCAGCCAGTCTCTCAGAGCGGCCGCCGTACAGCCGCTGCCTCGGCAGCCCTTCGCAGCGCAGCACAGTCAATAAGTACGCATCCCGCGCGCACTTTACTCACCGTGTCCGGCGTGGTAATCGGTGTTGTCTCCATCGTAACCATCACTGCGGTTCTACAGGGTGTAAAGCGCGAAGTGCGGTCGCAGTTAGAGGGCCTCGGCGCAAATGTGGTTATTGTTGTTCCCGGCCAACTGAATTCCAGCGGCCAGCCCAATCCCATGGCGATGATGGGCATATCGACCCTGACGGCGGCAGATGCCGCCGCACTTAAGAGAGTGCCCGGTGTGGTTACCGCGTCGCCCGTCATATTTGTGGCCGGCTCTGCCTCGCGGACGCGCGGAAGTGCGCACGCCGCCTTCGTTGTTGCAACAAGCTCCGGCGGAATGCGGATGAACCCATCGCCAATTGTGGCCGGTCGGTACTTTACAGCTGGTGAGACCGATGCCAAAGTCTGCGTGCTGGCAGATCGTCCGCGCCGCGATCTGTTTGGGGCTGCTCCGGCCGTTGGTCGTCGCGTTTGGGTGCGTGGCCAGGCGTTCCGCGTCGTCGGGGTGCTCAAACGGCCCGACGATGAGGGTTTGCTTGGCAGTCATCTGCTGGGACTTGGTGATCTTGTATACCTGCCGCTCGGGATTACGCACCATCTCTTCCCTGGCGGCGAGGTGAACCGAATCGTGTTGAAGACCGACTACCTTCATCCGGCAGACGGCATGATTGATGCGATGGATGCGGCTCTGCGCGCTTCCCATCACGGTGTGAACGACTTTGGCGTGATTACACAAAAGCGCGGTCTGGCGTTGGTCATCCGGCTGCTCAATATGGTTCAAGCGCTACTGGTACTGGTTTCCGGGATTTCACTGCTGGTTGCCGGCATCGGGATCATGAACGTGATGCTGCTCTCGATAAACGAGCGCACAAACGAGATTGGCATACGCAAGACGGTCGGCGCTCGGCGCGCCGATCTCTTCTGGCAGTTTTTGACCGAAGCAATGGCGATATGTGTGGTCGGCAGCATCATCGGCCTCGCCATCTCATCGCTGGCGTGCGCGCTCATTGCCCGGTTTGCACCGCTCGCACCGGTGTTGAACGGGCAGTTGATCGGGCTGACACTGGTGGTATGCTGCGGACTCGGCCTTGCGTTCGGCGTGCTGCCGGCATCACGCGCCGCGCGGATGGATCCCATTGAAGCCGTGCGACACGAGTAGGCTACTCGTGTCGAATGTCGGCGCCAGGCCACCTGCCAATTGGCTTGACAATATCGCCGCTGGTGGCATATAATTACGCCCGTAGAAGCAGAATGCTTCGGTTGTTCCTTTTACTCCCATCTCGTTGTTTGGCAATCAGGAGAATCGTCACGTGACAAATGACCGCCGCTGCGCCGGACCGCGGCGCAGCAGCCTGGCCAACGCTTCTGTGTGGCTGGCGCCCCTTATCGGAGCCATCCTTTTGCTAGCCCCGTCGGCCGCCAGCGCAGGTGAGGCTGTCAAGCTGCCGCCGTTCCGGCATCAGGACATGCTCCTCATCTATGTGGTGCTTGCATTCGGCATCATTTCGGTGCTTGCCGGGCTCTTCTGGTACAAGTCTGTAGCTTCTCAGAGCCCAGGTACCGACCGGATGCAGGAAGTGGGGCAGGCGATTCGCGACGGTGCGTTAGCCTACCTCAGCCAGCAGGTCAAAACGATGCTGCTGCTCGTGGCGCTTATTGCTGTCGGCCTGTTCTTCCTGTATCGTGGCCAGGCCAATCTGGGATATGGCCTCAAGGAAGCGCTTGGCGTAGCTCTCTTCTTCATTCTGGGTGTGACCGCATCGTACACCGCCGGTTACGTGGGCATGGGTATGGCGACGATCGCCAACCAACGTACGGCGAACCAGGCGCGCACCACCTTTCGTGGCGCTTTGGAAACGGCCTTCCGAGCCGGCGCCGTATCGGGGATGATGACCGTTGGGCTTGGCCTTATCGGCGCCTGCCTCGTATTTATCATCTATCGTCAGGAGGCCATGCTCATCCTGGTCGGCTTTGGCTTCGGCGGATCTCTCGCAGCGCTGTTTATGCGCGTTGGCGGCGGCATCTTCACAAAGGCGGCGGATGTAGGCGCCGATCTCGTGGGTAAGGTGGAGTCGGGGATACCCGAGGACGACGCACGCAACCCTGCGACCATCGCCGATAACGTGGGAGATAACGTAGGTGACTGCGCCGGTATGGCGGCCGATGTGTTCGAGAGCTACGAGGTCACGCTGGTGGCCGCCATCATTCTCGGCGCGGCGATTGTGCCATTCACAGGCGGTTTAGGTGCCACTCTGCGCGACACGGCCCTGCGTCTTGTGATGTATCCACTTATCGTACGTGCGGCCGGAGTCGTGGCATCCATTGTTGGTGTGCTCTCCGTGCGCGGGCAAGATCGTGATGATATGGACGCCATGCAGCCGATCAACGTCGGCTTCCGTGTATCGGCGCTTGTTGCGGTAATTGCATTTGCGTTCTGTGCGTTCTTCTATTTCAACCAGCCGGGAAGCGGCGGCTTCTGGCAGCACGGGATCGAAGTGCCCTTGCCGGATGGAACCGGGCATATCGTGTACCAGTGGTGGCGGTTCTTCCTCTGTACCTTTGCCGGAATCTTGCTCGCAATCGCGATTGGCTGGCTCACCGAGTACTTCACCAGCACGGAGAAGCGTCCGGTAACTGAGATCGCCATGCAGAGCCGCTCCGGGCCGGCCACGATGATTATCTCCGGCTTCTCATTCGGCCTGGAGAGCTCGGTTTGGAGCGTGGTGGCCATCGGCATCACGCTGCTGATCGCGCTTGCCGTATTTGCCGGCGATCCACTGTTGGCCGCGTACGGAATCGCACTGTCGGGTCTTGGGTTGTTATCGACGACTGGTTATATACTGGCGATGGATACTTTTGGCCCCATAACCGACAATGCCAACGGTATCTTCGAGATGTCCAAGGTGCTTGAAGAGGATGCGGCTGCGGGCCGCGGTAAGGCCGTTGGCTCTATCGGCGGTGATCGGATTGTGGGCCGGCTGGATGCCGTAGGCAATACCACCAAGGCTCTGACAAAGGGCTTTGCAATCGCCACGGCGGTCATCGCGGCTGTGGCGCTGTTCCGGTCGTTCATGACGGATGCCGGCCTTTTGCCGCCATCCAATCCGGCTACGTTGGCCGCTTTGCTGAGCCAGCATCGGATTTTCGGCATACCGCTGGATGTGCCGGAGGTATTCGTCGGCCTGCTCATCGGTGGCGCCGCGCCGTTTCTGTTCTCTTCATTCGCGATCAATGCCGTCGGTCGCGCCGCAACCCTGCTGATCGAGGAGGTTCGACGGCAGTTCGCCAAGGAGCCAGGCATTCTTGCGGGCACCAAGAAGCCGGACTATGCCCGGTGCGTCCAGATTTCAACTGCGGCGGCGCAAAAGGAGCTGCTCGGCCCCGGCATCCTGGCTATTTCACTGCCGATACTGGTGGGCTTCGGGCTCGGCTTCCGGCGGCCGGACATCGGTGCGGCAGCGCTGGGCGGATATCTGGCCGGAGCCATCGTGAGCGGCCAGTTGATGGCCGTTCTGCTCTCCAACTCGGGCGGCGCCTGGGATAACGCCAAAAAGAAGATCGAGGATGGACTGTTTGGGGGCAAGAACACCAAGAACCACGAGGCTGGCGTCATCTGCGATACCGTGGGTGATCCATTCAAGGATACAGCCGGACCGGCACTTAACCCGCTGATCAAGGTAATGAACCTCACCGGAATCCTCATTGCCGGTGTGGTTACGCGCGATCTATCTATTGGAGCACGGCTGGTTATTTGTGGTGTCGCCGGTGTGCTTTTGGCAGGCGCGATCACGTTCAGCAAGCGGAGTTCCGCGTCCGGATCGTTCTCCGGCGGCGACGACGATGATACAACGGTTGCGCGCGAGGCTGCCGTAAACAGCTAAGGCACGCACGTTCGCTCTGGTTCAAACTGAGACGGGCAGCTGTCCACCCAGGACAGCTGCCCGTCTTTGTAACGCTCGATATCTACCGATGACCAGCTATTGACCGGAAGGAGCGGAACCCTGCGCATTGTTCTGCTGCTTCAGGTGCCTGTTACCGATATGGCCGGCCATCGCTTCGTTGTGGAAGTTGTACATGTTGGCATGCACCGGGCGGAAGCTTCCTGGCGGCGTATTGTATCCGGTGAGCGCTCGGTAGCACATCACAATGAGCAGCACAACGCCTACGCCGATTGCTGCAGGGATAGCCCACGCCGGAACCTCTCGATTTTTCAGCATCCTTCACTCCTCATTGAACGACGTGCAAGTTGCGGACTCTGTTCCTGCAGTGTACCGTCCAGGGTCACTTGCCTCCGCGAACTACCGTCCATTGGTGCGGTTCTGCCCTTGCTGTGCTCCGAAGAATAGCGGCAGCCGAAAGCCGCATCCCGGGTCGCGTACCCGACCTTGTGCCTGCCGAACTGAGACCGCCGGAACTGAGGCGTTTCAACTCGGCAGGCATGACAGGAGCGCGGCAGCGCCGACGCTCGATGGCGTGACTTTGGCTAGTTCCCCAGCTGCCAGTTGCCGTTGCCGTCTTTGTACGGAATGCCCCACAGTTCATCCGAGCCGTTGTATGGGCCAGCATCGGTGACGATCCAGTCGAGAATCGGATACCCATCCAACTGGTTGCCACCTAACTGAACACCGTTGGTTCCGAGGTTTGGCCTCGTGTGCACTGCCTTGGCATGCCCATCGGCGTATGCGGAATTCACGGTGCCCGTATGGCGCGTCTGTATCGGCGAGTCAAACAGTCCGTAGTTTGCCGTGCCCCCGGGCAGCGTCACGGCGGCGTCTGCGATGACGCTGGTATCAGCCGGCCACTGTATATCGGCAAGACGCTTGACCGGCCTGTCCATTTCGCTTCCAAATATCGGATTCGGATCACCGTCATCGACCACCGCATAGTTTGGCTGATAGCTGATGGTAGTGACCGGCGGTGTGGATGTACACGGTGGCGGCAGCCCGATAACCGAGAACGCGAGCGTTACATTAAGCGCGTGTGCGTCCGACGGGCAGTTCCATATCTGTCCGTTCTTGATGTAGGCGACGGTCTCAGACCAGGTCGAGGCGCTGCACAATCCACCCGTTGCCGGGTCATTGGTGAGATACAGGTTTATCGGAAACGTCTCGTCATAATCCTGTACATATAATTGAAAGCCGAGGCCGATCTCTCGGAGGTTGCTGAGACATGAGATCGTTCGTGCCTTTTCTCGTGCCTGAGCAAAAACGGGGAAGAGGATCGCTGCTAGAATCGCTATAATAGCGATAACTACAAGTAGCTCGATCAGGGTAAAGCCATGCGCACGTCGACGTTGCATTCGGAACTCCCCTCCTGTTGTGGCGGGCACCTGTGCCCTGCCTGTGGTCGTGTTCCGGCATCGGAGGCCGGTACCACCTCGATTCCGCAAACGTTAATCGGACTCCTGCATGGTTCCGCAGAGATGGCGTAATGGAGGTCACATCGATGGTGTGACGCAATTCACGCTATGCGGTCGGATTCCCGAACAGTTGACCGTTGTAGAATAATGACGGAGTTGCATTGCCGGAATGTTCGCTCAATTGCGGGCGGGCGGTGGCGACACCACAATATCGAGCGCGGAGAAGTGTTCGTGTCCGTGCACCTGCCACGTGTTCTCGCTCTGTATCCGCGCGAGGTAGTCGCCGGCATCCGTCAGGCGGATCGTTGCAGCGCCGGCGGATGCGGCCGACGGCGGGTAGTCCATCGTGAAGAGGTTATCGAGTACTCCGGCCGGCCCGGCCGGATCCGGCACGGGCTTTTGGTTCACAGCCTGCTCGTGAACGACAAAAAAGTGGACGCCAACGCCCTTCATCGTGCCGTGAGGAAAGGCGCTCTTCATGCTCCATTCCAGGTGAACCTGGCTGCCGGCCACCACGCGCAAAACCGGGCGAGCGTTGTAACCGCCCATCGGCGGAGTCTGATCCGTAAACGCCTGAATGCGCTGCGTACCGGAAGTGGCAATAATGGTAACGATAAAATGCTCGCGGCGGCGATGAGAAGCGGTGTGCCGCGGCACGGCTGCCAGCATCGAGGCCGCGGCCACCAGGGCCAGCAGATATCTCATATCAACCAACCTTTCCTTTGGCGCGCCGAGGTTCCGGCGTTCGGCTTCGGAACAGTGCGATGCGGCGGCAAATGTCTGTGCCCGGCAGGGTTAGTTCAATGACGCGTTGCAGGTCACCTCTCGGGCCTGTGCCGGCGCCGGCTAACTCAGCCGTGAGCCCGGGTCCCTTCCATACCGCTACCATCCCGGAGCGTTTCACCAATCCGGCAGTCGCCGTAAGTACGCGCTCCAACGGCCCGGTGGCGCGCGATACGGCCATATCGAATTGCACGGCAGTCGATCGAGGATGATCCTCAGCGCGAATATGGAGAGCCCGCGCATTTGCGATTCCCAGTGCCGATATCACAGCCTTTACGAAGTCGATCTTTTTACTGCGCGCGTCAATCAACAGGAACTCTGTTTGTGGCATGGCTATCGCGAGCAGAATCCCCGGCAGGCCGGCGCCGGTTCCGACGTCGATGACCGAGTGTGCCTGATGGAACTCGCGACACAGCCCAATCGCGAGGCAATCCAGCACGTGCAGCGTCATGTAGTCCGATTCCGGTATCCGCGTGAGGTTGGTGTGGGTGTTTGTTTCATACAGCATACGGCCAAACGTGGCGATTTGTCCTTCCGCATCCGGCGGAAGCGTGAATCCCAGTTGTATGGCAGTCCTTACGAGCGAACCGTCTGGAATTGGGACTGCAGGGTTCGTCATGTTTGTCGGCCCAATGATTGGACCTCGGCGTAGAGTAGAGCAGTATCGTGCGCCATACGCTCCACACTGTAACTTGCTTCCGCGGCCGCGCGCCCGTTGCACGCCAGCCGGCGCCGGAGGGCTGCGTCGGTGAGCAGGCGCAGCAGCGCCTCTTGCAGACTTCTGGTTGAGCCGGGTTCAAACAGTAATCCCGACCGTGGAGTTTCGACAGAGGCGACCAGGCCGCCGGTCCTTGACGCCGCGACGGCCACGCCGGATGCCATTGCCTCAAGGATGGTGAGCCCCTGGCCCTCCGACCGCGACGGCGCCACCACCACGTCTGCACCGGACAGCAGTAGCGAAGCTTCCGGAACGGGGCCTGCGAGTATCGCATGAGCATCGGCGCCGAGACTTTGACCAAGGCGTCTCAGGCGCCCATGCTCCGGCCCAGCACCGATTATCCGCAATTCGGCGGCCGGTATTCGGGATTTAACTTCTGCCCAAGCTCGAAGCAGGATGTCGAAGCCCTTTTCGCGCGCCAGTCGCCCGGCAGCAATTGCCAACGGTACGTCTGGACCGACGCCGAGCTGCTGACGACTTATCTCACGCAACTTTGGAAGATCATCGCATTCAGGAATCGGCACGCCGTTGACGACCACCCGCACCCTACCTGGCGAACGGAGTGTGCGGGCAATTGCATCGCTCACGGCAATCACGCGGCAGCACCTTCGCGCGAGTGTGCGCGCGACCAGCATCTCGGCGCCCGACGTGCTGCCCGGAACATTGTGCAGGGTCAGCACTACCTGGATGCCCGATCGACGCGCGCATCGCAGCGCCGGCAGAGCGGCGCGCAGTCCGTGAGCGTGGAGAATGTCGGCGTCCCGCGACGCGGCCACGAGGTCAGGTGGCACCGTTCCGAAACACGCGTTTCCGGGAAACGGTTCCAGAAGGATCTGCGGCAACCCTGGCGCGTTCACCGCAGTCAACGTGGCTTGGTCAGCCGCAAGCCGGCATGGTACGCCAATACCGGTCAAACCCTGTGCCAGGCGCCGCACGTGAACTGCCATACCACCGGCGGCGGGCCGAAGCAGATGAATGACGGAGGGGAGGCGGCTGGCGTCGTCTTGAGGCATTGCGTGGCCTGCCTGGGCCGTCTACCTCGGAACCGGTACGGATGCTAGCAGCTCCGAGATGACTGCGTCGGGCGTGACGCCGTCTAACTCTGCGTCGGGATCGATCAACAGCCGATGGCGCATGAGCGGTAATGCGACGCGCTTCACGTCATCCGGGGTGGCGAATTGGATGCCACGCATCGCGGCGCTTGCCCTTACTGCGTGGAGCATCAGTACCGCTGCGCGTGGGCTGGCGCCCAGCATCGTCTTTGGATGCTCCCGCGTGGAACGAACCAGCTGAGCGATGTAACGGCAGATATCGTCGGAGACCAGTACGCGGTCCACCTCGGCACGGCACGCGGCAAGCTCGGTCTCTCCCGCAACTCTCCTCAAGCCGACGGCGTCCAGAACGTCTGCTCTAAACCCGTCGCGCACGCGGTCCAGCAAAATGCACTCGTCCGCTTCGCTCGGATAATCAACCTTGATTTTCAGAAGGAAGCGGTCCAGTTGTGCCTCGGGCAGCGGATAGGTGCCTTCGAATTCGATGGGATTCTGCGTGGCGCATACCATGAAGAATTCGCCGAGGTGGTGCACAACGCCATCCGCAGTCACGTGACGCTCCTCCATAGCCTCCAGCAGCGCAGATTGCGTCCGTGGCGGCGTTCGGTTGATCTCGTCTGCCAGAATCAATGAGGCAAACAGCGGACCTGGACGAAATCGGAACGTCCCCGCAGCCTGATCGTAGATGGAGGATCCGAGAACGTCTGCCGGCATCAGGTCGGGTGTAAACTGGATACGCCCGAACGAGAGACCCAGGCAGCGGGCCAGCACGCGGACGGCAAGAGTCTTGGCGACTCCGGGCGGTCCCTCTACCAACACATGCCCACGAGCGAGCAGCGCGATCAGTAAGCTGTCGAGTAGTTCGTCCTGAGCGACGAGCGCGCGATGCGCCTCCTGGCGGATCGCGGCGCAGACCACTGCCACGGAAACGGATCGCTGTTCAGCTTCGGGATCGATGTCGTCGATGGCCGTCATGCGTCAGTCCCTTTCTTCCAGCGCGTATGCAGCATCCGTGCGTGCTCCAACAGGCCGATCTGCGGCTCGTCGGCCGCAGATCCGCCCGATGCCGGATTCTGCTGGAAATAGTATGCGTTCAGTGCCGACAGCGCCCATGCTTGCGCGTGGCAGCGCTGGTACCAGCGGGCAAGCTCCTCGAGGTAATCCGTGGCAGCTCCCTCTGCTCGAGGGGTGACCGCGCCCACCGGCGGTATACAGAACTGAGCGCTAGCCAGGGAGAACAGGCCGAGAACGACGAGCGCAACGGCGAGGTACTTCAGCCACGGCGGTGCCAACCTCCACATTCCGACTTCAGGTAATGGCGAAGTTCTGCCGCTCTGATGGTGATACTCGTCAAAAAGTATGCGCGATGTTCGCGTGTAATTCAGTACGCGTCCGCTGCTCACGAGCAGAACCGCGTTATTCGCTTCGGCGATCGTACGGTTTGAGATGATTCCGCCATCCGCCACTGCCATGGTACGGCCTTTTCCCGATCTTGCGGTGGCTACGAGTACGCCGCCGGTGTCCACGTAAATCGGCGTCCAGGCGGAGTGTGGCGACAATTCGAGCCGGCTTGCAGAGGCCGGCGCCAGCGGGCCGAAGCGGAAGGTATCGATCACGGGTCTCACCGGCCCACCGGAGTCGTACCCGGCTCCGGCAGCCAGTTGCAAACCTGCCGGCATCGAGGCCAGGAGCGCGGCCGAGCCGCGCCGTGATAAGAACGCGACGAGCGTACCGCCATTTCGTACCCACCGACTCAGATCTTGTTCCTCCTGCATCGTGATTGGCTGCTGGATAGGTAGTGTTACAAGAAGCACTGCTGCGGTGCTCTGATGAAGTTTGGAGAATCCGGCGTTCCAGGTGCCTACGCGATAGCCTTCGGCACGCATCAGTTCGTAGGCTGCTTTAACACCCGCCGGCGTGGCGCTACCAACCGAGGGCGCTGCCGCGTTGGACGGCGTCGCTACGGCACGGTCCAGGGCAAGTCGAAACAGACCGAAGGCTGCGCACACGGCGGTCAACACGCATACCGATGCGAGCTGCGACGGCGCCGGACCGGATGAGTGCCTTGTGGTCGTCAACGGTCAGGCGTCCACCGGCACGTGTGGCTGAATTATCCGGCTGCATTCCGAAATACACGCCGCCACCTGGTCTGCGTGCGTAACTGCGCTGCCATACCAGATCCGTTCGAACTGTGCCGTCTGCCTGGATAGAGGCGTTGAGATGGATGCGGGAAGCAGCGGAGTGAGGCGCAAAACGGCCTCAACGTTGGTCCATCCGTCAGAAAGGCCACACCCCGCCGCTCGTGCGGATAGTCCCAGCAAGGCGAGGTAAGCTTCGCGGAATGCGCCGCGATACTCGCCGTTTCTAGCCAGGTCGCGCGCTGTTTCGAGGTGCGATTCCGGAGTTGCGGCTGCAGGCGCCCGCTTTACCTCAACCGGTGGGAACCGGCCGGCGCGCGTGCGCCGAGTGCGGTTGGTGAGAGCGGCCCGTATGCTTGGCCATAACTTGAGGAGGAGCCAAACCGCTACGCCGAACGTGGTAAGCACTATCAGCCACTGCAGCCCAGGCGTTGACGGTATCCTCCATCCCGGCCCGAACGCCGGAGCCAACCGTAGGCGCCGGAGCCAGGGTGCGTGCTGGGCAAACCAATCGGCAAAGCCCTTTACACGGCGATTGAGGTCGCTCTCTTTGAGAGGTCCGGTGTGGAAGGCGTGTGACGACAGAATCGCATGCAAATCCTGGTGAATGCGCTGTGGAGTTTGCGCCGCCGCGCCGAGCGGCACCGCCATCCAGGTCACCAGCCATATCGGCGCCAGGCGCCAGACACACCGTGATATCGGCGTGCCGACTCGAATCTGCAGCGCCGTCAAGCCGCGCTGTCCTGGCTCGAAGTGGCGCCGGCAAACATAACGCTGACGGGCGCATCCGCTTCACCCGGCATCAGCTGCCAGCCTTCGCGGATCCGGCGCGTCTCGATATAGATGAGTGCGGTTGCAAGCAACCAGTACGGCTGTACCAGAAGGGCAACACCCAAGTCGGCGAAACCACTGAGCGCCATGAGGGAAGATCCGCTCCAACCGAGCAACTGCGCCAACGAGTGGATGGCGCTAAGCAGCAGGACTTGAATCAGTAGTGAGATGAGTATAGCAATAGCTACCGTCGCTGTTGCCGCATATCTTCCGGCCTGTTGGGAAATCCGTTCATTTCGTCCGAGATCGATCGGTTTCCGCGGATGCTCCACAGCCATTATCGCTGGCAAGAACGCAAACAGGGTGGTGTAGATCCATGCGGCAGCCCACACCGTGGTCACGATCCAGACAAAGTAAAACGGCACAACGAACACGGTAACCAGGGCAGGAGCCGGCCTATGACTCACCGGTGCCATAACGCCAAGCACCACTGTTACGAATGCGGTTGCACATGCCGCTGTTACGAATGCGGTTGCACATGCCGCGGATGCGGTTACAAACAGTCCGAGGGTTGCGGCTAGCGCTGATGCCGGCAGGCTCACCGAACTGCGCTTCAGAACGTGCGTTAGGTCTACTTCCTGGAGATTCAGTTTCTGGACGATGCCGATTGTCACCGGCACCATAGCCATGGTAAGCGCCGCCCAATTGATCAAGCCGGGAAACAGTCCGTTGGGACTCCCGGCAAGGAAGACGTCGGCGATGAAGCGCGTCAGCCGGCCCGCGTCGTTCAAACCGCCTTGAGCGAATTGGTGCTGGATTGGCGTGATGCCATATGCCGTGATAAGGTTACTGGCCACCATCGCCGGAACATAGAAAACGGCAACTGCCGGCGCCAGCCAGCGTAACTCAGATCGATGCAGCTCAAACGCGGTATCAAGAATGCGCGTGGTTGAGATGCCGGGCCGGCGGCGCCGCCTGGCTCGTGGTGGGCGCTTAGTGGTTGCCAATGTTAGGGAGTTGTGGCTGTTGAATAGTTGGTTGGGACTTCGGAGGCGTTACTGCGGCAACGGTAGCATTAAGTATAACCGAGTGAACCGGTTTGCCGGTCAGGTCGAGCACAGTCACGCCGGCTGGTGCAGCAAGCCCGACAGAGATTGAGCGCGTGGCCGTTTCGCTGTGGAGGGCGACCGGCATCGTGGTGATCGTGAAGATGGTGTCGAGCACTTCCGGCCTGCCGGTGATCTTGACGGTAGGTGGCGTTACGGCCAGTCCGGCAAGGTGGTTCGGTGGCGTCGGCAGGTCGATGATATTGGGGCTTACGGGCACAGTCTTGGAGTATGGCTCGGCGACCAATGGCACCACAACCCGCACACTGGGTGGGCTGAGCGCAACATTCTCCACCGGATCGTTATCGATATCTCTGGGCGTCACCGCAAAGTCACCGTCGATTTGGGCGCCGGGTTCAGACGGCTCGGCATATACAACCAGTTGTTCGATTCGATCGACACGGTCGGCGCGGCCGGCGATGGTAACGCGCTGGGGTGTCGCCCGGTACGGGCCGTATCGAAATCCGGCGGGTGGGTCCGATGGAAACTGAACGCGGACCAGCATCGTTCGAACGCGCGGCGGGTAGACCTGAATGCGCATCGTGGCTACCGGCGGATCGATCGACAGGTCCGTAGGCCGCGCATGAAGCCACGCCGGCAGCACGTAGGCAAGCCGTATCAATTGCGTTGTCGTGCCGCGCGACGTTATGCCGGTGAGGTCGCCAACGGCCTGAACGTCTCCATCCTTCAGCCGGTCTACTACCGATTTGCGTCCCGTAACGGTAATTCCAATCTGCTGTACGTCGCTCTGTACGTCCACATTCGGCGGCTTCTTCTGCTGCACCACGGTAGCTACCAGTGTCCGTGTGACGGTCGGGTCGCGCTCCTGTTGTACATAGTAGAAGAGCATTACGGAAGCCAGGAGCGAGAACAGTTTGAGGCCAATGTTCTGTCGCAAGCGGATCATCGGTGGCCAGCTCCGGCGTGCGGTCGGTCGGCCGGCGCGTCGTCCTCCTCTGGGCGTGGCTGCGCGTGCCGTCGGGCGACCTTGCGCAGGCTTACGACCGAGGGCAGCCGGTCTTGAGGCGAAAGGAGGGCGTCAAGACGGCGCCGAAGCGAGTCGCCACGCAGGCCGCGAATCAGCTTGCCGCCAACTGCCAAGGATATCGTACCGGTCTCTTCCGACACAATAGCCACAACAGCATCACTGTTCTCGGACATACCTAAAGCGGCCTTGTGACGCGTGTGGAAAGCCGCATCCAGCCGAGGGCGGTCTGTAAGCGGCAGAATGCAGCCGGCAGCGGCGATCCGCCCGGCTTTGATGACCACTGCGCCGTCATGCAGTGGCGTGCCTTTGTGGAAAATGGTTTCCACTATCGCGGGCGATACCGCGCAATCCAGTGGCGTTCCCGATGCGATGATCTCGTCCAATCCGGTGGTACGAGCAAACACGACCAAACCGCCCGTTTTGCTATCGCTGAGCCCGGTAAGCGCCGATACCACCGCCTCAATGGCGTTGTCATCGGGGCTGTTGCGGTGCAATCCCATGCCCCAGAACCTGGGGCCGAACTCCTCCAGGGCATGGCGCAATTCGGGGTAAAAGAGAATAACAAGTGCAACGGGCCCCAACGGAAGCACCTGGTGCAGCAGCCAGTTGAGTGTGTTGAGTTGCAGCTTCTCGCTGACGAACAGGGCCAGCACCAGGGTCAACAGACCACCGAGGATCTGCATGGCCCGCGAACCGCGCACGAGTAAAAGCAGGCGGTAGATGAGCCATGCCACCACCAGTACGTCGAGTGCGCCGGCCCACGTGACCAGACCGCGCATTGCGGAGAGAAGCGGATGAAGTCCCATGATCGTGCTGAGCGCGGTTTCGTTCCCGGGTAACGGCGCACCCACCTCGGCACGCTTGTCCAGTATATCATACGCTCCTGCCGGGGTGGCTGGGTTCGGTAATACCGCGTTCCGAGCACAGCTCACGCGCGAATCGGCGTATAATGACAACCGGCCCTGTGAGCCAGTCTCTAGGGTGTGAGTCGTTGTGCGCCTGCATTCAGGCGCTCCACCAGACGGAGTACGGAGTGGCGGATCTCTTTCGCGGAAAATATCGTATCATTCGCGAGCTTGCACGAAGCAACGATATTGTCTACGAGGGGCTAGACGTAACACTTGGCCGCAGAATTGCAATCAAAGAGCTCAACATCGCACCCACCCTTGCCGGGCAAGCGCGACGCGACCGGATTGAGCGGTTTCATCGCGAGGCACGAGCAGCCGGCCGACTGAGTCACCCGAACATCGTTTCGGTATATGACTACGGCGAAGAACATGGCCGCTATTTTATTGCGATGGAGTTCCTGGACGGCCAGTCGCTGCGCGAACGTCTCCAGACCCAGGGCGCCGTTCCTATTCTGGACGCGATCGCGATCATGCGTCAGGTGCTCGACGCGCTGCAGTATGCGCACGCGCACCGCGTAGTGCATCGCGATATCAAGCCTGACAACATTCAGCTTTTGCCTGGCAGTCACGTTAAGCTTACGGATTTCGGCATCGCCAGGCTGGTCGAAGAGCCAAACATGACGAATGCCGGCCAGGTTTATGGAACGCCAAGTTACATGTCGCCAGAGCAGATTACCGGTGGCGCAATCGACGCGCGGTCCGACCTGTTTTCGGCCGGCGTGGTGCTGTACGAGATGTTAAGCGGACATAAGCCATTTCTGGGCGATTCCGTGGTCTCAATCACGTGGTCCGTGATGAACAGTGAGCCGGCGCAGATGCGCGGGGTTCCGGGCCCGCTCGACTCCGTTGCTCGCCGTGCAATGTCCAAACCGGTGGAGGCGCGGTATCGCTCCGCGGAGGAGATGAACGCGGCCTTGAATGAGGCCGAAGCGGCGATCTCGGGACGATGGTTGACGCCGCCGGTTGAACCCAGCATGGGGCATCCCGGCTTGCCGCTCCCCTCAACGCCGTTTCCCATGACTTCCGCGCCGCCGCCACCTATTACCAGTGGCCAAACGGTGTTGGCATTTAATGCCCAGCCGGCGGCGCGCCGGCGACGCAAACCACTCCGCCTCAGTCCGGCGGCGCGGCTCATACTCATTTGTCTCGCCGCGGGCGCTGCCATCGCGCTGCTGTTATCGTTCGGTGTGCTTGGTGTGGTGAACGGATACTCCGAGTACGCGCAGAGCTCGCTTCTGACCCGTGCCCGGGTCGCGATACAGCGCGGGGACTCAGCATATAACGAGGGAAGATATACAGCAGCTGCAAAGTTGTTCGAAAAGGCGCTCCGCGAGGATCCGCCGCAGCCGGATCGGAGTATCGTCACCGCGAACCTCTATAACACGTACCTGCAGCTAGCCATGCATGCCGACCAGGCGGCCCAGCTGGATGCGGCCGCAGGATGGTGTCGCAAGGCGATCGCGCTTAACGGCGCCGCCGCCAACGCGCACGTGGAGTACGCACGTGTGCTGACGGAACTTGGTCAGACCAGCAACGCCGATCAGGAACGGACGCAGGCAGGTTCGCAAAGCGGTGTGTCGGTTCCAGCCCGTGTCGACGAAAGCCCCTCCTCCGACGCTACCGGCGCAGTCGGCGATGGATACGTAGAACAGCAACGGTTGCAAGCTCAGCAGTTGATTCGGGCGGGCGACGCACTGCAGCAACAGGGCGACACCGATGGCGCCCGCGCCAAATGGCTCCAGGCAATCGCTTTGGCACCGGGCACGCCGGAGCGCGACGCCGCACAGCAGCGCCTGGACCAGACTGCCGGGCAGGAGCAGATACCGCAGTAGACCCTCGTTTTAGCATGACGAACTCCTCGGCCCGCACAATTCATCGCATCAATATCGGTCGTCGGATCTCCTATCCCGTGGAGGTTACCGAGCACACGGTTCGGCTGGAAGGCATCAGCGAGGCGTGGGTTGGGGCAACCATTGCCCAGATTACGGATATCCATGCCGGATTCGCTCGACTGGAATCGGTGTACGATACGGTGGTACGGCTGGTATGCAGTCGCCGGCCAACCGTGATCCTGTTCACGGGCGACTTCGTGAACGACAGTCGGCCCGGTAACAGCTTCCGTATTCGGGAGCTGCTGAGCCGGTTCAGCGCGCCGTGTGGCTTGTTCGGCAGCCCCGGCAACCACGACCACCGGCGAGGCTGGCAGGCAACGCTTGAAGATGTGGAGGCAGCCGGCGTACGCATCCTCTGCAACGCCAATGTACGGCTGCCGGGCGGCCTCTGGTTGGCTGGTATTGATGATCTTGATGATGGCAAGCCGGATTTGGAGGCGACTTTACGAGGCATAGAAACGGGCGAGCCTGCCGTTCTGATGTCGCACAACCCGCGTACTATCGAGCGCGTTGGGGATCGGCCGCTGCTGGTGCTCAGCGGCCACACGCATGGGGGCCAATTCCGCCTGCCATTTCCCACGCCCGGTATGGTCTGCCGCTGGCACCTGAACTGCAGGCAGGTTGCCGGTTGGTATACAAACGGCCGCGCTCAGGCGTACGTCTCGAGAGGCGTCGGAGTAACGGGGCAGCCATTTCGCATCAACTGTCCGGCGGAAGTCGCATTCTTTACGCTCGCTCCGTCGGTTCCGCAAACGGCGACTTCCGGTTCGGCGTGAGCGGCAACTCGAGCGCCGGCGCATATCCGCCGGCCGGTGCACCTTATCGGTTCTTTGAGGTGTGTGTTGACGGCCGCGATTGGCGGTTGAGAGGAGTGCTGGATCAGGCAGCTCTGCTGGAGGCCTCCGGTCGGTTCAAGTCGGTGCCGTACGGGCTGCTGCTTTGGCCGTCTGCTGTTGCATTGGCCGAGCTTCTCGCTTCGGAGGCGGATCTCCTGGCGGGCGCCCGCGTATTGGAATTGGGCTGCGGTCTGGGCTTGCCTGGTCTCACGGCTTTGGCCGCCGGCGCATCGGTAACACTGAGCGATCACGAGCCCGCTGCCATTGAGTTGGCGCTCGAAAACGCGGCGCTCAACGGCCTTCCCCGGCCCAATGTGCTTGTCGCCGACTGGGCGGACTGGCCGACCGGCGCCAGTTACGATCTGGTTGTTGCTGCCGACGTGCTGTACGAGCGCGCCGCGGGTCCCGCGCTTCTAGACGTGGTGGGTCGAACCGTCGCCTTGGGCGGAGCCTTCATTGCCGCGGATCCGGAACGCCCGCAGGCGCTGGAGTGGTTCGCTCGTGCTGAGCGTGCTGGATGGGAAGCAGAGATCGTTGGATTCCGGTCAGCTTCAGTGCCCGACGAACCGACTCCGCGCCGAATCAGCCTGCTGAAACTGGAGAGGCGGTCAACCTCGTGCGATGCGGCCGGCTGAACGGACGGCCTACAACCGCGCTTCGGAGGAGTCGGTTACGAGTGCCTTTACAGCCTCGTATAGCGAGGTGAATACGTGGTCCGGCGCGGGAGTGCAATCGTTGGCGGCGCCGTCGCTAGGGCCTATCAGCACCGTCGTGCAGCCGACAGCGGCTCCCGCGGCAATATCCCGCGGCGAGTCACCAATCATTAAGCAATTATTCAGACGCACGCCCGCCTTCTCCGCGCCACAGACCAGCATGCCGGGAAGCGGCTTTCTGCACGTGCAGTCGTCGCCGTCCTGGTGCTCACAAGCGTAGATGGCATCCAGGCGCGCACCGGCTTCGTCCAGCCGTCGCGTCAATTCAAGGTGGATTGCCGCAAGCATCGTGCTGGTGAGTGCTCCGCGCGCAACCCCAGCCTGGTTTGTTACCACAATAGCTGGGATCGCGTTGTCGTTCAGGCGCCGTATGGCTTCCGCGGCCCCTGGAAGCAGTTGGACTTCATGGATGCGAACGATATAGGCGCCCGTTTCCGGCATCACCACCCCGTCGCGGTCCAGAAACACGGCCGCCGGCCAATCCGGCACCGCCGTTAAACCTCCATCACCACGGGCACCACCACGGGCCTCTTGTTGGTGCGTCGCCTCAGAAAGCGCGCAACGGTATCTTGAACGGCCAGCAGGGCGATATCACGGTCCGTCTCATCGGCCGTAGACAACTCCGCAAGCGCCTCCACAACCTTCTGTCGCGCCTCCTCGAAAAGCGCCACGCTCTCCAACTCGGTAAGAAAGCCACGCGATAAAATGTCGGGGCCCGCAAGTATCTCGCCAGTGGCTCGGTCAATGCTCACCGTAACCACCACGGTGCCGTCTTGCGAGAGGTGCCGCCGGTCTCGCAGGACAACATCGCTGATTTCGGCCGCGCTGGTGCTGTCAACCAACACGCTTCCGGTCTGTGCGGGTGATGGTTCCATATGCACTCCGTCGTCGTTCACAACGAGCATTTGACCGGTTTCAAAAGTCACAATCTGGTCTTCCTCATAACCCATCTCAATCGCCATATCCCGGAAGGCGTGATAGTGGCGCGGCTCTCCATGGTACGGCGCTACATAGTGCGCGCGTACCAGATTGATCATCATCTTCAACTCTTCCTGGTACCCGTGCCCGGAGACGTGCACGTTCTGCACCTGATCATAGATGACATTGGCGCCGCGACGGAACAGGCGGTTGACAACCCGCCATACCATATCCTCATTGCCGGGAATCGGTGTGGATGAGAGGATGATCGTGTCGGTTGGATCGATATGAATGCGCGTATTGTCGTCGCGACTCATTCGCGTGAGTCCGGCAAGCGGCTCGCCCTGGCTGCCCGTTGTGCAGATTACGATTTCGCCCGGATGGTGCTGGTTGATGTCCTCCGGCTTGATGCGATCGGAGTCCTCGAAGCGGATGAAACCGAGCTGGCGCGCGATGTCCACATTCTGGACCATGCTCCGGCCATATACAGCCACTTTGCGGCCATATCGGTGCGCCACGTTGAAAACCGTTTGCAGGCGATGAAGGTTCGAGCCGAAGGTCGCCACGATGATACGTCCACGCGAGTCGCGGATATACCGGTCGAACACAGGCACCAGGCTCTGCTCCGAGGGGCTCCAGCCCTTCCGCTCCACGTTCACGCTGTCGCTGATCAGCAGCCGGACGCCTTGATCGCCGAAACGCGCGAACGCCGACAAATCGGTAAGCCGACCGTCGATCGGCGATGCGTCCAGCTTGAAGTCACTGGTGTGCACCACGATGCCCGCTGGGGAGCCTATAGCGAGGCTGACGGCATCAGGAAGCGAATGGGTCACGTGTATGGCCGTAACCTGAAGTTCGCCCAGGATCACCGGATCGGCGCCGAACTCGATGAGGGTGGACGCCGAGGCAAGGCCGTGCTCCGAAAGCTTTCCCCGTGCCATTCCCAGGGTGAGCGCCGTTCCATAGATCGGCGCCTGGATCTGCCTTAACACGTAAGGGAGTGCGCCGATGTGATCCTCATGGCCGTGGGTTAGACAGATTCCGCGCACATGCTCGCGATTTTCAGCCAGCCATGATATATCCGGAATGATGAGGTCTACGCCCGGGAACTCATCGTTGCCAAACATCACGCCGGCATCTACCAACACGATAGTCTCGCCGTACACAAAGGCGAGCATGTTTTTGCCAACTTCGCCGCTGCCGCCCAGCGAGAGAACCCGCAACGCGCCGTCGTTCGGTAATCCGGTGATACTCAAAGTACGGCGCTCTCACGCGCCATGGCGGATCCACGGGCAGTGAGGGCGGCAGCCATTACAGCCGCCTCATCAGGCGTTGCCTGTACCAGCGGCGGGCGCACACCGCCGCCAGGCAGACCCATCATTCGCAGGCCCGCTTTCAAAGGTACAGGGCTCGGCGTGCTGGGTTGAAAACATGCCTGTACCAGCGGCAGCAGGCTATGGTGAATGCGTGTTGCGCGCGCTGCGTCTCGTTCGAACCATGCTTGCACCATCTCGGCCGTTTCAACGCCTGCCAGGTGGGCCGTGACACTGACCACACCGACACCACCGATCGACAGGATTGGCAGCGTCATTCCGTCGTCACCGCTGTAGATGGCGAACGCTGTTGGCGCGCCGGCAGCGATCTCGGAAATCTGCATGAGATTGCCCGATGCCTCCTTGATCGCCACGATATTTGGAACGTCGCGTGCCAGACGCAGTGTTGTGTCCGCAGTAAGATTCTGCGCCGTTCGAGACGGGACGTTATACAGAATGCACGGCGTATGAGGCACCGATTGCGCGATGGCCGCAAAATGGGAATACATCCCGGCTTGCGATGGCTTGTTGTATGGCGGCACCACTAACAGAAGTCCGTCCACGCCGGCGTCCACTGCCTCGCGCGAGAGCTCAATACTCTCGGCCGTATTATTGGTTCCGGTGCCCGCTATTACCGGTTTGCCCTTTGCGCAGCCGGCCACACGCCGAAACATGGCTACCTTCTCGCTGTGCGAAAGCGCCGGCGACTCGCCGGTAGTACCGCAAACCACCAGCCCGTGCGAACCACTGGTCAGAAGGTGAGTAACCAGTGTATCAACACCGGGCCAGTCGATGGCGCCATCCGATGCGAATGGTGTGACCATGGCTGTAATCACTTGGCCGAACGGTGGTTCTGTCACGGTGGTCTCCCCGAGGTCAGCTCAGCACGGGTGCTTGCGCCATCCAGTGCTCAGCGATCTGGACGGCGTTGAGTGCGGCGCCTTTGAGTATCTGGTCTCCGGAGACAAACATCTCGATCGCGTTGTGGTTGGAGAGGTCGTCTCGCAACCGTCCAACCAGAACGTCGCCGCGGCCGGTGGCTTCAACCGGCATCGGAAAGTGGTTCGCAGCGCGGTCATCGATGAGGGCCAGGCCGGGGCTATTCGTTATTGCCTGTCGAATCGCCGGCAAGTTCGGGCGCATTCCATCGGCGAATTCGAGATTGATGCTTTCGGAGTGAGCACGCAATACCGGTACTCGAACGCACGTGGCCGAGATGCGAACCGAGTCATCGTGGAGAATCTTTCTCGTCTCCCGAATCATTTTGCGCTCCTCGTCGTTGTAGCCTGTCTCGTCAACGGGCGTGTTGTGCGAGAAGAGGTTAAAGGCGATCGGCCATGGGAAGACGCGCGGCACGATGGGGCGGTCGTGGATCGTTTCGTGGGTTTGATCCAGCAGCTCCTGCATGGCTTGGGCGCCCGCGCCACTTGCCGCCTGGTAGGTGCTAACAACAACGCGCCGTATCGGGGCCAGCCGAATCAGCGGCGCTATCGCCATCAGCAGGAGAATGGTGGAGCAGTTCGGATTAGCCACGATGCCGCGGCTTGCCGCGATGTCGGCGGCATTGATCTCCGGCACAACCAACGGCACGTCTTCGTCCATGCGAAATGCCGAGGAGTTATCGATCACGATTGCGCCGGCACGCACTGCGGCGGGAGCAAAGGTTCGGCTCCTCGTTGCGCCCGCAGAAAAAAAGGCGATATCGACGTCGGCAAATGCGTTCGCATCCAGCAGCGATACGGGCAATATCCGGCTGCCGAATGCCAGCGACCGGCCGGCGGAGCGCTCGGATGCGAGGAGCGTCAGGGACTCAAGAGGAAATGCACGCTCCTCCAGCAGGCGCATCAACTCGGTGCCGACGGCTCCAGTAGCTCCTGCAATTGCAACGCGCCATCTCTTTGTCAACGGCTCTCTTCATCCTCCCGCGCATGTTCCGGCTTATTCTACCCGCCGTACTGGAGCCGCGCCTCACCGCACCGTGGTGGAAGTTGCGCTACAATGATGTAAGGTAGTGGGTCTCGGCGAGAGGTGTACGGATGCTGAAGCGATCACTCGGCTTGTTAACTCTGGCGCTGGCATGCGCGCTTCTGGCAGGATGCGGGGCTGCTGCCAGCCTGTTCAGCTCGCCATCGCCGTTTGTGGGTACCTGGTCGGGCGCCTTCACCGAGTCCAGTGCGAGCCGAACGGGTACGCTTTCAATGACGGTGACAAAAGCCGGGCTCGTGGCGGGCATACTTACGACAAACGCCAATGTCACAGGACCCGTTACCGGCCAGATCGTGGGTAGCGGCGCCGCGACGATTACGATGGCTCTGCCAAACGATAAGTTCACGTGTAAGGGCGGCGTGAATATAAACGCCCTTATGCAGCTAAAGGGCACATTCACCGACACCGGCGGCTCACAGGCTTCGGGGGTATCGCAGATCACACTCTCGAAGCAGTAGCGGAGCCGGGTTGGCTGCCCGGCCATTCTATCGCACGAGCCATGTTGACTTTTCTGCTTTTTGCCGTCCTGGCTTCTGCGCGCATACCGAAGCTGGTTCCTTGGCCGACGCATGTCGTGATTCAAGGAGCGCCGCTTGCGTTGCGTTTGCCGGTTTCCGTGCAGACCACCGATCGCCGGCTGATACCGCTCGCTCGAGTGCTGTCAGGCGAACTTGAACGTGGCTTCGGCATGCCGAGCCGCGTTTCGCCGCGGATCTCCGGTTCCGGCGTTATCTGCCTGCGTCTGGTATCCGGCATGGCGCGAGACAGTTACTCGATACGTACGACCGATCGCGTAGTTGTATCCGCCGGCACGTACGATGATGTTGCGGAAGGTACGGTCACGGTTCTACAGGCTCTGATGCGTGTTGGTCACGGCCTGCTGGCGCCACGCATGCAGGTAACCGACTTTCCCGGCACACGCTATCGAGGCCTGATGCTGGATGTGGCCCGCAAGTACCACACCATAGACTGCATTAAACAGTGTGTGGAGCTCTGTCGATTCTACAAGGTGCGCTTTCTGCGGCTGCACCTCAGCGACGACCACCTCTTTATGTTTCCTTCGGCCGCATTCCCGCAGCTTGGGCGCTCCAATGCCGAGTTCGTACGCTTCGATCCGCCATCGCGAGACGGACCGATTCCTCCGTATACAGCCCAGCAACTGGAAGGTCTGGAACGGTACAGCCGTGATCGTGGTGTCGCGATTGTGCCGGAGATTGACGTGCCGGGACACGCGGGACGAATGGTTTCAGATGCTCCGGATATCTTTGGCGTTCCGGGCGGTGGCAGTTCAACGGTTGATATCGCCAGCCGTAAGACGGAAGCGGCTGTGATAACGCTGATGAACGAGGAGATGGCGATATTCCGGTCATCACCCTATATCAGCGTCGGCGGTGATGAGGCATGGCTTGGTGGCCTGGAGAAAGCGCCCGGATTCGCATCGGCCATACGGCGCGCCCATGTACGATCGCCCGAAGGTCTCTACCGGAAGTTTATCGTGGACCTCAACCTGGCGGCAAATGCGCACAAAAAGCAGATGCTGGTCTATGAGGAAGCCTGGCGCCCGGGCCTCAGTTACGCTCTCCCACTCGACGCCATTTGTGTGGAGTGGACCCTGGACAGCAATCCGGAAAACATGCTTCGGAGCGGCGCGCAGGTTGTAAACGGATCATGGACGCCGCTCTACATCGTCCGGGAAAACAAACGGTCGGCGCGTTTCATCTACCACTGGAGCGTCAATCAGTTCGGTTACCAGCCGCCATATTTTCAGGGCAAGTGGATCACCGCGCAAACCGGTCCACGGTTACTGGGCGCCGAGATGCTCTCGTGGGAGAACCCCGACTGCGCCGAAATACAGGCGTTACGGACCCGGCTGGCCGCAATGGCGGAAAGGCTGTGGGCCAGTAACCAGCCGGCGCGAACGTACCACGCGTTCCGTTCGCGTCTGGCGCACACCGACCGGCTGCTGGAGCGCCTGATCCACAACGTCACGATCCGCGGCTCCGGCACGTTCCGCGGCGATGAGAACCGCTTTCAGGGCAGGCTCGTTATCCGCATGACCAATCGCATCCCGGGTTCGGTGACTCGGTACAACCTCAACAACCGGCTGCCGACGGCTGCCTCGAAGGTCTACACGCAGCCATTGACGATTACCCACTCCGTGTGGGTGCGGGCCGCAGCGTTTACGTCCGCCGGTCGCAGGATAGGGCCGGTCTCCGGTGCCTGGTACCACGCGGTCGCCTCCGGCTCACCGGGCTAGTCGCGCTGAAGTCGGTTCCACGCGTCGACGTCGGGAAGATCAAAGTGCTGAAGCGCGCCGGGCAGTATCAAGCTGTAGATGTCGAACTCATCGTAGAAGCGGCTGCCCACCCACTCCGACCAGGATGCTCGCGGTCCGGCTACGGTTACTGCCGTTATCCGTTGATCTAGAAGGGCGGCCAACCGGCCGTAACTACCGTGTCCGCCATGTGCGTAAACCGATATCCTGGGGTTAGTCAAGCCGGGCCACTGTTCCAGCAAATCCAGCGCGCGCAGCACATCCCAAACTCGCAGCGAGACGAGATCGTCGTCCAACCACAACAGGTCGTCAGCCAGTTTATGTATAGTGCCATAAAAGCCATGGATTGGCGCGGCATTGATTGGCCGTGGCTCCAGTCCTCCAACGCCGGAGGTGTCAAGCACAAATACGCCATCGCCCGCCTCGCAGCGACTTCGGATCCAGTCGCCGTGTGAGGAAATGCCCTTCACGCCGCCATCCCATAGCGCCAGCACGATTTCGTCTGTATGGCTCGCGGCAGTTTCGCTTTTCAGCATACAGCCGTGCCCGCACAGTTCCGGCTGACTCCACCACATCGCATACTGGGCGGCAAGCTGCTGCGATTCTACATGGTCATAGAATCTCGGATTCAGCGGCGCCAATGACCGGAAGCGTTCAACTCGCTGCCTGAGCCAGGATGTCGCGATCCCGCGAGCTTCGTCGTCGCCCGCCCGCTGTCGGAGCGCGGTCGCCAACACATCCGACGTCTCTTCCCATACGAACCGGCATCCAGGAAAAGCAGCCTGCACCTGCCCGGTTTCGGTGCACCACAACTGTTCGGGCGGTAGTGTGGCGGTTTTGGCTGGTGGCGCCGGCTCCGCCGACCGATGCAGAAGGTGGCGCGAGAAGAAGTCCGCCGCCGCCTGGGCAAGTACCGGCGAGTAGCAGTGTCCACAGGTGTCTTCAACGAGCTGCACGCATGACTCGCGGTCAAATAGCTTCCAGATTCTCCGGCATCGCTCTACCGATGAGCGCGTGCCCTCAATGGGGAAGAAATCTTGAGTAACTGCCAGCACGCAGACCGGCTTGGGCGCCATGGCCAGAATCACATCTTCGTGATCGAATCCGCGCGCCGTAAACCCTTGCCAAATCTGCTCGGCATCCTGAGCGCCGCCCACCAGCTGATAGCTGCGCCGACTGTTCAGGAACGTGCCTGGCGCTGCCGCGGCAATGCGCGGGTCACCCATCATCATGAGCGATGTCTGAGTACCTCCGCCGGAGTTGCCGGTCACACCGATCCTTGCGCCGTCTACCTCGGGTCGCGAGAGCAGGTAGTCGATGCCCCGCATGGAGTCATGCAGGAAATAGCGTGCCAGACCCTGGCCAAGCGGTATCAACTGTGCGCCTGCGTGATCATGGTCCGGACAGCAGCTGCTTACAACTTCCCGCCTGAGCTGCGCGTCGTAATAGCTGAAGCGCTCGCCCTGGCCGATTGGATCCTGCGCCAGCACGATGAATCCGGCACACGCCAGGTAGCGGCAGACGCGCTGGTATTCCGGCTCGTGCTTTGCGCGGCTGCAGTGGCCACACAGGAACTGGATGGCCGGCGCCGGATGCGGACGGTCTTCCGGAAGATAGAGGTTTGCCGTAACGTGGTGACCGGGTCGCGACTCAAAGATCACTTTTTCAATCTTCAGCCAGCCTTCGTCCAGTTCACCCACCGTACGCGCGTTCAACCGTCCGCCTGTCTCCGGGAGACCTCCAAATCCCGCGACGAGCGCCTCGCGAATTGCTCGACTGCGCGCCTCTACGGCATCGGCTGAATCGAGCGCGTCGCGCTCGGCGTCACCGGCGTCGAAGGCTGCGCGCGAACGGTTGTAGATGTGCTGCTTTAACTGATCGCGCACATCGTAGAACCAGTCACCGGGTGATCGCCGGGAGAGTTGTTCGAGGTCTGCCATGTTTACCGGACGCATCCTTCCAGAGTCTCGCCTGCCACGTGAGCATAGACCGGCCCTGGGCCATCGCCCGTATATCGCGAGTCGGCAGACATAAACGACAGAACCATGGCGCGGCGCCAGTGGGACGAAGTGTTTGGGGCCGTGTAGTGGGGCAGCAGCGAGTGGAAAAACAGTCCGCTGCCCGCCGGCATCGGTACCGCGACGCCCATCGCCGGGTCGATGAGACCATCTTCAATCACGTAATCATCGCAGACCGCCTGGTGCGCCAGCGGCCCACGCATGTGTTGGCCCGGTAGAACCACCATGCAGCCATTCTCCGTTGTAGCGTCATCCAGCGCAAGCCAGAGCGAACAGAGCGCCATCGGCTGAATTGGCCAGTATGGTGAGTCCTGGTGCCAGCCCTTTGCGCTCCCAACGGAGGGCGGCTTGAGGAGCAGCGAGTTCCGAAAGAGCTTCAGATTTGGACCTAGCAGCGCTTTGACCACATCGAGGATCGCACCGTGAGCGGTCAGCGCCCGGAAGAGCGGATCGTTAACGGCCAGGCCATCGATCTTACGGATGGCGTGCGCTCTGCTGGCTGCTCGTCGTTCGCCGCGCTCAACGCGCGGCTCAACCTGCATTACAATACCGTTCGGGACGGCTTCGGCATGAATCAGCTCATCGACACGCTCGCGCAGTTCGGCGCACATTTCAGCCGAAACAAGCGCGTCCATAACCAGATACCCATCGTTTGCGTACCGCGCACGCATGTCGTCATTCACGGTTAGGCGGCCTCATATTGCGGCGGCGGAGGCGCCCGCGGTGGTGAAACCAGGCGCCGTTTGTGGGAGTGCCGCGATCAGTTGGTCCAGTTCAGCGTCTGCCAACGGGACCTTTTCATGTTGCAGGAGAGCTACTACCTGTGCGCCAAGCGCCTTGGAGGCACGCGTGGTAACCACGCTGTAGAGTTCCGCCTCTGTCCTGTTCGCCGGTGACCCAACCTCCGCTCGCAGGCGATTCCCGGCAGCCAGAAGGCGCACCGCCGACTCGAATGCGCCGACGTAGCTCGCGATGCAGGCATAGAGACATAACGCGGCTGCGATCGGGCGCCGCGCCTCCAGCTTGCGTGAAATAACAAGCGCTTCGCTCGCGGCGTCAAGCGCCAGCGGCAGGTCGCG
Organism: Armatimonadota bacterium; assembly: GCA_028871815.1. Classification (NCBI taxonomy): domain Bacteria; kingdom Bacillati; phylum Armatimonadota; species Armatimonadota bacterium. Next base: position 303,163 of record JAGWMJ010000003.1, on the reverse strand, counting down.
AGTTTCAAGGGCTACGTGCCCCTGCAAGCGGCGGGCAGTGGCAACACCTTGCTTGTCGCCGAGCACCACACGCAGCGCGAGGCTTTCGTCGAGGAGGTCTGCTGCGGCCGCCCATCGTCCGGTCGCCATGGCGATCTCGCCAAGATGTTGGAGAGAGTGCGCGATTCCGCGCTGGTCGCCGAGAACGCGTCTAAGATCCAGACTCTCGTTGCAGAGGCGATGCGCCTCATCCCAGTCTCCTTCCAGTGTGGCCACCTTGGCAAGGCCGACGAGCGACGCCGCGATGCCCCTGCGATCACCGAACTCCTGCTTGATGTTCAGGCTCTCCTGATAAAGTCGCCTTGCTTGTGCCGTGTCGCCCTGCTCAACGGCAATGTTTGCAAGGCCGATAAGACAAGCAGTTACTCCCTGACGATTGCCCAGGCTGCGCTCGATGTCCAGGCTCTCCTCATACCATGGGCGCGCGGCATCGTAGTCACTGCGCGAGAGCGCCAGAGTGGCCAAACTGTTCAGTGATGATGCTATGCCCTGACGGTCGCCCATTGCCCGCTTGATCTCGAGGCTCTGGCTCGCCAGCCGCTGAGCAGAATCGTAGTCACCCTGATTACGAGCAAGGACCGATGCACTGTTCAGAGCGCGTCCGCGGAGAGCCGTCCGCTCCGGCGCCTCCTCGAGTGCCGCATGCAGCCATTCCCGCCCCTCGGTAAAGTGGCCGCGAACGTGCCAGAACCACCAGACGTTCGCCGCGATTCGTAGGCCGGCTTGAGGATCGGCCCCGGCACTCAATGCCCAGTTCAGAGCAGCGCGGATATTGTCGTGCTCGGTCTCCAACCGCTCCAGCCACGCAGCCTGTTCCGTGCCACGCAGCCGCTTCTCAGCCTCCTCAGACAGGCCGACGTAGTAATCCAGGTGGCGCCGCTGCAGTATCGGCAGAATGCCGCACGCAACCGCCTTTTCGCGGGCATAGTGTCGTAGCGTTTCCATCATGCGATACCGCACCTGGTCGTGATCGTCTTCGCACACCAGCAGCGAGCGATCTACCAGTCGACCCAGCAAGTCCACAACGTCCAGCGCCTGCAGCATCATCCGGGTACTATAGCGTTCGCCACCAGCGCTTGCGCGGCGCCCATCGCGGACGCGGCCCGATTCGTCCCGATCTGCCGTTACTTCCTCGGCCGCCTTCAGGCTGAATCCACCCAAAAAAACCGACAACCGGTGGAACATCTCGCGTTCTTCCGGCGTGAGCAGGTCGTAGCTCCAGTCGATCAGCGCCCTGAGCGTCTGCTGTCGCGGCAGGGCGGTGCGCGCACCGCCGGTCAACAGTCGGAACCGGTCGTTCAGACGCGTGGCGATATCCTCGGTGGATATCGACTTTACGCGCGCCGCAGCCAGCTCAATCGCTAGCGGAATCCCATCCAACGTGCGGCAAATCTGTGCGATTGACGGTGCGTTATCGTCGGCGAGACGAAAGCCGGGGAACGCAACGGCAGCGCGGTCCACAAACAGCCTCACCGACTCAAACTTCTCGATATGTCGCGCCGTTGTTGGAGGGCTCGCCGTTATTGGTGCGTGGATCAACGAGTGGGTTGGCTGACCGGATGCCGGAAACGAGAGCGACCGGACTGTGTAGACGTTTTCACCGGGTATACCGAGCGCCTCGCGACTGGTCGCCAGAATATGCAGCCTCGGGCACGCCTGCAGCAGGTTGTGAGCAAGCTGAGCCGTCGCCGCGATGAGATGCTCGCAATTGTCGAGCAGCAGCAGCACCCGGCGATCTCGCAGGTGGTCCGCTATAGAACGCTCGACCGTTCGCCCCGGTTCCTCGCGTACGTTCAGCACGCCTGCCACATGATGAGCCACCATCATCGCATCGGTGGTGGTGGCGAGTTCAGCCAGCCATACGCCGTCGGTGTATTCCGCCAGCAGGTCCTCCGCGACTTCGAGGGCGAGGCGTGACTTGCCGCTGCCACCGGGACCAACCAGCGTGACCATGGGGCTCGAGAGCAGCCGGTCCTTCACCGCGCTGATGTCATCTTCGCGCCCGACGAACGTGGTAAGCTGGCGCGGCAGGTTATTCGGATAGTCGGAGTCGAGCCGAATCGGAAGCATATCGGCCGGCAGTTCGGGATGTGTCAGCAGATAGATTCGCTCGGGTCGGCTCAAGCCGCGCAGCCTTAGCCTGCCGACATCACGGAGCCGGGCTCCCTCCGGCAGCGGCTCCGTCAAGGCCTCCACGGTTTCGGCAGAGAGCAGTATCTGCCCGCCATGCGCCAGCGCCCGAATTCGCGCGCACCGGTTTACAGCTCCACCGAAATAGTCACCGTCACGGTGGTCCGCTTCGCCGGTGTTCAGCGCTACGCGAACGCGGATATTCAAACGGTCACATACATTCGGCGCCGTTTCGATATTCCAGTCCTCGTGGACCATGCGCCGCTGCAGCGCCAGCGATGCGGCAACAGCATCGTCTGCCCGCTCAAACACACAGAACAGGCTATCGCCTTCGCCGCGGGCCTTGACCAAATGTCCACCATGCCGCGTGATCTGAAACTGACCGATGGCATCGTGGCGCTGGAGCGCGATACGCATCGCTTCGCTGTGGGTATCCCACAGTGGCGTGCTGTTCACGATGTCGGTTAACAGGAAGGTGATCCTTCCGGTGGGCAGGCCGTTCATAGTGGGACGCGAGGGCAGATCAATTCGCGTTATCGTACCCGACGCGGACGCCGGTGGTAAGCAGAACGCCTCCACCTGGGCAGGCGTGAATGTGGCCGCAAACAACCGGTGTGGAGGTATAATTGTTGGTATCCGTACCGGTCGCAGGGAGCCCTGGATGCGCCATCGATTCCGCCTGATCGTGTTTGCATTTGCTCTTCCCGTAATGGTTTCGGCCATCGTAGGCTGCGATGGTTACTCGGCGCCGGGGCCGGAGCCAGGACCTGCATATATCAAGGGCAGTAACACCGGGGGCGGCGGCTATGACGTAGGTGAACGGCCCGAAACACCGAACAAAGGAAAAGGAACGGGTACCGATTCGGTGCTGACCGGCGATGGGACGGGCGCGGGCAAGAGTGGCAACTTCCCGGGTGTGGAACCGAACGCCGACAAAAAGCGGCCCGAGACCTCTATCAACCCGTAATCCCGCGCAGTTCACCGCACCGAGCGCCATGGATTGGCCCTCGTATCTCGACGGCGTGTAGCGTACTTTGACGCGGCGAAACTGTTGGAGGGTGGCCGGCTGCTCTGTCGCCGGATCGGTGCACGTTGAAGCAGCCACAATGTGCCAGGACTGGTGCGACTGGGCGTTTGTTGAGCCGTACCTTGTGGCCGCGGTGGCCGACGGCGCAGGCTCCGCCACACGCTCCGCGTTAGGCGCCGAACTGGCCTGTGAAACTGCACTTGAAACGGTGAGCATCCAGCTTGCGGGAAGCTCCCCGAACCCTGCCGAGGCCGTTAGCAGCGCGATGCATACCGCACGCGACCGGCTGCTGGCTGAGGCTCTATCGTCTGGTGAGCCCGAATCTGCGTACGCTTGCACGCTGCTGGTGGCTGCGGCTGGTCCGGAAGGCTTGTTCGTAAATCACGTAGGAGACGGTTGTTGCGTGGTGGAGCACGAAAGCGGCGTGCTTGAGACACTCTCCGAGCCTGTAAACGGGGAGTACATTAACGTAACGGCTTTCATTACCGACAGCGACGCGATGGACCACGTGGCCGTCGGTGCTGTGACCGCAGTCATCAACGGCTGGGCGCTTCTCACCGACGGCCTGTACGATATGGCGGTAGACCGAAGGCAGCACACTCCGCATGCGGGGTTCTTCCGTCCCATTCTGGATGCGGTAACTCGGAACCCGTCTGACTTTTCACCGCAGCTGGCACAATGGCTGCGGTCGGAACGTGTGGCAGCGCGCACGAGCGATGACGTGACGTTGTTCGTTGCCGCCCGCTGTTCAGAGTAACAAGCGTATCAAGTGAAACCTGTCGGGACGCGCGGGAACCTGTAAATCGCCTCGGTGAGCAGCCATCAAACAGTTTGGTCGTCGTCTCGTGGCGCAGGTTTGGCCGGCTTCCGCTGGCGCAGTATCCTGGACGCCAGGGACCCGGCCCGAAGGCTGGCCGAACGCGGTGAAACGTCGCCGAATGGGACATCCTGGCGCATATCGAGTCCGCCGGCTTTCGACACGCCCAGCATCTGGCTGGCATGGATGCTCCGGTGACCCACAATAAGGTAGGCGGTGCATGCGCAGAGGGCGGCATAGACACCGACACGACCGTGAACGAGCTCTATCGCCATGATCGCTGCTGCAACTGGCGTGTTAGCCGCCGCAGCCACCATGGCGACAAAGCCGCAGGCGGCGAATGCGCGCACCGGTAGTCCAAGTCGAATTGCGAATGCCGCTCCTGCGGTGCTTCCGATAAAGAACAACGGAGTGACTATTCCGCCACTGCCACCGCTTTCAAAGGTGAGCGCGGTTGCGACGCACTTGATAATGCAAGCCAGCAGCGCGAGATGGAATATGCCTTCCAGCGCCTGGTTGATTACCGGCACGCCCAGGCCCGAATACGCCGGTCCGACAAGCTGGAAAAAGACTGCGAGCAGCGCCCCACCGCACGCCGCCGTGATGAACGGTCGCCGACCCCGGATAAGGTGGAGGCGCCGCTGCAGCCACTTTGTGAATTCGATCAGGAAAACCGCAAGCAGTCCCACAATCGCGCCGAACACCAGCACGAGCAGGAACGCCTTTGGTGCACTAATAGCTCCGAACGTGGCAGCATTGACCGTTGGCGCTGGTGTGCCGCACACCAGCTGAGCGACGATAGATGCGACCAGGCACGGAAAGATAACCGGATACTCGATTCGGCCGAGATAGAGAACCTCGATGCCAAAGATAGCACCGGACACGGGTGTCCCAAACACCGCGGCGAAGCCGGCTCCGATACCGCAGATGACGAGCCTGCGCCGGTCATCGTCAGTAAGCCGGACAACATCCGAGATAAGGCTGTTAACCGTTGCGCCTATCTGCGCGCACGGACCCTCCTTACCAACGGAGCCGCCGGCAGCGAGGGTGATCAGTGTAGAGAGGAGCTTGGCAGCTGTTACCCGCGGCTGAATCCGGCCGCTCTGTGTGTGAATGGCCGTTATTACCTGATCAGTGCCGTCGCCGCCGGCGCCGGGAGCAAACCAGAGGCCGATTCCCACGCACACAGGCAGGGCAGCGGGCAGCAGCCAGAACGAGCGAATCGGACCGGCGTGGATCGCCGATCCATAGTGAATGCCCGCATACATAACCGCCAGAAACAGCCGGGAACAGAGGCCAACGAGCACGCCGGACAGACCACCAAGTAAGGCCCATTTGGCCGTGGCGATTAGGAGAGCGGTATGCTCCACGTACCAGCCCAGCCGCTCGATCTCCGGATGAGCCGCATCCTGTTCCACGCCGGAGAGTTTGGGCCGGATGCGGTCGGCGCTGTTTGCCGCTGCCTCCGAAGCTTCCGGAGTAGGGTTATCGTTGTCGAGGGTCATTCAGCTGCGAAACTACCATACCCATGGCGGTTTGCGGCTACGGCTCGCGCGATTCAGACGATGATGGGTTGAGCGGTTCTAGCGCCGTGCCGCGCTTATCGTACCCGGCAGCCTGGCGCCCGGGATCTCGGCGAGCCGACGGGAGTATTTCTCGTACAGTCGCGTCTGCCTGGTTTGCAGCGTCACCGGCTTGCCTCCGATAAACAGCCGATCGACGTCGGAGGTTATGCTCATCGGGTCGCCCGATGTGACGATAACGTCGCCGCGCATTCCGGGCTTGAGTGCGCCGATCTCGTTGCCGACACCGAGTATCTCGGCCGCTGTGGTTGTAAGACCCTCGATCGCGACGTTGTGTGGCAGGCCGAAGGCACAAAGCATGCCAACCTGCGCAGGCAGATTGCGCGCCGATGAGGCATCCTCGCTCTCAAAAGCTACCTGCACGCCGGCGCGGTGCAGCACTTCGACGCAGGCGTATGGCGTATCGTACGGATCGTACGATTCCCATGTCACGTTACCCAGGCTATCGCTGATGGGAACCTGATAGAGAACCGGTATGTGCTTCGATGCAAGCAGCGGCGCCACACGCCACGCCTCTGCTGCGTCAGCGATAATCGGTTTCAGGTGGAACTTGCCGGCGAAGGTAACCGCATCGCGGATCGCAGCCGCGGAGTTCGCGTGGAAGATCACGGGCAGCGCGCCGTGCAGGTACGGGCGCATCGCTTCCAGCCGCACATCCAGCGGAACCTGATTTCCGGCAGCGCTGCGCATTGCATCGTACTGCTGAGCCTTCTCAAAGAACGCGTTCAGTTTCGCCTGATTAGCGCCGGCTGCCTTTTCCATCTGTGCCACCTGGGCTGGCGGCAGAAACTGGCGCAACTGCTCCAGACGGTCGGCGGAAATCGGTGCCGGATAGTTGACGTGAAGCGCCAGATGCTGCTTCAGGTCCATCTGCTGCGTCGTCCAGCCGGCGAGGGTGATGAGAGAACCCTGGCCGCCTATCACGGCGCCACCGCCGCGGAATCCGCCGCCGGAGGCCGGCTCGGTTTGCGTCGTCGTGATTCCTGAGACGCGTGTTACCGGAATTATGGCGCTGGAAGCGTTTACGGCCGTCGCGGCAGTGATATCGGGTTGAAAGGCGCCAATCTCGGAGTCATCCTGCGTTGAGGCGATCGATTCCACCTCAGTCAGGCCAATGTGAGAGCCGGCGTCTATCAGGCCGGGATAGACCTGCTCGCCGCGCGCATCCACACGAATGGCGCCATGCGGAATCAAAACGTGAGCGCCAACCGCTTGAATGCGCCCGTCATGGAGCACTACGGTTCCATTGGGGATTACGGGCCCCGCCATGGTATGAACCGTTCCTCCAGTAATTGCGTATGTGGCTCCGCTGCGCAGTGGCGCCAGGGCTAGTGGGTCGACCGGATCCATGCGTGCGTGGTTCTTGATGGTTGCCGTCGCATCGCAGCCAAATGCGTCATGGCGCTGGAAGTAGACATCTCCCTCGATCATCGTCAGTTCGCACCGCGAGAAGTTCGAGAGTGGGTCGCCGCTCCAGATCACGACATCGCCGTCTTTGCCAACGTCCAGCGTGCCGGTCCGATGGTCGATGCCAAGCTGGATCGCGGCATTGATTGTGATCAGCTTAAGCGCCTGCTGCTCGCTAAGGCGGCCATACGGAATGCAGCGCGCCGCCTCAACGTTCAGGTGGTAGCTTCCCTGCGTATTGTCGGAGTTTACGGAGGTTACGATGCCCGCGTCCATACACATTGCGGCATTGTACGGAATGGCATCGTACGCCTCAGCCTTGTAGGCCCAGTCTTGCGAGAAGGTCGAGACGCCAACGCCGGAGGCCTTGATCTCGGGCAGGATTTTGTATGCTTCCAGAGCGTGGTGTAGCGTTGCCAGCTTGAACCCGTACTCCTTGCTGAGTCGCAGCAGCATCAGTATTTCGTCGGCGCGGTAGCAGTGACACTGAACCCAGAGCTTGCGCTCAAGAATATCGGACAGCGCCTGCAGGCGCAGGTCGCGCCGTGGTGGAACGAGCTCGGGATGTGCCGCCACTGCGGCGTTATAGGCAGCCCACTCATTTTGGTATTGCTTCGCTGCCGCGAATGCGCGGCGATAGACCGATTCCACTCCCATCCGTGTGCGCGGATAGCGTTGCGGCCCCTGGCGGAATCCGCCGAAGTTCATCTGCGTTGGGTTTTCACCGAGCGCAAACTTCACCATCCGTGGGGCGTCGGGCACCGGCAGTTCGTCGGCAGGCTTGCCGAACTTCATCTTTACCACCACGCTCTGCCCGCCAATAGCATTGGCGCTCCCGTGCAGCAGCAGTGTTGATGTGACGCCGCTGCTGAGACCGCGGTAGATAGAAAGACTGTACGGATCGATGACGTCACGCACGGACACTTCCGGCGTAACTACATCCGTTCCCTCATTGATCGTATCCAGTGCGATATGTTCGTGTGCATCAACGATGCCTGGCGTGATGAACTTGCCAACGGCATCAATCACGGTTATTCCAGCGGGCGGCGTGAGGTTTGGACCAACTTCCGTGATCTTTCCGCCTTCGATCAGGATGTCGCCGTTTTTGATATCGCCGTGCGACACGGTCATCACGGTTCCGCCGCGAATGAAGCAGCTGCCGTTGGTGATGATGGTTGGCTTCCGCTGGGCCGGCAGCTCAACGGGCATGCTCTGCGCGGGCCGTGCCGGCCTTTGAGCAACCGCGTCGGCAGCAAGCACGGCCGCTGTGAGAGCAGGCGCCAGGGTGAGGAGGCAGAGTGGGCTTGCGATCCATTTCATCGTTGGTCACCGTCTTCACTTGTGGGACGGCGAACCCGGCCGCCTATCCCCGCAGGGGCGCCGGAACCGGCGGTCTCTTTCGCCGGTTCGATCCGCTTGTTATCGATGAACAGGTACTTGACCGTGGAGTCGCTCTTTGTAAAGTCGCCTGTCATCACCGTCAGCGAGGCCTGCTTGCCAACCTCCACGGTACCAAACTGCTTCTGGATGTGCAGAATGCGCGCCGCGTCGATGGTCAGCGCCCGAAGCGCTGCATCGGCCGGCAGCCCATTCTGAACCGCACTGCGCAGTTGGGTGAGGAAATCGGTCTGTGGCGGCAAGCCGCGCGCAGTAAAGGCGAATGTGGCGCCGGCGCGGGCGAGCGCGGCCGCATTGTCGCGCCGGGCACGCCACTGACGTTGGGCATCGCGCTGCGCTGCAAGCGGCACATCCTGATTGGCATCCGTGGCTGCTGTCATGCCGGGACCGCCGACGCCATCCGGCCGGCGGCTTGTGCCTGGCGGCCCGCCAAAACGGCGGCCGCCAAAGCGGGGCAGACCAGCGGTACGCGCTATAGGCGGAGCATAAGGCTCGGCGCCGAAATTGAGCGCTACCACAACGGGGATTTTCCTCGAAGCCAGCATTGCAGCCCATCGGTACGCGTACAGCCCCCCGCCGATAACGGTGTTGAGCTTAAACTCGTCATCCAGGTGGATGGCACGGTAGATCTCATTGCGAGTATTCGCTTCGAAGACTACGGGCATGCCATTGAACACAAGGTGAAGAAACCCGAGCACAGGATCATCCGGTGGGCGCTGGCCGCCATACTTCCGGTAGACGGCATCCCACTTGTTGAGCCACTGGCTGTCCAGCAGCGTCTGGCGGATGGTTGCAAATATGCCAAGCAGCGTCCCGGGGTAGGGCGGTACGGCCGGTGCGCCAGCCGCCGGTCCTGGGCCGCCCCCGCCAAACCGCGGACCGCCGCCTGTGGCGAATCCAAAACCCATCGCGGCCGCGCCATTCACCACAATATCACGCGTTGGGGCGCCGCTCAACGTTACAACGCCGCCGATGCCGTTTATCATGCCGCCGGTTGGCATTACCAGCGCCGTACAAAAGCCATCCTTGTGAAGCGCCGCCAGCTCCTGCGAAGTGTACGTTAGAAACCGGGTAGCCAGTACATCCGCTCGGACGCCTTTACGGTCGGCCTCGCGCATCATAACCGGCGGCGTGTCGCTGGTATCCACCGGCACGCCCTGATCAGCCGCTACAGCGGGCAGGTCCAGAGTGGGGTTGTCGAGCGCGTCGATGAATCCGGGATAGACCACCAGCCCCGCGCCTTGCGTAATGCGCGCGTCTGCCGGCGGCTGGACGTTGGCGCCGACGGCGGTTATAACGCCATCGCGGATCACCACGGTGGCGCCTGGCAAGACCTGGCCGTTACCTACCACAACCCGTGCGCCAACGATCGCAAACACCTTGGGTAAGCCGGGTAGCTGCGCGTGCGCCAGGGCGGGGAAGAGCAGCGTCAACAACACCGGAAGAGAGATGCAGGGTCGGCGCATTGCAGAACCTCCGCGACTACCAGGGTGAACAGGCAAAGCCCGAGTGGGTAGGCGAACAGCCGGGGTATTGGCCGCGAATGCAACGGTTTCCTGCCGGAAATTCAACGGTCCGCTTCAGGAAGTTTTCTCCGGGCTGCCCTGTCGTTGCAGCACTCGATGGGCAGCCCGGAGCCGATGTAGTGAATAGTGTACCACACAATCCGAATCTATATTATAACGAGTGCAACTAGCACACTGTCACTCGCTCACCCGGCGTGGTAAACTGCAGCGTTGAGAGCGGACCGGAAGAGAGGAGCTTCCCATGGCCATAGCCACGTTTGCGGCAGGTTGCTTCTGGGGTGTGGAAGAGGCGTTTCGGACCGTGCCTGGAGTTATCCGCACAACCGTCGGTTACACGGGTGGTCACACCGTTAATCCAACATATCCCGACGTCTGTTCGGGCAACACCGGCCATGCGGAAGCGGTACGGGTTGAGTACGTGGAAGCGGAGATAACCTACAGTCGCCTGCTTGCGATATTCTGGCAGGCGCATGACCCCACGCAACTTAATCGGCAGGGACCGGACCACGGGAGTCAATACCGGTCCGCGATCTTCGTTCAGGATGCCGAGCAGAGGCGCGAAGCGCTGACCAGCCTGGAGGCCCTTGCCAACTCCGGTACGCTACGTCGACCGATTGTCACCAGCGTGGAGGATGCGGGCGAATTCTATCCGGCTGAAGAGTATCACCAGCAGTATCTGGTAAAGCATGGCCGCGCTGCGTGCCACATTTAGCGTGGCGGCCGTTCCCGGATCGCCTGCCTACTCCAGTGTGGAAGTACAAAACTTGCAGCGGGTTGCGGCCTGAGGTACGGTCTCCTTGCAGAATCCGCACTCCTTCGTGGGTGGACCGGCAGGGGCAGGTCGGATGAGCATCTTGGCAATCAAGAACGCGATAAGCGACACGGCCACAAAATCGACCAGGGCGCCAACGAGGTCGCCGTACTTCAGCGCATTCACCGTCGTCTTACCGGTGGCATCCACCGCCTTGGAGAGGACTAACTGAGCAGACTGCCAGTCGCCTTTGGGCAGTATAAGACCAACAATCGGCATCAGGACATCGTTGACGATCGCCGTAACTACCTTTCCGGTCGCGGCTCCGATAATGAACGCGATGGCCAGCGCCAGGGCATTCGTTTTCGTAAGGAACGCCTTGAACTCCTGAATCATGCTTGCACTCCTTCAAGAAGGAAATAGGCCCACGAATTACGCATAGTATAACACGCGTTGTAGACCAATCTACGCAGGATTTTGGCGATACAAAACGGCGACGGCAGGCGTCTAATGGGCTGTTGGCACTTGTTGAGCAGTTCGCGGGTTGTAGGAGGTTGATATGCAAATAGCCAGACGGATTGGCCGATTGGTTGTTGTGGCTGGTGTGGCAGTACTGGCGCCGGCATCGCGGGCGCAGGCGCCGCAGCGGATCGCAAACGGCGTGGGCACCGGCCAGCCTGGAACCCTGAGTTATCTGCAGATTGGCGGTCCGTACGGACAAAAGGACCCTGTGCGGTCGCACAAGTTTGCCTTGCTGCACCGGGCAGACGTCTACGCCGAGCTGTCGATTACTTCGCCCGAGCGTGAGAAGTTGGATGCACTTGAACTGGCCTCTGTGGAAGGCGTTCAGGCGCAGATCCGATTACAGGTGCGTAAGATGGGCGGATATCGCGGCATCCCGATCGAGGAACGGCGCCAGGTGATGGCTGACCGCCGCGTGAAGATCGAAAACGTGGTCGGCAACTATATCGACAACGTTGACGGCCAACTGGCTCAGATACTCACGCCGCAACAGATGGAGCGGCTCGATCAGATAGACCTGCAGTGGCGCGGGCCGCTCGCTATAGCGGCTAAAAGCATTGGTGAACAGCTAAAGCTCAGTGGGCCGCAGCGAGTCGCGATCGATGCAGCGTACAACACGTTCAACACGGCCGAGCAGACCGCAATCCGCTATACGATGTCGCCCATGCAGGCGCTGATGGATGCAAACAACGCCAAAACCAATGGCGGCAAGCCGGACGCTGGTGGGGCAACGCAGGCTCTGGCCGCAACCAATCCGCTCAATTCCGGAGGAACGTTTGACCAGGCCGCCGCCCAGAAGGCCGTGACCGCGGCTCAGAAGAACGCCGCAGTGGTTCAGGCGAAGGAGGAGGCCGCGGTGCTGCAGGCGCTCTCGCCGGAGCAGTTGCAGACCTGGCATACGATGCTGGGGCGAAAGTTCAGCTTTCCGTTCGCACAATAGCTGCGTTCAGGGTGCAGCCGGGGGAGTGAAGGGCTGATCGAACGCTGGAATCTCCAGGCCAAGCAGTTGGCGTGCAAGGAACGCCGCGCGTACGCGCGTACCGTAAGGCGTTTCCGCCGAACCGTGATCCGATCCGGGAACCACGAGCATCTCGAATGGTTTGTTTGCCCGGATGAGTGCGTTGACCACTTGCATTGTCGATGCCGGGTCGACATTGGTATCCATCTCGCCGACCATTAGCAGCAGCCTGCCGCGAAGGTTGTGTGCGTCCACAACATTGGAACTGGCTGCATATTGTGGGCCAACCGGCCAGCCCATCCAGAGCTCGTTCCACCATATCTTGTCCATGCGGTTGTCGTGACAGCCGCAGTCGGCAACCGCTACATGGTAGAAGTCTCCATGTGCCATCAGGGCTCGGGCGGCATTCTGGCCACCGGCCGATCCGCCGTATATTCCTACGCGCTGAAGGTCCATCTGCCTGTATTTTGCGGCTGCCGCCCGGATCCAGAGAATGCGATCGGGAAACCCTGCGTCGGCCAGGTTCTTCCAGCAGACATTGTGAAACGCCTTGCTCCGCCAGTTGGTGCCCATGCCGTCGATCTGCACCACGATAAACCCCAGTTCGGCGAACTGCTGGGGCTGATGAAATGGCGAGAAAGCTTTGGGAACGTATGCATCCTGCGGTCCGGCGTAGATTGCCTCCAAAACCGGATACTTCCGGCGCGCATCGAAGCTCGTCGGACGGTAGATAACACCGTAAATGTCGGTTTCTCCGTCCCGTCCCTTCGCCACGAACGGCTCGGGTGGCTGCCAACCGGTTCTGCTGCGTGACGTGATCACCGCCCGATCAAGCGGCATCACCAGCGTGCCGTCGACGCCGCTCCGCAATTCGCTCACCGGTGGGCTGTCGACTCGGGACCAGGTATCCACAAAGAGTTGGCGGTTGGGCGAAAACTGCACCTTGTGCGTGCCGGCGCCGTGCGTCAGCCATGTCAACTGTGTTCCGTCCAGCTTTACGCGCCAGTGTTGAAGAAAGTAGGGATCCTGGCCCGGGAAGTTACCATTTGAGACGAAATCGACGGTCCGTGCGATTGGGTCCACGTGCGTTACCGATCGCACGACCCAGTTGCCCTGTGTGATTGGATTCTTCACTCTTCCGGTATGAAGATCGTACAGGTAGAGATGGTTCCACCCGCTCCGCTCACTCATCCAGATAAGCTCGCCGCTCTCGTACAGATACTCCGCCGCGTACTTTCCCGCGTAGTCGATGAAGGTCGGACTCGATTCGTCCACAACCACGCGGACCGCGCCAGTGCGGGCGTCTACTGCAATGATGCGCAGCGCCTGGTGACCGCGCTGGTTGTAGAGGAATGTAAAGAATCGGCTCTCCGGCTCCCAGTGCAGGTCGCCCAATTCGTACGGGTTGGGGAATTCACTCTCTTCGATCGGTAGCCACGCCTTCCGATCGAGACGGTACAGCCTGGGGTGGCGATGAGCAACGCGGTCGCCGGGCTTTAGGTACTGGTTTTGATGCAGCTTCGGCTGAAGCTGGTCGGTCGGAGAAGACTGAACAAACGAAACCAGATGCTCCTGTTCGGGCTCGGTCTGGTAGAGGGCAATGGAGCGCGAGTCGGGCGACCATACGACCGGTTCCGTATAGGCGTTCGCGGCAGAGCCATCAGCCGATAGCTGCGACTGCGCGCCGGAACCCGCGTCGGTCAGCCACAGGTTGTGGTCTTTCACGAGTGCGCGCCACTTACCATCCGGCGACGCGTAGCCGGCTGCGGCCCGCGGCTCCGGGTTATCGCGCACAGGACCGGTCACCACGGCTGCAGCCGCCAGGGGCTCTGCCCGGAATACAGCCAGCGGCACATTCTCGGCCGATGTTATCAGCCAGACATGGCCGGCAAACGTGTGCTGCGTTTTGGATCGACCGGGCTCAACCTGGCCGTAACTGCGGCGGTTTCCCGCTCCATCCAGCCACCAGACGGAGCACGGCTCATCCGTGCGATTGACGAACGTAACGCTGGTATCGCCGCCGGCCGTGCCGGAGCGGGTGGGACCATGTGCCGGGTCAAGCGCTTTCAGAGAGTTGAGTTCACCGGGTTCTTCGACCAGTGGCCCGGCGGCGCCTTTTAGTGAGAAGACCCGGCCCTCGGCCTGAACGCTCAACTCACCGGCATCCGAATAGTGCAGGAACTCTATGGGCAGCAGGTCGGCCTCCACCGTTCGGCCCAGTTCTCTGGTGAGCAGCCCGGCAACGGCTGCGTGATCAAAAGCCGGCGCCTGCTTCCGTCCTGTGGCATCCACATGAATAAACTGATGCCGGCCGGCACCGAGGTTGCGCACATACCAAAAGTCTCCGGTGTCGCCGATCCAGCGCGCCGTTACTGCGTCGCCGGCAATGATACCGGTCACACGGGTCGGTAGGGACTGATAACGGTCCCATGCCTGACGCGCGGCCTCCGCACTGTTTGCCGACTGCGAGCTTGAACGCTTCATTGTGTACTGCACCCCGTGCGTTCGGTTGTTCTCGGCGTTAAGTTGGTATCCCTGCCGGCGCCGAGCAGGATCGAACAGTATCGCGAGGAACTAACCAATCGGGGAGTATCGCCCTTGCCAACCGACCTCCAACTCCATATCGAAAACATGCGCGTCGTCGATACGCACGAGCACCTGCATTCCGAGCAGCGGTATCTGGCAAATCCGCCGGATATTCTGCAGAGCATTTTCGACAACTACGTGGTGCATGACCTGGTGTCGGCAGGCGCGCCCCGCGCGGCCGTGGATCGCCTCCTCGACAAGAGCGACACAGACATTGCGGCGCGGTTCGAAGGCGTGGCTGCGTTCTGGGAACGTTGCAGGTTAACCGGATACGGCGAGGCGGCGGCAAGTATTGCCTGGCAAGCGTATGGCGTTCGGCAGTTAACCGGCGCCGCGTTGGCACAAGCGCAGAGCCGGCTGTCGACCGAAGCGCGGCCTGGAACGCGCTTGCGCGTGCTGCGTGACACGGCGCGACTGCATTCGGTTCAGATCGACGACTTCTGCTGGAAGTGCGAGGAGGATGCTTCAGGGCCCGGCTTCTTTCTGTACGACCTGTCGTGGTGCGACCTCGCCTGCGGGCAAGTCGATGTGGTAGCCCTGGAGCATGAGACCGGCATCCCTGTGAACGATCTGGCGTCGCTGGAAGCGGCCGCGGAGGGCCTCTTTTCGCGTTACGCCTCAGCAGCGGTGGCCGTAAAGACGCAGCATGCCTATCGGCGGACACTGCTTTGGCAGCCTCGCGAACGGGCCGAGGCAGATGCCGCGTTGGGGCGGATCCTGACCGGCGTCGCTGTCGCGGGTGACCAACTGGTTCTCGGCGACGCCATGTTGGCGCGTGGCGCTGAACTGGCGGCACAGTACAAGCTTCCGTTGAAGATTCACACGGGCTACTACGCGGGCAATGGACCGATGCCGATGGAGTGGATCGAACCGCAGGGCCTGTGGCAGTTGGTGGCCGAGCACCCGGAGACGGACTTCGTATTGATGCACACCGGCTGGCCCTATACGGAGGAATTGGTCGCATTGGTGAAGCACATGCCGAATGCCTGGGCAGATTTCTGCTGGGCCTGGAGTATCAATCCCTACCGAACCAGGGATGTAGCGCGCAGCCTGCTGCACTCTGTGCCGCTCAACAAGGTGCTGGGGTTTGGCGGTGACGCGTGGTGGCCGCAAGCCTCGGCAGCCTACGCAAGGCAGGCGAGAAGGGAACTCGAAGGGGTGCTCAGCCTGGAGCAGGAGACCGGTTTCATCACCGAAAAGCAGGCAACAACCATCGCCGACCGGTGGCTATTCCAGAATGCAATCGACTTGTTCCGGCTCACGCCGTAGGGCTGGAACTACAAGGTCATGCAATGCATCGCGAGCAGGGATGTCGAGAGGAACTGCGGAATCGATTCTTTGGGCAGGTATTGCAGGTCGTTTGTCGGGCGAAGCATGCCGGTCTCGTCGGCACGCATCGGCGCCAGACAGCAGACCGGCCCTGCGCTCAGCACCACATAGAGCCCCGGCGCGCAACATGTGCCAAGGGCGCTCAATTCCAGCACATCGCCGGCTTCCACGGTATGAGACTCGATATCGCTCCAAGCCATGCCGCGAGTGTAGCGCGGCTGCGCGAAGTGTCCAAGGCGCTAAAGTTGCCTTTTGGGCCTTATAGCGCGGGCCTTTTGTACCTTATGGCAGGTTGAGCGCCAGGCGGCCCGTTGGCCCCATTCCATTGGGCCGACCTGGCGGCAGCTTCGCGCTGACCGGAACGTCGGCCGCTGCGGGCAGCCGGCCGCGACATCGGACCTGCCAGAACAATGACGCGGCATCCGAATGAGCGCTGCGAGGATTAAACCACGCACAGCGCGGCCAGGGGTAGGGTCAGTTGGTCCGGATCAGCCGTACGCTTGGTGGAGCAATGTTCGGGTAGCGGTCCGGACGGATAAGGAGGTAGATCTTGGACGTCACCGTAGAACGTGTGGAGTTTGAAGCGGTCCAACCTATGCGGGAGCTGTACCGGCACGAGGCTGGATGCCAGATCATCCACTATTCCGCCCTGCCGCGTAAACTGGCGGACCCCTGGCAGATTGCCGTAGATGGCAGGCCAGCCGGTTATGCCGGAATCTGGAACAAGTATGATCCGGGCAGGTTGATGGAGTTCTATCTGCTGCCGCATCTGCGGGCAGAGGCTGCGCCCATATTCCGGCAGCTGCTGCAGACCAGTGGCGCCACCGAGATGGAGGCACAAACGAATCTGCCGCTGATGCTGCTCATGTTTCTGGATTGCGTGCCGGCGATATCGGTTGAGAACGTACTGTTTTACGATGCGCTCACCACCAGCCTGCCGTCGCCGGGCGGCACATTCCGCCGCGCTGCCACGGATGGGGAAAAAGAGCATGGCGAATGGCTGATCGAAGTGAACGGCGAGAGCGCCGCGTGGGGTGGCGCGCTGTACCACTACAACGAGCCTTACGGCGACATCTTTATGGCGACGGCTGAGGCGCACCGCCGCCGCGGTTATGGCTCCTACCTCGTTCAGGAGGTGAAGCGCGAGACGTGGCAGCGCGGCAAAACGCCCTCTGCACGCTGCAACGCCGATAACCTGGCGTCGCGACGAACGCTGCAAAAGGCGGGCATGTGGCCGTGCGGGCGGCTGCTGACCGGCAAGGTCAAGTCCACCTGATGTGGCTTTGGCCGGTCGACGCCTGGCGCTCCCGGTCTACTGCCGGACATTCCCGTCGGCGCGTGCGGCGTCAAAAGCCAGCACCAGCGCCTTATCGGCGCGGCACCGCCAACCCTCAACAAGCAGCTCCTCCAGCTCTTCGATCGGAATGTTCGCGAGCCGGACCAGGATGGCGGGATAGTTGTTATAGTGAGGCTCTGTGAAGAAGATATCGGGGTCCGCGGCGAGCAGCGCCTCCTTTTCCGCAAGGTCGGGCGTTCGGATCGCGATTACCTCAGGATTGGGCACGCGCGGTTTCCTGGGATCGATGCGCTCCAGCCAAACCCACGCGAATCCGCGGCTGCGCCCGGACCGCATTACGCTGAACGCCATGTCGCCGCTGACTTCAGGCAGCGAGAGTGCGATGCGCCGAACGTCATTAAAATCAGCCATATCGGAGTTCGCCATCCATCTACAGCGGACGTGGGGTTTTCGCCCGTATCCGCGTTATCTCCGTTTCCCGTTGCGGCCTCATGCCAGGTTTGCGGCGAGGCGGTAATGGTCTAGCGGGGCATTGCCGGCCATCTATCGCGCCATGCCCGCGGCGTGCGCGAGGGGGTGGGCCTTGTCCGGCGGCGCCATCCACAGCGTGCCCGGCTTTGCTATACTGCCGGCCGGGAACAGTGCGTTTCTGGAGCCGACAAACAGTCCCAGACAGCTGCTGCCCGGGCGCGAGTCGTCTGCCTGCCCCAGCGCTCCTGCCCCAGTATGGTACACGTCATGGCCCGTGGCGTCCTCAAACAGTCCGATGCCGTTCCAGCGGCCGGATCCGCAACATCCGCCAGGGCATGTATATACGTCGTCACCGGAATAGTCGTGCAAAAGGCCGATGCTGTAATCATGGCCCTGTCCCTGGCTTTGCGCGATTGTTGCGGTGTACGTGTCATTGCCACCGAGGTCGCAAAGGGCCGCAACCGAGTAGTGCGCCGAGCTTCCCTGCACATACCAGACGCCTTTGTAGCTGTCGTTACCTCCGAAGTCAACCAGCATACCCAGCGAGTACCAGTAGGCTACGCCCTGACCGAAGACGCCGCAACTATATTTGTCGTTGCCGGCGCCATCAACCAGCAGTCCCACACCTCCAGCCATCGAGTGACCATCCCCGGGATCGGCGCGCCGTCCGAAACCGGCGCCCTGCGCCATGCTTACGTTGTGGTCGGCTGTCTGCGGTGATGGATACTCGATATGGGTGTCGTCGGCCGTATAGGTGTCGTTTCCCGTTCGGTCGACCAGCACTCCGCAGCCGCGCACGCCGCCGAATCCCTGAGCCAACTGCATGCAGGTGTATGTATCGTTACCCGCCAGATCGCTCAGCACGCCGATGCCGCACGTTCCGGCGCCTTCACCCATTCGATGGAGGTTGTACTTGTCGTTTCCGGCGCGATCGATCAGCATGCCAACGCCAAATATGCCGGCGCCGAGACCCACGTCGCCCGCCGTGAAGGTGTCGTCCCCGCCGCAATCGAGCAGGAAACCGTAACCCAGTATGCCGGCGCCGAATGCTCCTGGCGTACTGCTGGTGTAGGTGTCGTTTCCGGCGAGGTCCACAATCATCGAAATCGGATTCTGCAGGCGCCGCGCGCCGGGCCCAAACCGGTAGGTGTCGTTGCCTCCCGTGTCGATGATAATGAGGTACGGCGCCGCGTCATACAGGTCGTCGGCTGCGCCATTGAGTGCTATCTTTCCAATCGGTGTGGTCCACTCAAAGTGGAACTTCCGCGTTGACGGCTTGAGCGAGCCCGCCGCGTCCATTGCCGTGGCCAGGCCGCCGGCGCCCTCCACCAGCGCTTTCAGATCCACGCTGTCCACCAACTTGAGGATGTCGGTGTCCACCGGATCGAAGTCGATTCCAAAGCTGATGGCTCGGTCGTACACGGCTGCAATGGCTTGTTCACCGCCGAACTTTGCGAATGCCCTCCAGCGCGCCTGCAGCGCGGGTGGCACCGCTTTCAGAAGCCGTACGGCAGCGGCTCGCACGTCGGGCGGCACGCTGCGTGCGCTGATACGGAGCGCGCTCACCTGGGCCGGGTTCAGTGGTGCGCCAAGATAGGCTTGCATCTCAGTGATGGCGCCTACCAGGTTATTATCGGTATCTACGATCGGCGCGGGTGGTGCGGGTTCGATGCCGGATTGCTGGGCACCGCAATGCAGCAGACGGCGGAAGCTGCCGGCTGCCTTGAGGGCCTCGCGGCCCGATTTGACGGCGTATGGATCAAGCAGCCGCCAGTTGTCCCATACCTGATTGAAGGCTGGGAGCGCATATCGTCCGCCACCGCGCCACCGTGCCGGATCCAGTTGAGCCTGCCCAGCCGTAAGGTGAAGGCGCTGCAGCAGCGGATCAAACGCCGTCTTTGCCGGCGCGACGGTCCGGGCCGGCCACAGCACAAACGTCAGAGCGACCAATAGCGTAGCATCGTGGCGCATTTCGGTTTTCCTTGGCGGGCCCGTCGGCTGTACCAGGTTTCGAGGGAGCGTCCGCAATACCCTGTGACCAGATCACTCACGGCCTGGCGTAAGCCTGCCTGGTGGCGATCGGTACGTATCCAATTTCCATGCCCTTTGGTGGGCGCACAATCAGCGCTGGATCAATTGCCGCGAGCTTGCCGGCTGCGGGCGGCGCGAGATAGTTGCGACTCTTCGGCCACGCACGCTCGATCATCTCTATGCGCTTCTGCATCCGTTCGCGCTCCGCCGCGGTCAAACCTGCGTTCAGCATGGCAGGCTGGTCGGCAAATCGATACCAGTAATAGGTTACAGTGGTGCCATCTCCGAGGTGCGCCTCAAAGGGCCCCGCCGCGGGTCCCGGCCTTTTCCATGCGCTGTTGGCGGCATTCGGTGTCGTGTACGGTTTCGGCGGGCTCTCTACCGCACGTTTCCACGTCAGCCGCTTCAGCCCGGTGCCGGCCGGCACGTTCGCGGCAGCAACAGGCTCCCACCGCGCTTTCTTCGCATCGGCGGCGTTCACAAGGTGGAAGTACTCGGGCAGCGTGGCAAGGGCGCCAGCGCTCGTCGCCGTTTTGTTGACCCAGCGATAGTTCCAGCTGTAGCCGAATGTGTCGGCATTTATGGAAGCAGGCGTGGCGAAGCCTCTCCAGTCGATGGGCGCGCGGCTTTCCGTGCCATCTGCCCGCGGGATCCGGATTTCCCAGGTTGCCCGTCCGCGGCCCGGGAATGTGCGAATCTGCGCGCCATTCGCGTTGACTGCCCCGGTACTGGGCTTTCCGCCGGCGAACCACGCCTGAACCGAATTCCAGAGGGCGGCAGAGCTGTAGTCGGTATCCTGATGCACCAGCACGGAACGGCCGTCGCGGCTGCGAGGGAATGAGGTTGGATCGATCCGCGCGTAGTCGTCACCATTCGGCGCTCTTGCGACCTGGCAGGGTATGTATTGCGTCTCCATCTGGATCTGACGGTTCGGGTCGGATGGCCGGCTGTCGAGCAGCAGGCCGGCAAGACGCCGGTCCTTCACCGTGGCGTGCGACCAGAAATAGGGCAGGAAGAATGCTGCCGGCCCCTTGAAGTTGCTGGTATTCAGGAACAGGGTCCAGCACTGACCGCCGGTCGGTGTTTGGGCGCCGTCGGTGGTCGACTTCGCGTCCGCCAGGGGAAGCTTCAGGTAACCGTAGCCAAACAGCTGCCCACAGGTTCCCTGCTTGAGGTTCAAGCCGTCGATTGGAAAGAGCAGCCAGGGGCTTAACTGCGCGACACCGTACAGTCCCCGCGGTTTCTCCCATGTTCCGGCGCCGTGCGATGGTCCGTTGGCAATTTCGGAGAAGTTTGGTCCCACGCCGCCCATGATGAACTTCGGCGTCGCCGTGGGAAAGCGCGTATCGGTCCACCACCCAAGCCCTCCCTCAACGTCGGAGTACATGTTCTTTGGCGCCGCCCCGTCGTATTGCGCGAACATCCAGGTGCCAGGCAGGCCCGTTTGAAACCGATGGCCGGGATAATTGCGAAGCAGCGGCCATGCGGCTATATAGATGGAGTAGCCGGCGTTGTACGATCGATCCACATTCTGCGCCACGGGGATGATGAGGTAGCCGGCCAGGTACGGTTCCTGCGCCTCGCACGCGCTGGTCGTCCCCAGCATGAGGCCAAGCAGGCCCGCCATCAGTACCAGCCTTTGAACTCCCCAAGCAGCGCGGTAGAAATCGCGCCATGCCGGCGCTTGCCGCGGCACGCTGGGTTGGTGCATATTCCACTACCTTTCCCGGTCGCCACGTGACGCACCCGCGCCTCCGGTACCGACCGCGATGCGCGGGTAAGGATGGGAAAGCTTCGATCCCGCCACGCTTTCTCGACAATCCGTCAAATGGCGGACGGCTTCCTTCCCGCAACGGGCCATACTGCGTACCAGTCTCCACCACGGGCCGGTTTGCGGCCGCCATATGCAGTTAACAATTATGCAACGATCGAGTGGCCAACTTGCCAGGGGCTGGCACAGCGCTGGAATAGCTGCCATCGCGCTGATCATTCTCTTAACGGTGCGCGGAACGGCAGCGGGCCAACTAGCGGCCAACTTTAAGTCACCTCCGGCTTCGGCGCGACCGTGGGTCTACTGGTTCTGGCTAAATGGAAACATTACGAAGGCCGGAATCACGACCGACCTGGAGGCGATGAAGCGCGTCGGAGTCGGCGGTGTGTTGATCATGGAGGTGGATCAGGGCGTGCCGGTCGGGCCGGTGGCATTCGCCGGCCCCGAGTGGCGTGCGCTCTTCAGGTTCGTTCTCTCAGAGGCCAAACGCCTGGGTCTCAAGGTGGACATGAATGACGATGCGGGCTGGTGCGGGAGTGGCGGGCCATGGATCACGCCGGACCTCGCCATGCAGCGAGTGGTGTGGACGGAGACGCCCGTTACCGGACCGACCACATTTGATGGCGTGCTGAAGCAGCCGCCTACGGTCGACGGATACTACAGAGACATCGCCGTAACCGCTTATCCCACACCAGCGAATTACAGAATTCCGCACCTGGCTCGAAAGACCGGCCTGGTACGGGAGGACATTCCGCCGGCATCCGGTTATGCGCGCTTACCGCAATCGGATATCGTTCCGCGGAACGCCATTCGGATGATCACACCGCTCATGCAGACCAATGGCCGCATCCGTTGGAGCGTGCCAGCCGGTCGGTGGACGCTGCTGCGTATGGGTTACACGCCAACCGGCGCAGTCAACGCGCCGGCGCCCGCCACGGGTCGCGGACTGGAGTGCGACAAGCTCAGCAAGGAAGGGGCGACCGCTGCATTCAACGGACTCATCGGCAGGCTGATCCATGACTCGCCCGATCTGGTCGGAAAATCTCTGGTGTCGATGCACATCGACAGCTGGGAGATGGGCTCACAGAACTGGACGGCCAGATTCCCGCAGGAGTTCCTCCGGCGGCGAGGCTACGATCTGACGCCATACCTGCCGGTGCTGACCGGTCGTGTTGTGGGGAGCCTGGAACAGTCCGAGCGGTTCCTGTGGGACTTTCGACAGACCATCGCCGGCCTGCTTGCGGAGAACTACGCCGGCGCCATGCGGAAGTTGGCCCACAGCGCCGGCATCCGCCTCTCCGTTGAGGCTTACGGCAACGCGGTTTTCGACGACGTACGGTATGGCGGTATGGCCGATGAGCCGATGACTGAGTTCTGGTCGTCGCCCAATAACTTTATGGCGGCCGTCACGCCCGAAATGGTATCCGCGGCGCATCTGTATGGCAGACGGATTGTGGGCGCGGAGGCTTTTACCGCGGGAGACGCCGAGAAATGGCTCCTCTGGCCGGGAGCGATCAAGCCGCTGGGAGACTGGGCTTTCTGCAGAGGCGTAAACCAGTTTGTGATTCACCGGTTTGCGATGCAGCCGTGGACGGATAGAGCCCCGGGCATGTCGATGGGCCCTTGGGGCTTGCATTACGAGCGCACGCAGACGTGGTGGAACCTCTCCAAACCGTGGCACGAATACCTGGCGCGGTGCCAGTATCTGCTTCAAAAGGGACTTCCGGTAGCCGATATCCTCTATCTGGAACCGGAAGGCGCACCTGACAGCTTCTCACCACCAACCGGACCGGATCAACACGGCTATCGAAGCGATATCTGCACCGCCGATGCACTTCTGCATCGAGTAACGATCCGCAACGGCAGGCTTGTGCTGCCGGACGGGATGACGTATAGGCTGCTCGTTTTGCCTGACGTCACCACGATGACACCCGCGCTCCTGCAGCGCGTAGCCACGCTGGTTGACCACGGAGCGGTTGTCTTCGGTCCGAGACCTGACGCGTCTCCGGGCCTCGACGGCTATCCGAACTGCGATGCCGAGATCAGGCGGACCGCCGACAGGCTGTGGGGCAGCGGAAAGATAACGGACGCAGGCTCCATCGAAGCCGACCTGATGCGACATGGGATACGACCTGACTTCGGCTCGAACCGCAACCTGGACTTTACGCACCGAACTATCGGCAACCTCGATGTCTACTTTATCGCTAACCGCAGCCATCGCGCGGTTAATGCCGACTGCGAATTCCGGATCGGTGGTAAGCGTCCGGAGCTATGGGATCCGGAGACCGGGGTGCGACGGCTTGCAGCCGTGTATCAGACCTCCAGAACGTCAACACGGCTTTGCCTGCGTATGGAGGCCGCTCAGTCTATCTTCGTCGTGTTCCGTCCTGCTACACGCAAACTCAGTTCTCACATTGTGAGTATTAAGCGCAACGGAGTGACGATAACACCGGAGAAGGAGGTCTACGCCACGCCGGTTCACGTCATCCGCGCTGTCTGGGGACCAGCCGGTGATCCGGCGCGAACGAAAGACGTCACAGTGCAGGTAGCCCGGCTTGTGGCGTCTGGTCACAGGTCTTTCGTCGTTGCAAATCTGGCTTCCGGCGGTGATCCGGCCGTCAATGTGCTGAAGACGCTGACGGTGGAGTACGCGATTCATGGAAAGCGGCTGGTCGCGACGGCTACCGATCCTGAGACGGTTGCGTTCGAGCAGCCCGCGGATGCCGCTCCCGCTCTGGACCTGGACCTCGCAGCCAACGGCGCGCTGTCGGCTGCAGCTGCAGAACCGGGCCGTTACACCCTGACGACCGAACGAGGTAAGCGTGTTGTCTTTACGATCCACCATCGGCCGGTTACGCTGTATCCGCGTGGGCCGTGGGATGTCTGGTTTCCACCGAACTCAGGCGCTCCGGGTCACATCCGTCTCAACAGGCTCATTTCGCTAAGCGACTATCCGGCGCCGGGCGTGCGCTACTTCTCGGGAATTGCCACGTATCGCACGACCTTCGAGATCCCGGCCCGCGTGGTAAGAGCGAATAGAAGAATCACGCTTGACCTGGGGAATGTGGCCGTCATGGCACGGGTGACCGTGAACGGCAAGGATCTGGGCATCCTGTGGCACGCACCGTACTCCAGGGATATAACCGCCGCGGTGCGCGCGGGGGCAAACCGGCTCGAGATCCGGGTTGCCGACTTATGGCCGAACCGCATGATTGGCGACGAACAGCTTCCGGAGGACAGTCCGCGCCAATCAAACGGAACGCTGGCCGCGTGGCCGCAGTGGCTGCTCGATGATAAGCCGTCACCCTCGGGCAGGTTCACCTTTACCACGTGGAGGTTGTGGGCGAAGAACTCGACGCTGCCCGAGGCCGGCTTGCTGGGGCCGGTAAGGCTCCGATTTACGCCATTGAGAAGGCTGGTGTGGAAGTAACTGGAACGGCAATTTCAATGGTACAACCGCCGGTAAGGAGAACGACGTGAACCGACGAGAGGCTGTTTTTGGTCTGCTGGATGGAGGACCGGCTGGCGATCCACGGCAGGGATACGTTCCATCTGCGTTTTTCTGCCACTTCGATTCTTCGTGCCACCAGGGCACGCCGGCGATCGAGAAGCACATCGAGTTTTTCCGGTTTACCGGCATGGATTTTGTGAAGATACAGTACGAGCGGCCGTTCCCGCCCCAGCGGATCGAACGTCCGTCCGATTGGGCGGCTATTCGACCGCTGGACAGGGCATTCTTCGAGCCGCAGACTCAGGTTGTACGCGGCCTGTTAGAGGCGCTTAAGGCGGAGGCGCCCGTTGTGGTCACGCTCTATTCGCCATTCATGTGCGCCGGGCAAGTTGGCGGCAGCGCGAAGCTGGTGGCGCACCTGGCGGAGGATCGCGACGCGGTACGGCGTGGACTGGAGGTTGTTACCGAGAGCCTGATGGTTTTCGTGCGTGAGTGCATCCGGTTGAGAGTTGATGGTTTCTATCACTCCACGCAGGGTGGCGAGAGCCGGCGTTTTGCGGACCGCTCCCTTTTCAGCGAAGTTGTGAAACCATTCGACCTTGCCGTGATGAGAGAGATCGAGCGACAGTGTCCCTTCAACATCCTCCACATCTGTGACTACCACCGTGACACGGTGGGTGGCTACGACGATCTGACGCCGTTTCTGGAATATCCCGGCCACGTAGTCAACTGCAATCCCGTAGTCGGTGGCAGGACGCTGCACAGCGCGGAGATTTCAAGCATTTTCGGTCGGCCGTTCCTCGGCGGCATGGACCGCAACGGGGCGTTGGCGACTGGGACCGAGGCGCAGGTGCGTGCTGAAGCGCGGCAGGCGCTGCGCGACGCCTCCGGCCGCTTCATGCTGGGAGCGGACTGCACCGTTCCCGGCGCCCGGTGGGAGAATTTACGGGCCGCTATCGACGAAGCCCACAACGGGATGGCATGACCGGCAGAACGCCGGCGCAGCAGCACTGCCGCGCTGCGCCGGACGTTCCGGTTGGCCCCAGAGAACCGCCCGCTTAAAGGTCCGGCTGTGGAGTGGTCCGCAGGTAAGGCTTGATCTGTGTTAAGCCCTTGGCGAACAGCCGTTCCGCCTCGTCGTTGGACACGGCTGGGACGATGATCACATCTTCGCCCTGCTTCCAGTCTACCGGTGTAGCCACCTTGTAGTTGGCCGTGAGCTGCAGGGAGTCGATCACGCGGAGCAGCTCGGCAAAGTTGCGACCCGTACTGGCCGGGTATGTGAGCGTCAGCTTGACCTTCTTGTCCGGTCCGATGACGAAAACGGAACGCACCGTCATAGTGTTATCCGCGTTGGGATGGATCATGCCGTAGAGTGTGGAGACCTTTCGGTCCTGATCGGCGAGAAGCGGGAAGTTGAGGGCTGCGCCCTGCGTCTCCTCGATGTCACGCGACCACGTCACGTGATCGGGCACGCCGTCCACGCTGAGGCCGATGACCTTGACGTTACGCTTGTCAAATTCCGGCTTGAGCCGGGCGAGCGCGCCAAGTTCCGTAGTACAGACAGGCGTGAAATCCTTCGGATGCGAAAACAGCACCACCCAGCTGTCGCCGGCCCAGTCGTGGAAGTGGATCGGGCCCGCGGTGGAGTCCTGCGTAAAGTCGGGGGCGGTGTCGCCCAGTTGAATGGACATGAAATCTCTCCTCTGTGTCGTGACCGGGAGTCTGTTCCGGCAATTTACCCGCACGGCCGTGTTAGCGCTATGAAAAGTACCGCATGAAAGCCCTGTCCGGTCGTACTTCCATGGATGGGACACTTGTGTCGCCGGTCAGTTGTCTGCCTGAACTGATTCTACGCCGGCCAGACCGGGATCGATGCCGGTTCCGAAGGGAAATGCTCGAGATGCGGCGCGGTCGAATTGCTGCGAGTGGCGCGATGCCAGAGGGCTTTGCAGAGTGACATGGCGCGTTCGCGCGGTAAGCTTAGGACCGCTTCCAACCGGTTTGGAGCGCAGAGACGCTATTGGCGGAGCCGCGTGTGCGAGCGATCAGCGGACGAGTTCGTCTGAGGAGGAAGAAGATGGTTGAGGCCTACTTGAAGCTGCTGGATCAGGGTTTTTACGAGATGAAGTTCGCGTTCGAGGGCCTTGCCGACGAGAATGTATGGAAGCGGCCCGCGGCCGGACTGCTCTCGGTAGGTGAGCTGGCCGGCCACGTCGCCTACTGGGAGGCGATCCGACTGGCGGGAAGTGGTGGCGAATCGGATCCGGAAGCCAACGGTGTGGCGATGAAGCCCGACCTGGCGCGATGCGCGGTGAGCAGCCCGTTGATCGACGAGCGGTTTGGCTACTACTCGACGACGATGGACAAGCATCCCTCTGAACAGCAGCTCCAGATGACCGCGGAGCAGGTGTGCAGCGAGCTGATGCGCATTCACGAAGAGTCCGTTGCACATTTCCGGGCACTCAATCCGGATCTCAGCGCGTCGGCTCCCGGCTGGCCGGATGGTTGGACGTATGGCGGCTTCCTGGAGTATCTGGTGTTCCACGTTGGCTACCACACCGGCCAGATGTACTCCGTGCGCCATCTTCTGGGAGATGAGACGCCGGATAACTGAGGCTCAACTGCAGGCTTGAACGACCCGCAGTGCCGCCTGAGCTCATGCCGTGGTAGCCGTTAACACCCGGTAGGGCGGTTCGGCGCGGAAACCCGGTGCACGTAGGCTGTTTGCCGGACCATACCGCTCCGCCATGGCGCACCGGGATGGTTATGGCAGCGATGCGCCGGATGCCGATTCGCATTGTGCGATCAGGTATTATCGTCCATCTTCACCCAGGAGGACGCGCATTTGGCACAGCGGAGACTCACCCGTTCGAACGTTGGACCCGCGGGGACCGGTCAGCCCGCTTTCCGTTGCCCTGCGGACCAGCAGCCGGTCACCCAGGCAGATTTCGGCCCGATGGCTGCCGGCAAGCTCCGCCGCTGGGGACTAGCCCAGACGAAACTCCAATTGACCTGTATCGCGGCGATCGCGGTATGCAGCCTTGGCGCAGCTTGCCGAGGTCACGTGTCGGGCAGCGCGGCGCTTCAGCAGAAGTCGGGTCAAGCGCCGCAGCCGGCCGACGCCAGGCTCACCACGTACAACAAGGAAGTCGGCTCCCCGCAGGTGCAGGCGGGCCGCGACGGAAGTATCCACGTAGCGTTCGTTGAAGCCACCAATCCGGGACTGGAAGACTTCGTATTCTATCGCTCCAGCACCGACGGCGGTAAGAGCTGGTCGGCGCCGGTGAACCTCTCTCAGGATATGCCTGGACATATGGTTGGTCCGTGCCGATTGGCTGTCGACGGGCAAAACCGGGTCTACGTGGTGTGGCGCGCGATTGCAACTCCCAACACAGGGCTGCCATCCAGCCGTGGACCAGACTATGTTGCATGCAACCTGTTCTATCGGTCTCTGAGCAACGGACAATGGGGGCCGATCACGCCGATTAACGCACCGCTCGCAGATCCGCAAAACCAGCGGATTGGCATCGGCTCCTTCTTTGCGGCAGCCGATCCCACGGGTAAGGTCCACGTAGCGTACTCGGTCAATACCGATGTATTTCATCCGGAGCTGATGTTCCAGGCGGGCACGAAGTATGCGCAGCACCAGGCCGCAATGGGCACCGGCAGCGTCGCAGAGGTCGATCTCGATGGCAATCAGCACTCCGCCCCCAGGGAGGTGTTTCTCACAACGGTTACTCCGGCCGGCGCATTCAAAGCCTGTGATGGTCTATCTCTGCTCGATGGCTATTTTGATGCGTCGGGCGCTCCGCACTTTGTGGCGGAAGCTACTGCCAATAACGAGCCATTCGGCCAGACCCGGATCGCGATCGTGGAAGGCGGCAAGCAAACTACCGCGGTAACATTGCCCACCTCGACGGTTGAGACATACCCACCCTGGTTGCTGGTCGATGCGCAGGGCCGAAACCACATCATCGTCGATTTCGGAGGCGGTGAGGAGCACAGCGTGCGGGATTATGTTGCCGGAACCGGCCAGTACACCGTTCTGAAGACGGAGACACCGGTACACTTTCCGATCAGAGGATTCCAGGCCGGCCAGGGCCCGGCCGGAACCATGGCCGTCGTGATGGAGCTGAATGCGAATGGGTTGGATGATGGCGAGACGTGGATCGCAATCTATGACGGCAAGGCGTGGCGACCAGCCGTACAGTTGACGCACTACAAGACCATGGATTCCGGAACCTACACGGCGCTGGGGCTGCGATCATCGGTCACCACGGTTGGGCACTGGAACGCAGGCGCCACAGGCGCAGTAACCATCGACAACACGGGTCATGTACTGCTGGTTCACGAAGCGGATC
Organism: Armatimonadota bacterium; assembly: GCA_028871815.1. Taxonomy (NCBI): domain Bacteria; kingdom Bacillati; phylum Armatimonadota; species Armatimonadota bacterium. Next base: position 273,705 of record JAGWMJ010000003.1, on the reverse strand, counting down.
ACAGCGGCAGCGTCGCGGTGCAGGGCGGTGGCGTGACAGGGGTGGGGGGCGGTACAAGCAGCCCAGAGCTGCTGTTTCACCACTTCTAAACGGGTGCGCCGGGGGGGGGTCTCGCCGCATCGGAGAGCTCGGTCCGACAGGCTGTTCGGCGCCCACACCGCGTGGAAGTATCCTGTGGTCGCCGGATTGAGCGCGCGGCCCAGCCTGGTGTCGACGACTTACCGTCAGTGCCGCCGGCAAGCTGCCGGCCGGTGTCGCAACTTGGTCGCTCGGTGCTCCGGCGATGGACGGTCCCGGTTGGTCGTGGATTCCTCGCGCCCGGCGGCGTCGAGTCCGGCAGAACGCCCGACCGTCCGGCTGTAACGCCGTCGTGCGCAGGGAAGGCGCAAAACGGGACCTGAAACGTGTCGGCTCAGACTCACGGAGGCCGACCGCTCTTTACCGTCGCTCACTCTGAAACCGGGAAAAGCAGTTCGTTTCCGTCGGGATCGTCAATCTGAAGCACCGGATAGCCCCACCAGGATTTCTTGCTGGGCACACCGCGTTCGGCCAACTCGCTTCGCAGTTCCTCGATTGCCTCGGGCGTCAGCGACAAGAACAAGCGCGCCTTGTCCTTCCGGGTTGCATGCTGGCAAAGGATGATCTCGCATCCGCCACGGTCAACCTGGCAGACTCCGCCGGTCCCATCACCTTCATGCCACGGTTTCTCGAAACCGAGCTTGCCGACGTAGAAACCGAGTGCCCGGTTCACATCGGCAACAAAGAGCACGGGCCGCATATACCATTGATGAGGGGTCGACGTGACTTCCGGTTCTGATGGCATTGGATTACCTGCTCTGCCTGGCTATAGTCCCTGTAACCTCAAAGCGTTCGCCATCCAATTGGACGAGACCCGGAAAGGCTCCTGCCGCTGCTGCGCCGGGTCAGCGCGATTATGGCTGCTCTCTCAAAACCTTGCCCGCGCTTCGTCGCGCTCCACGTCATCATCCTTGCGGCCTCCACGGTTGGGAAGCTCCCACGCAAAATCGTAAAAGACCCTGAACTGATTGCCATCAAGATCCCTGGCGGTGAACTCGTACAGGTTCCAGGGCTTTGATTCGGGTTCGTGAACGATCTGTGCATCGCTATCTCGCCACGACTGGTGCAGCGCATCGACCTCCGCCTTGCTGCTCAGGTTGAGCCAGATTACGGCCGGCTCTCCGGTGGTATTCGTGCCACGAAACGCGTTGTCGGTCAGGAATATCCGGCAGCTTCCTCTGGAGACCTGGCCGATTCCCTCCACGCCCCAGTCCCATTGGAAACCGAAGCACTTCTCGTAGTAGACCGCGGCTTTGGCCAGATTATCAACACGTATCTCGGGCACCGCGCCTGGAAACTCTTCGCTCATTCTGCCTCCTCGCAACTCGCCGGTCGGGTGGGGCGGGCGGACTACTGTGACGCCTCGTCGGTTGGAACGTGACCCGCGAGAAGTGCCGGTCGCGGAGCCTGTGAATGCCCGACTAATGCCGGATCGCAAACCATGGCGTTACGAGCCGGCCACGGTGAGCGCCGCTTGGCAGATTATACCGGCGGCGGCTGGAAGCACGCGCGCGGCTGGTTTGCCCGCAGGACCTGGAGGCGCGTAAAGTAGGGTCCTCTAGTAACGAACCGTTTCGGCGCTGGTATAACGAGCTGGGTCCGCACTCTTCGACCGGGCACGTAGCTCCTGCTGCCGCCCGTGCGCGGTTTGGGGAGCCGGTCGGGCTACGGCGCCCCTCAGCTTCCAAATCGGCATGGCCCAACCAACCGCGGATTGTAGCTAGAAGGCCATTAGCGTTGGGGGCAGACCATCCCTAGCAACCGAGTCAACATTCTCAGAATGCGACCTGGAAGTGACGCTGCGTGCAAGGCACTCGTATTCCAGCCGTCATCGGCCAATTCCAAACACAGATGTACGCAAGTGTGCGCGCTCAAGCGGAAACCTACCCGACAGACATAGATAGGTTTGTCGTTCCAATACTTCCGGCCATAAGCCAAGAAGGGATTGGAGCCTTGGTCGGGGAAAGTCTGACGAAGCAGTAAGAGTCCCCGAGACGCCCAGCGGAAGCCAAACGTCGCGTCGAGGAACTCATCGTGGAGGCGGCAACAGCAGATTGAATCTCTCCTATGATGATAGCCAGCTCTTCAAAGAACTTTGCGAGCAACACAGCGTGAGCCAGGAGAAAGTGTTGAAGCTGCTCGACACCGTTCGGGAATACGAATTCAAAGATCGGCGGACCGGTGTATATGATGAGTTACGGGAAATCTTGAGGAGTAAGCCGACCGAACAAGCGGAGCAGCCGGTATGACCGATGCAATCGACATCGAACAGTACGTCAAAGACCCAGATCTCCTCGTCGAGCTTTGCCGCCAAGTGTGCGATGAGTTACGTACCAATTCACCAACCGGCGAAGTGGTACAGTGCCAAGCACAGCTCCGGGAAATCGCAAAGGCTGTTGAGCGACTGGAGAAGGCAGGCGTGACGGTGCCTGAGGCGTTGAGAGCGGAAAAGACTCGCTTGGCTGCGGCTCTTGCAGTCAATGAAGAAGCAAGTAAGTCCTTGGCGTCTTTGTCGGGTGGCCTAAAGAGCATACTTGAAGACATCGGCGGTCGGCGCATCGGTCCAACGATTTAGACTCCTAAGAGGACGTCCGGTGCCACCGGGGAGACGCAGAGTGGTTGGCCCATTGTTTCCAAAACTACGGATGTGGCCAATTTTCATCCCCAGGTCATGGAGGCAGTTGCGGAACACTTCGACGTATCGCTTACCAAGATTACCTTAGCTCAATACCGAAGCGCCGGCGATGAAAAGCGCTTTACATGCGGTGTTTCCAAAACCTATCCAAACCTGCAGTACTGGTATGGATTTCAGAAAAAACACTTCGACTTTCTTCAGAAGGCTGCAGCAGGATATGCAGCATTTGGTTGTGGCTCCGCGAACAGGATTGTAGTTATTCCGCTTGCCGTTCTAAGGACCCTGGTCCAATCCATGGATAAGACGGTCGGCGGTAAGAAAGACTATTGGCACGTCCGCATTTACGAGGACAATCCACGGCTCTTATTGGGGCAGCCGGGAAGAGGTAACGCAGTCGACGTTTCCCAATATCTCCTGTCGTAACGCAAACTATTTCGCAGTCTGTCTAACGACGGTTGGCGAGGGCTTTGAATGAAACTGCGAAAGCTGACAATTGAAAACTACAAATCCTTCCAGTTTCCAACTGAGATCGCCTTTCCAATAGGGGAAGATGTGGTCTGCCCAAGGATTTGAAGACGCGCAAACTAGAATCCTCTCGACACCTATGAGGGAGGATCATTTTGAAGAAATCGATATTCACCGAGGACCGGATTGTAAAGGTCCTCGGCGAGCTGAAGGCCGGCGCGCCGATGAAGACGATCCTTGCAACGCACGGCGTGAGCGATGCGACGGTCCACAGCTGGCGGCGTAAATACGCCGGCATGGAGAACGATGATGTGAAGCGGCTGCGGGAGCTCGAGAGGGAGAACGAAGCGCTCGGGCTCCTGGTTGCCGAGCCTGAGTTTGAGATCTCCGCGGTAAGGAAGCTCTTTCGAGAAAACGGGTGGACGATCCCCAGCGAGCTGCGGGCGCGCAATTCCTGATGTCTGAAGGTGTTACGGCGAGGCGAGCCTGTAAGATCGCAGGCGCCTCTACGGCGGCGCCGTATCGCAAGAGTGCTCCGGACCAGGACATCGACCTACGTGAAAGGCTGCGCAAGACCTAGCGGCCGAACATAGGCTGCCGCATGGCGCACGCGCTTGTGCGGTCGGAGTTTGCACCGCTGAACATCAAGCGGGTTCACCAGATCTGGAAGGAGGAGAAGCTCGGGCGGATGACGCGCTATCGTAAGAAGCACACCGGCGAGAGCGTTCCAATCAAAGCCGAAGCTCCCAATCATGTCTGGTGCATCCACTTCCTGTTCGATACCTGCATGAACGGCACGCAGCTCATGATCCTAGGGGTCAAGGATGAGTACACGAAGGATTGCCTGGCACTGGAGATCCGCTCCCAGGTTCGGTCAAACGACGTTTAGTGCGTCCTTGAAAAGTGCTTCAAGGAGTACGGAATGCCCCGGTTCCTTCGGTCCGATAACCGCGGTGAGTTCCTGGCGCGCACGCGCGCCGTGTTCCTGTCGGAACGCAATACTAAGCCCTATTTCATCAAGCCGGGGTCGCCGTGGCAGAACGGCTTTATCGAGAGCTTCAATTCCCAGCTGCGTGCTGAGTGCCTGGACGTCGAACTGTTTCACAACCTTGAGGACGCCGAGATCGAGCTGGCAGTATATCGCCGATGGTACAACGAGGAGCGACCGCACTCTTCGATCGGGCACGTAGCTCCTGCTACGGCCCGCGCGGTTTGGAAGCGCCGATCGGGCTACAGCGTCCCTCCATTTCGGAAGCGAAGTCTCTCAACTCGCTGCGGATTCTAGCTAAGGTGTCTTCACCAGTGGGGACAGATTACTCGTGTTCCAGCCGTCATCGGCCAATTCCAAACACAGATGTACGCAAGTGTGCGCGCTCAAGCGGAAACCTACGCGACAGACATAGATAGGTTTGTCGTTCCAATACTTCCGGCCATAAGCCAAGAAGGGATTGGAGCCTTGGTCGGGGAAAGTCTGACGAAGCAGTAAGAGTCCCCGAGACGCCCAGCGGAAGCCAAACTTCGCGTCGAGGAACTCACCGTGGAGGCGCCAACAGCAGAATGAATCTCTCCTATGATGATAGGCAGCTCTTGAAAGAACTTTGCGAGCAGCACGGCGTGAGCCAGGAGAAAGTGTTGAAGCTGCTCGACACCGTTCGCGAATACGAATTCAAAGATCGGCGGACCGGTGTCTACGATGCATTGCGAGACATTCTTCGTAGCGATCCGTCTCGCGAAGTAGAGCCATCCCATTGACGTCAGACGCAACTATCAAGGACTTTGCACAAGACCCTGGGCGCTTGATTGACTTAATCCGTCAGGTAATTGATCAACTCGTCATCGGTCGCAACGAGGCAACTCCTAAGGAACAAGAAGCGCAGTTAAGAGAGATTGCGAAGACGATCGAGCGGTTGCAGAAGTCTGAGGTATCGGTGCCCGATGCGTTACGCTCAGAAAAGACTCGGCTAATTGCCTCAATCGAACTCCACGAAGACAGGGTTAGAGCGTTGGCGGAGCTAGCGACGGGTTTGCAGGCGACCCTAAACGACTTACGTTATAGAACGAATGAGGGCACCGAGTCGATGCCTGGCCGCCCAACATCCGGCCTTCCCGACAAACGATCACGGTCCCGGGAGCCAGAATCCGCAAGTACACCGACCCGTCATCGATCGAAAGAGCCAACGACGGACTTTGCCATCTTGCGGCAACAGATTATCATTGCTCTGCGTGCGCACGGAGGAAGTGCGCGCAGCCAAGTCGTGATCGACGAAATGGCCAAGCAGCTCGAAGGCCATCTCTTGCCGCGCGACCTAGAGTTACGAGATACCGCGGGCATCGTTTGGCGACACAATACCCATTGGGAAAGATGGCGGATGGTACAAGACGGGATCCTAAAGAAGGGCTCACCAAAGGGCGTCTGGGAGCTTAGCGAACAGACATGAAGTTCCGTAAGCTAACCATCGAAAACTACAAGTCGTTTCAGCTCCAGACGGATATAGAATTTCCATCAGGTGATGATGGCCATAGTATCTTCCTCATTGGTGGCATGAACGGAGCCGGTAAGACTTCCATCATGGAAGCTGTAAGCTACTGCCTGTATGGCGGCAAGGTTGACGACATCTTCCGGAACATCAACCGCAGGGAAAAGGCGAAGGGCAATGCCGATATCGCTTTCGAGCTTTCTATGGAGATGGACGACCACTCGGAGTTGATTGTAAAGCGGTCATGGACCGCAGGTACGGTGACCGATCCGAAGCCGCGCGACCTCGTGGAGCGCCTAGTAGTAGTACGCGATGGCAAACGGGTTTCCAGCCAAAACCAACAGATTTGGCAGGACTTCATCCGCGCCGCAATCCCACCAGGCATTACCCAGTTCTTCTTCTTCGACGGCGAGAAGATCCAGGAAATAGCAGCTGACGATCACTCTGAAGTTCGCTTGAAATCGTCACTTGAGGCCGCATTAGGAATTCAGTACATCAACCGTCTGGCAAGCGATATTGGCTACATAAAGCAGGAAGAACGGAAGGGCTTCGTCGAGATTTCCGACGAGGATTTAGAATTCAAGCAGACGGAAGCCAAACGAGAGCAGAGCAAGTTGGCGCGGAAGCACCAAGAAGTGGACGATATTCGTAGTGAGTTGGACGCATTCAAGAGCCAACTCAGAGAGGACAAGAGGAGGTTCGAAGCTACATTCAACATCGCGCCGGAATCCCGAGAGACTATTCGTGAACAGGAGAAGAGACGGGCAATCGCCGCTAATCGGCTTGCGCAAGTCGAGACCGAGGTTCGCGACTTATGCGAAAAGGCACTGCCGTTTAGCATCGCCGGCAAGGCTTTCGACGGACTGCGTCGGCAAATAGAAGCGGAGCGCGAATCCGCCAGCGGCGAAGCTATCAAAGAGAATGCCGCCTCGCTGGCCAAGAGAATCGTTCGCGTTGTTGAGGAACCAGAACCCATCTATACGGAAACGCTTTCCCCAGCACGTATGGCGGAACTGGAGCGCAGAATCTTGTGCCTTCTTCAGGAGGGAGACCCTCGGGCGGACGCACCGAAAGTGCTTGGTCTGTCGGAGCGTGATGCGGCCAGGGTTCTTAATAAGATCGATACTTTAGAACGCAGCGACGTATTCCTGCTGAAGCCGCTGCTGGAGGAGGTGGCAAGTCTCCAAGCCGAGGTGCGGCAACTTGCGGGCGTTGTCGAAGGCGGCTCCCTGTCTCGAACTGAAGAGAACTTGTACGACGACCTTCAGTCCTCCATGGAAAGCTGCTCGACGCAAATCGGACGCAAGACTGAGCAACTACGTCTCCAAGAGGAAGACATCTTTACGCTCGATAAGCGAATTAGCGAGCTCGATGTTGAGATCGCCAAGCTGTACGAGAGGCACAACGTGTCAAAGGAGAAAGCAGACTTCTTAGCCGAGTGCGACGCCATTGCTAGCGTCCTTAACCAATTTGTGGTTCGCCTTCGCAAGAACAAGGTGAATGTTCTCCAGGAGAAGACCTTAGAGATGTATCGGAGGCTGTCCAGCCGCAGTGGCCTGATAAAGGACATCACGATCGATGATGAGACATATGAGGTTCACATTACGGACCGCAATGGGCACGAGATACGAAAGTCAGCGTTGTCGGCAGGCGAAAAGGAAGTATTCGCAATCGCGCTGCTATGGGGCCTTGCGCAGACAAGCGAGCTGAAACTACCGATTATCATCGACACCCCGTTATCGCGCCTGGACAGCTCACACCGCGACAATATTGTCAATAGCTACTTTCCCAATGCTGGTGAGCAAGTGATTATCCTCTCCACGGACACGGAAGTAGACCAAGCCTATTACAAGGCGCTAAGGCCGAGACTGACCGGCGCGGCACGGTTGGAATTCGATCAACGCCAAGAATTGTCCACGATCAAGCAAGGGTATTTCTGGGAAGAGAATCATGGCTGACCGGCTATACACGTCGAGCGACGCCGATGAGGTACTCAGTGCTTTGCGACTCGAAACAAAGCTGGAGAAGGTGACGCTTGCCCGAATTGCCTTTGCACTGTCCCTGCTGAAAGATGGCGCTCGAGTTTCCCGTAGTACGAGCTTTGGTGGCGGCGAAATGAAGCGGCCGACCTTTATCGGGGAAGATGAGGTCTTCTTGCGCACGCTGGTTTCGTTTACACATCAGACGCCAGACCTAACCGAAGAGGAGTTCTTCTCCAATCGGTCGCTTCTCAAGAGCCACATTGATAGCGGCGCCGCAATTCTCGCTCAGATGTTCCAAGAGCTTGGGGGAAATGGCGACGCCCTGCTGAGGCGCTTAGTAGACGAAGTCGAGTTCGCAGGCATCCGCGAGTACTCTGGCCGTGGACTCGATATCTTCGTTGGCCGGCGGCTTCTCCAGCAAGGTGAGCTAGTAATCGAGCTCAATAACACAACGAAACACGCTAATTCGCACCTTGCGATTATGGGCAAACCCGGAGTCGGCAAGACGCAGTTCTTGTTAAAGATTCTGTCAGATATCCGAATTCAGTCGAATTACCAGACCAACTTGATTTACTTCGATTACAAAGGCGACGTTGTCGATAACGCTCGGTTCTTAGAGGTTGCCCGAGTTCAGCCGTTTCGCCTCTTGCAGGGTGGGCAAGGACTACCAATCAATCCGTTCGTGCTCCCTGCATATGACGAACAATCGATCAGCGTGTCAGCCCGTGAAAAGGCCGAGAGTTTCGCGTCCATTAACAGCAAGCTAGGAGTAGTCCAAAAAGGTGCTCTTACGGAAGCGATCAGAGCCGGATACGCCAAGCGCACAAACTCAACGGCCCCGTACCCAGACTTTCCTGACATTCTCGAAGCTGCGGCCGCATCTTACGATGAAGAAGGAAAGAAAGACGATAGCCTTATAGAAGTGCTACGCGATCTTTCCGAGTTCGACCTGTTCTGGCGCCACGGCAGCGATGTACCGCCGATGGATCGGCTGTCAAACCGCTCGTTTCTTGTCGATGTCCACGCCATGCCAGTGTTGAAAGAACTCGTCGCCTACCTGGTTATCGAGCGGCTCTACAAGGAGATGGCGGCCCTGCCCGACAGCCCGATCACGGACGGCCGACGCATGATTCGAACTGTCCTGGTAATTGATGAAGCGCACAACTACCTAGCGCAAAACAACATATTCCTGCAACGAATCATAAGAGAAGGGCGTTCAAAGGGAGTCGTCGTTTTCTTCGCCAGCCAGTCACCTAACGACTATCAGCAGAAGTTCTTCAACTTTCAGGAGCTCCTGGAATTCACGTTTATTTTTCAATGTGACGGGGTAGCGAGCGCGTCAGTCCAGGAGATTCTCGGTTGCACCCCCAAAACGGCGAGGGACCTCCAGACGGAGATTGCTCGATTGGAGCCATGGCAAGTGATTACGCGCAGCCCCGAGAAGACAGAGGAGTTCACTAAGTTCACTGCCGAGGCGTTCTACAGCGCATTCGCGTGAGTTCGAACGGTACAGCTTGGCCAGTGCCACCCAACGGCTACAAGCAGCCCGTATAGCTGGCACCATTGGTGCTCGAGACCGTAAGTGCCCACGCTGGCCATGCGACGGATGTCTTGGCGCGGAGCAACCATGCGGAAAGCGCCGCCGGCCGGTGAGACCACGCAGCAAAGCTCAATGGGCGCGGCGTGCTGTTGGACCAACTGACTGCTGATACGTGAATAACTTGACACGAAGCATAGCCCGAAACGGACAGACTATTATGAGCCCTGGTGCTACAACCATCCGGCCCAAAGAGGGATTAATGTTTGTCCGCTTCTTCATGGTGCTCGGCAGCATGGCTCCCTTATTCGTGTTCCTTGCCATCAGAGGCGTTCCTGCTATAGATGGGAAGCCACTAATTGCCGATCCCCTCTATGTTTCGTTGTGTTTAATCCTTGTCGTACTCCCTGCTGGAGTTCTAGCACTTCGGGTCTATATCGCCGGAAAATCTCAGGACTTCAAGGAGCTCGTCGTAGGAACAGCAACCGACCATCGGGACCACTTGATAGCCTACCTCTTCGCAATGGTGATGCCTCTCTATCAGAACAATTACGCGAGTGTCCGAGATGTAATGGCGGAGCTAGCCGCGCTGGTATTCGTCATTTTCCTATTCACCCATATGAATCTCCACTACATGAATCTGGTCTTCGCCTTAGCGGATTACAGAGTTTATACGATCGAAACCGAAGGCACCTCTAATGCAGCGAGCGGTAGAAATACACTCGTTCTTCTGACTAAGCGCCGCTCCTTGCGTACCCGCCAGAGGATAACCGCTAGACGGCTAAGCGACACCGTCTTCATTGAATACGAAAAGTGAGTAGACCTGTGCTAATAGACACCTCTTCAATCGAGTATGCTGAGTTCGCAGTGGCGTTGTTGACAGGCGAGGACCGACATTATCACATACCGGTGACACCGGCCGTGACCAACGAACTTACGCAGATGCTCAAGGACACCCTGGACAAGCTTGGCGAACCAAGTACGTGGGAGACTTTCGACTGTGCTGAACAATACGGATCTATCGCACCCGTGAAGTGTTCAGTAGATGACCCAGTGGCCGCGAAGCTGAAGAGCTTGATTACTGCGGAAAATATTCCCGTATCCGCTGATGCTTTGAGTTACCCTTCCAAGCTTGACTTCTATTTCGCAAAACTCCGTGATAAGCACAAGAACGAGTGCGTCGGTGTCCGGAGGGCGAGCTACTTCAAGCGAACCATCGGAAAGAAGCTGATGCATATCCTTAATGGGCAACTTGATCTCATTACGGACAACGTCTTTAAGCTCGACCCGGACTTCGACCTTATTATCTTTCCCGATACGGTGGCAATACTTCGGCCCACGCAGTTCGAATGGATCGCGGATCTCGAAGCCGAGCTTATAAAGGTAGCGCCCGGTCATGTGCATGCTGTCGCAGCAGCAGTCCCTTTTTTGAGCCTAGACTTCGCTATCGAGTTCGTTAAGGTGTCCGCTCGCGGTAGGCGCCTTTTCGCAGCGATCCGAGCGCGAAACGATATATCCGGTCTCTCGGCAGATCGGTTTCGCAAGGCGTGTGAGGCGACTGAGGTTGAGCTTATTGAAGTCGGTGGCAAACTGTCTCCAAGGCCGAAGCACGAAATAAAGTTCCTCGAACTCCTCGATCGTAGGCTCTATCCTGATCCGCTTGCCGATCAGCAAGCGGATACATACAGAGCGGCGTCGCGAAAGAAGGTCGCCCCTTAGCTCAATAGAACACTCACATGACTAAGCTTACTCTGATTTCGGGCGAGCGAACATGCGAGTGCAATTAGCGTGCCTTGCGACTTGTTCAAGATCAAGGTGGTGACTCAATGGTGGGCTCGACAGTTCCTGTTACCACGACAGGCGCAAGTGCGGCAATTTGTGAATCCCTTCGGTGATCCCGCAAACCGTTGGTCAGTCCTCTGAAGAGCGCCGAAGTGGTCTGCCCCCAGGATTTGAAGACGTGTGAACTAGAATCCTCTCGACACCTATGGTGGAGGTGGTCTGCCCCCACTGGTGAAGACACCTTAGCTAGAATCCGCAGTGGGTTGAGACATTTCGCTTCCGGAATGGAGGGAGGGCGTAGCCCGACCGGCATTCCGGCAGCACGCGCCGTAAGTGGCCGCGGCCACATACCCGATCGAAGAATGCGGACGCTCCTCGTTGTACGACCGGCGATATACCGCCAGCTTGATCCCGGCGTCCGCAAGGTTGTGAAACAGTTCTACGTCCAGGCACTCAGCACGCAGCCGAGAATTGAAGCTCTCGATAAAGCCGTTCTGCCATGGCGACCCTGGCTTGATGAAATAGGGCTTCGTATCGCGAGCCGACAAGAACACGACGAGCGTGCGGGCCAAAAACTCGCCGCCGTTATCGGACCGAAGGAACCGTGGCGTTCCGTACTCCTCGAAGCGCTTTTCAACGACGCGCTTAACGTCCTTAACCGAAACCGGGAGCGGATCTCCAGTGCCAGGCATTCCTTCGTGTACTCATCCTTGACCCCCAGAATCTCGAGCCGCGTGGCGTTCATGCAGGTATCGAACAGGAAGTCGATGCACCAGACTTGATTCGGAGCGTCGGCTTTGATTGGAGCGCTCTCGCCAGTGCGCTTCTTGCGATAGCGCCTCATCCGCCCGAGCTTCTCCTCCCTCCAGATCCGGTGAACCCGCCTGATGTTCAGCGGCGCAAACTCCGACCGAACAAGCGCGTCCACCATGCGGTAGCCCATGCTCGGCCGCCGGGCCTGGCACAGCCTTTCGCGTAGGTCGCTGTCCTTGTCCGGCGCACTCTTGCGATACGGCGCCGCCGTAGAGGGGCCCGCGATCTTACAGGCTCGCCTGGCCGTAACACCTTCAGACATCAGGAATTGCGCTCCCCAGCGAGCTGCGGTGGCGCAATTGCTGATGTCGGCGGGCATACCGATCAGGCGTGCGCGTAAGATTGTACGCGTTTCGACGGACTGTCGACTAACGCCGGTGGGACGCTGGCGCGGTTTATGAACGCCGTTTGGCGGGCTGATCCTGCCTTAGCGATCCAAGTACCTCCAACCTTCTGGTTTGCTCTAGCCCAAGCCCCTTTACTATGTCAGCGTGCTCGCACCAGCACGCGACGGTAAGGTTCGTTCGCGGTGGATCAGCCCAGAGCGAAACCTTGTTGGCCTTGCCGCACACCGGACACGCGGTATGGATCCAACCCTTATCGTCCGGCGCCGGAAGGCCGGTAATCTCACGAATCTTGTTTATGGTCTCGTTGAATATCCAGTACATTTCCTTTATCTCCTGGAGCGAAAAAGCCGGCCGTCCCGTCCGCATTCCGAAACGCGGAAGCCCCGGCACCAGACATCTTCGTAAATGTCTACTGCCGGGGCATCCGGTTCACGTTCCCTTCGGATTGAGGGAGCGATTGACTTATTCAGTTTTGCCTGCGGTAACACCGCATATGGGAGCGGGGGTCAGATTTGAACTGACGACCTTCGGGTTATGAGCCCGACGAGCTACCGGACTGCTCCACCCCGCATCGCAAATAACAGTCTACCGCTCGCTGCCGTGTTTGTCAAGGCGAATTCGGCAGCGGCACGATTCATGGCGCCGCGGCGCGCGCAGCCCGATCTATTTCGGCAGTTTGTGGTAAACGGATATCCAGGTGCCGTCGGGGTCGGCAAAGTACGCGGTACGGTTACCGGCTGCGCTGGAAAATGGCTCCCTGACGATGGTCACGCCCTGGCTGCGCAGCTCATCGATCAGCTGGTCCACGTTGTCGGTCTTCATGCCGATCTCAAACGGATGTCCCGGCGACGGCGGCGGCATACCGTGAGAAGCCAGGCCGGCCGGTGAGCTGACTGCAACCGTCATCTCACCTAACCGGTACTCCACATGTTCGGGTCCGCCCTCGCGGGGAAAACGGTACGTTTCATCGAGGCCGAGTATCTTCCCGTAAAACTCCATGGCTCGGGAGATGTTCTCCGAGTACACCGTCACGAGCCCGCCCGTGAACCTTGGCATAAGAATCCATTTCTGCCGCTGCCGCCGCGCCAGCAGCCACGCACCGCCGTGCCGGCCGCGCCACCGAATGATGGTAAACCGCGCGGAGCCGCCCGAAGGCGGTACACTCGTCGTAACCACGAATTGCGCCCGCGATCGTCGATCGGCATGGCGGTGTTGAAGAAGCCACCGGCCCGCCATTCGTACCTGATTGTGGCAGAAACGCTCACAGCTTTCGCCGAAACCACACCGTCGTGAGGAACTCTTTCCAAGCATGATCGAACCCCATCGAAGCCTTCACCTAGTACGCATCGCAGCCGCAGTCCAGGCGGCAGTGCTCCTTTCGGCGCCGGCCGTCAGCCAAACGCCGACCACCCAACCCGGCTCGCATCCCGCGCCGACCTCACTCTCGCTGAGCGCGGCGATAAGCACGGCGCTGAGCAACAGCAAGCAGTTGAAACAGGCCGAGATCGCCGCCGCAAAATCCGGAGCGGGGATTGCAGCCGCACAGGCGGGATTCTATCCGCAGCTGAGCCTCAACGCGTCGCAAACGCATCTCGGTGTTCCCGTTATCGGTCGTTTCGCGCTGCCGGGCGCGGCGCCGCTGGCCATAACCCTGTCACGGCAGGACCAGACGCAGGCCGGCCTGGCCGTGATCTGGCCGATCGACGTGGCGGGTCTGGTACGGGCACGGGTGCAATCCTCCCAGCTGCAGCAGCTGGATGCGCGCCTCGAGATCAACCGCGTAAGGAATGTGGTGACGGCCTCCGTGCGCAGCGCCTACCTTTCCATGCTGCGGGCACAGGCGTCGCGCGCGGTCACGCTCGCCGCGCGGCAGAACGCCCAGACGCGACTGGCAACCGCCCAGAAGTTCCGCGGAGCCGGTGTTGGAACGCAGTTCGATGTGCTGCGCGCGCAGACCGATGTCGCAAACGCCCAACAGGCCGATCTTGCCGCGCAAAACGGCATCAACCTGGCCGAATCGGTGCTGGATAATGCGTTGGGACTGGATACCAACACGCCCCTTACGCTCGCCCAGGCGGCAGCGCTTCCGAAAGCGCCGGCGAGCTTTGACACGGCTCTATCCACGGCGTACCGGCTGCGCCCGGAGCCGGCGCAGGCCGATACGCAGATTGCGCTGGCAAAGCGTGGAGTGCAGCTCGCCCGCGCCTCACTGGCTCCGCAGGTCAGCCTCGGTTATACGTTTGAATACACGCCGGAATCGGCCGGCCTCGCGCCGCAGGATACCGAGCAGGCGATTGTGGCTCAGATCAGCCTTCCGGTTTTTGATGGCTGGGAGGCGCGCAGCAAGGCCCGCGAGGCTCATGACGATGTTCAGGCCGCCACAACGGCCAAAGCCTCCGTAATGGACACGATCGCGCTGCAGGTGAAGGAGGCATGGTTGACCTTCCGAAACGCCGCCGATCGGCTTGCCGTGACGCATGCGGCGCTCGTAGAGGCGCAGGATCAGTACCGTCTTGCGCAGGTCCGGTTTCAGAGCGGCATCACCAACACGCCCAACCAGTCACCGCTTCTGGAAGTCAGTGATGCCCAATCGGCGCTTACGCAGGCACAGACCAACGATGTGACGGCTCATTACGATCGGGATACCGCGTTGGCGCAGCTGCTGGCCGCCGAAGGCGCCGATGCCTGGCCGGGCGGTGAGCGCGCGCCAGCCGCGCCTGGCGCAGCGCCTTGACGCTCGATGTTTGCACGCTTCGCGCCTGAGGTATACTCACCGTCGGGCCGCTCCACGTGTTATGAGCTTGCCCGGGTCGTTAGCTCAGCTGGCAGAGCAGCTGACTCTTAATCAGCGGGCCCAGGGTTCGAGTCCCTGACGACCCACCAGGTGTTAGGTTCAAAATCCCGCTTTCGAGCGGGATTTTCGGTTTGTGTAAGACGATGCAGGAGGGGTCATCCTTCGAGGTACAGCCGGAGCATCCAGGGGCCTTGATCACGGGAAGTTCGAGAATCGCAACCAGAGTGTTGATTGTGGTAGCAGATAAAAAACGCGATCACTCCAATCCACAGCGAGGCCCGGATGGCCGCGCTGTGCCCTCGCCGTCCTCCGGCCGCCCCGGTTTCGGGTCTAACTCGCCCAGACTGCGAGTTGATCCAGGAAGGCGAGGCCCGGATAGGTGTGTCGATTGGGATGGGCGGTGCGGTAGTAGCAATCCCAATAACTGGTCGCCTTTCTCCGCAGCAGGCGCATCACGCCTCGATTCTCCCGGACGAATTCTACGTATGCCTCAGCGTCTAACAGCGGCAGCGAGGCCATGATGTCGTCGATGATCTCAACGACATAATCTCCCGCAAGAAGCACCACGAAAGGGATCGATCAGGGTTCGTTCAGGGTCAGGATATGCTGCAAGGCGGCCTGCCGTTCGTATCCGTCAGTACTTCGTGTGCGGAGGCATTGCACTGTCGGCAGCAGCGCAAGCTCTTGTCCCAGTTCTGCCTCACTAAGTCCGATGAAGTGGACGCGCCTTGGGATACGGATCGTGTTGTTGCAGACATCCATCTTAATGGAGTGTTGGCGAAAGTTCTGATCCACGAACGGCAAAAGCAGGTTCGCGGCTTCGGTAGCCGATGGCCGCCTATCCCGAGGAAACGCGGCCACCACGGCCTTCAAGAAGATGGGCGCGGAGAACTTCATGGCGCAACCATCTTACCTACTGCGCCACCGGTGGAAATCGTCCGGCCAACGCCGCTCGCTCCAGATCGGCCGGAATCGAGCAAACCACGGGCGAGCTAAAGGGCGATGGTGGTGACATCGTGCTCATCACCACCGGGCGTGGTCCACCAATCCGACGCATTTAAGCCCTCCGTTCCCTGGAGGGCTTAGCTGCCTCTTCGTGACTACGGGCCGCCGGCGCCGGTAGTCTGATAAGACTGATTTGAATAGCCCGCCGGCTGGTGACTGCACTCTCTTACGACGAGGATTACTAAACCCACCACCGCGAAGATAATCAGCCGGATTACAAGGACGCGTCCGAGTCTCGCGAAAAACATCATAGAACTCCTGGTTCGATAGCACCTCGAGCCCACGGATACAACACGGTGCAATTACCCATAGCCGCCATCGATTCCTGTGCCAATGTACCGTGCGAACAAATCCCAATGATGCGTGTTTAAACGCGGCCATCGCTGGTAGGTCTCAACCGGACCTGCCGTGCGTGGGCAGGAACCAACGGAAACCACCGAGCGTCAATACACGGGTGTTGTCCGATGAAAACAGTATGCCGAGGCGCTTGTGACAGGCGCCGGCACAAAGCGTGGCGGCGCGGTTCGGTTACGAGCGCGGGCAGAAATGGGGAGCGATATGAACAGAACAACCAGGCACATGGTCTACGTCGGCGCCTTCGCGGCAGCGATGACTTTCATTATCCTGTCGGTCGCCGGCGCGCAGCCAAATCGGGGTACGGCTGTTGTATATCCCATCGTTTTCAGTCGCAACAGCGGCGCTCACGGCTCTCGCGTTGTCGCGGTACGCTCGGTGGATGAGATGATGCAGCGTGGCGGCTTCACGCTCGTATCCCGCACGCGGGCCGCCGAGGCGTGGCGGCGCCTTGGGATGCCGCGGCCGACCTCGGCGCATCCTGCGACATTGAGGGAGCTTACCAGGCTGGGCCGGGCGGTTGGCGCCCGGTATGTTGTGGCGCCTGCCTTTAACTTTCACTCTCGCAGTATGTGGGTCGATCTCGGTCCGCGAACGGTCTCCACGGCGATTATCAATATTGTGATCGCCAACGCTTCCACCGGGCGCTTTGCGTACGTGCGCAAGGGCGTTACCGGGCGGAGCGACGAAAAGTTCAACGCCGTCAAGGCTGGCGCCGATCTGCTCTTCACACCGCTGGTTACCGCCGTAAGCGGCGGACCGAAGACCCCTCACGAGGAGCGTGCCGTCCAGATCGCCGTTGTCCGGGCGATGCGAGGCTTTGTGCGCTAGGCCCGCCGCCCGGCCAGGCCGTTGAGTTGGGAGTTACATTCCCGGCGCATCCGAGAAGTCTGGTGCGCCGGGAATGTTTTGATTCACGGTTAATAGCTGACTAGGCCGGCGCGTCGGGCGGGCAACCTCCGAGGCTGTAGATTATTGAGGCGTCGTCGGAGCGTGGACCTCACCCACCGCCCACTCGCCGCGCGCAGGGATGGCCGCCGGCGGCGCCGAATTGTCATGCACTTCTCTCGGCGTTTTACTTTCGGCGCGGCGACCCACCATGACCCTTTTTAACGATCTTCTCGGCCAGCTTGCCGCGCCCTCATCGGGCCGCAACCGGCGTATCTCCAGCAACGAACAGCCGAATTGGAACGACGGCAATTTCGACATGACGCGCCTCGCGCCGGGCGAGGTTTTCGAATTTCCCATTCTCAATGGGCCGGGCATGATCACCCATATATGGATGACGAGCCACTCCGGCGGCATGAACGAACTGAATGCGATAACGCTCCGCATCTATTGGGATGGAGCCGCGGAGCCGAGTGTGGAGGCGCCGCTTGCCGACTTCTTCGCCGTGGGGCAGGGTACGCCCGCTTCGGTGGAGAGCGTGCCGGTCCAGGTGTCGCCAAGCGGCAGCCTCACCTGCTACTGGCGGATGCCGTTCGAGAAATCGGCAAGAATCGTGATCTCCAACGATAATCCGGATCGGTCGTCGGGCCTTTACTGGCAGGTGGATTGGGTGGAACTACCGGAGCTGCCGCCCGGCACGCCGCGCTTCCATGCGCGTTATCGTCAGGAGTATCCTGCCGTTATGGGGCGCGACTACCTGCTGGCCGATATCGAGGGAGCCGGGCAATACGTGGGGACGGTGCTCTCGGTGACTCTGGCCCAGGATGGCTGGTTTGGCGAGGGAGATGACTTCTTCTATATTGATGGCGAGGAGGTGCCGAGCCTCCAGGGCACCGGTACGGAAGACTACTTCAACGATGCCTGGGGCTTCCGGCCGCGCACGGGCGCCTGGTTTGGCCAACCGCGTTGGCAGGGTTGGTCTGCAGGCGACAGCGGCGTCTGTTACCGATGGCATGTTC
Organism: Armatimonadota bacterium; assembly: GCA_028871815.1. Lineage (NCBI taxonomy): Bacteria > Bacillati > Armatimonadota > Armatimonadota bacterium. The sequence goes on along the minus strand of JAGWMJ010000003.1, from coordinate 255,529 downwards.
TGGATCCGGTCCACTTCACAAAGTCTCTGAAGGTGACGATCGAGCACAAGGGGAACCGGGAGGATCCCGAAGAAGCGTGGTACATCGAGCGGCCCGATTTCTACTCCAGCGTGGCATTCTGGTACCAGACCGGCCCGGCGCGCAGCTTTGGCGGAGTGCCGTCCTGGGCCGAACGCAGGGTCCCCTGGGAGAGCCACCACCTGGTGCGATCGTGGAGCGGGGCTGTCGCTAGCGGTGAAGAAGGGCCGACCGTGGAGACGGCCGGCTTCTTTGGCGGACGCCCGTCGTTACGCTGGCAGCCGGTACAGCCTGGTGAGAGGCTGGAACTGCCGTTTCATGTTGCCCAGGGAGGCCGCTGCGCGGTGCGCCTCACAGCCTTCACGGCGCCGTCGGGAGGCCGCTGGGAGGCAGTTATCACCGGCGCACATCCGTCACCGGTGATGGAACTTAACCTTAACTCCGAGGAGGAGGGCGAGGTCGATCTACTCCTGGGCACGATGGAACTGGCGCCCGGCGACCACACGGTCGCATTTACGGCATTGGGCAGCGCGAGCGGTTCGCTGCAGGTGGAGGAGATACGGTGGCTGAGGCTGCCGCCGGAGGCCGTTCGCGAACATCGCGGTGAAAACGAGGCGCACTTTGTACGCCTTGCGATCGGACGGGCGGTGTACGCGTACCGTCTTGCATATAACAGCCTTCCGAGCTCCCTTCCCGCCCTGATCGCCAGCGGCATTCTGGGTGACCGGTATACGGTGGACGAAAATGGCGCGCCGCTGACATCGCGCCTGGAGGACGACCGCTTCATGGTGGAGAGCACAGCGCCCGGCGGATGGACCCACAGCTGGCGTGGTCTGGATGCCCGGCGGTAACGGCGTCCGGCGGTGATGATTGACAAGGATGAAACGCGGGCCAGGCTAGCGCGTACGTGTGAGTTACTGCCGGAGGCCGACGTTGTCCCAGGTCAGCATATCACCTACCGCGTGCGCGGCAAAACGTTTGCGTGGCTGTGCGATAATCACCATAACGACGGCAAGTACGCTCTATGGCTCAAAGCGGCGCCCGGTGAACAGCAATTGCTCGTCGCCGCCGATCCTGCCGTGTTCTTTGTTCCGCCCTACGTGGGTCCCAACGGCTGGGTTGGCGTAAGGCTGGATGTTGGCGAAACCGATTGGGAGGAGGTGGCGGCCCTGATGAGAAGCAGCTACCGTTTGTTGGCTCCGAAGCGGCTCGCGGCACAGGTACCGGGCGAGTAACGCTTCGATCCCACGGCAGGAACCGCAGCCCGCTGCCGCGAATCTGCGGGCGAGCGGGCAAGACAACGCCCGGCTGGCCGGACCGAGGTATCTTCGTGAAGTCCAGGTTTCATCGTGGGTTGGCAGCCGCGGCGCTGGTGGCGCTGTTCGCATGCGCGTTTGGCCTGCGCGCCGCCGCTGACGGACCGCCGTTTGTTACGGACGACCCCGAGCCGGTCAGCCTCCACCATTGGGAGGCGTATGTTTCGATGATGTACCAGCACGGACCGCCTGGGAGTTTCGGAACGCTGCCTCACATCGAGATCAATAACGGTGTGGCTCCGAACACCCAGCTACACATTATTCTGCCTATGGCGTTCGCACAGGCGCCCTCCGCGCCCATGGCCTGGGGTTACGGAGATACCGAAGTTGGCGTGAAGTACCGCTTCATGCAGGAAGGCCGCCGGCGCCCAATGGCGGGCATCTTTCCATTGGTGGAGGTCCCCACCGGGAACCAGGTCCGCGGATTAGGGAGCGGCCACCTGCAGATATATCTGCCGATCTGGTTCCAGAAAAGCTGGGGCGCCTGGACCAGTTACGGCGGCGGCGGATACTGGATCAATCCCGGTGCGGGAAATCGCAACTGGTGGTTTGGCGGCTGGCTCTTGCAGAAGGATCTGAATCGACGCCTTACGCTTGGCGGTGAGCTGTTTGCTTCAACATCCAGCGGGACCGGACAGCAGTCGCAATTCGATTTCAATCTTGGCGGCCAGTACAACTTTGATGACGGCCATCACCTTCTCTTCTCTGCGGGGCGCAGCATCCGCGGCAGCGCCGACCTGATGGCCTATGTCGGTTTCCAATGGACATTCGGTCCACACAGTCGGCAGTAGGACCGCGCAGAAGCATGGAGGCCACCATGAACATGGATAAGCCTGCTGGATCGGTGAATCGCTGGCTGGCGGTGCTGCTGCCCGGCATCGCCATGTCGCTGGGGTGGGGGCTTCGCGGCCAGTACGGCGGACCGCGGGGCGCGATGGTGCCCGGCGCGCTGGTTGCCATGGCACTGGCGCTTGCCTCGCGCCGCCGGTACGGGGCAACGCAGTTCTGGGCGATTGCCGCCGCCGGGGCGCTGGGATTTGGTATCGGCGGCGAAGAGACCTATATGCAGACGGTTGCAGTCGCCACGCATCCCGGGTCGATGCTGTGGGGCTGCCTCGGTATTCTCATCAAGGGCGCCGAGTGGGGCGGGCTCGGTGGGCTGTTTATCGGGATGTCGTTGAGCAGCCGCAAGTACAAGATGCGAGAACTCCTGCTGGGCTTCAACCTGGCGCTGATTCTCGGGATGATTCTGTACCATTTCATCAATGAGCCGAAACTGATCTACTTCAGCGGCCACGCGGGCAGCCGGCCGCGCGACGAAGGCTGGGCGGGTATCAGCTGCGTGTTTGTAGTACTGCTGGCGCTGGCAGCTCGCTGCCGAGATCAAGTTACCGTAAGGCTTGGCGTGTTTGGCGCCATCGGCGGAGGCGCCGGCTTCTTGATTGGGGTGCTGGCCTACAACTTTGGTCAGGCGCACCTGGGCACGCTGACCTCGGGATGGTGGGACTGGTGGAAAGTCGCGGAGTGCGGCTTCGGCTTGATCGCCGGCATCGTACTGGGCTGGGCCTGGTGGAGCTGCCCGCAGGAGGAGATCGCCGCTCCCGAAGTGGAGCAGGATCACACCACGCCGGTCGCCTGGCTGATGGTTCTGCTGATGCTCGATCTGCTGGTGTTCTATATGGTGACCGACGGCATGGATAACCTGCCAGGGTTTATCGGCGCCGCGCCCTTCATATTCACCGCGCCATTTCTGTTACTGATCTCGTACCGGCGGCGTGCTTTGACCCTGGCAATTGGCGCCGTGATGCCGATAGTGCTTACCATCTGGAACGTAAAGAGCTACTGGGTGAAGGAGCACCACCTGCTCAGCGCCGGCGTGGGATCGGCGGTGCTGTTGGCGGCAGCAATTGCCGCCGCGGTCCACGTTGCCGCAACCTGCCGGCGCCCGGCAGCGCTTTTTGTGGTCGTGGCGGCATGGACGACCGCGCTGGCGTGGCTGAAGATGGGCATTCCCGCCCCCGGGTCGTGGGGAACCTACCTGGTGGTGCAGGGCATATTCACCGTTATGCTTGCAGCGCTGGTGGCAGGCTATCGAGTCAAAAACCTGACCACGCAGAGCTAGACGGTTTGACTACGCTACCTGAAGCTCCGCCGGTACCACCGGTGATTTCGGCAGCGTGATCTGGAAAACCGCTCCACTGCCGGGAGACGCCACCACATCCACGGCGCCGTTGTGGCGCTCCACAATGCGCTTTACCGTGGCCAGGCCCAGGCCGCTACCGTCAAAGCCGCCATGATGAACCAGCTTGAACGGCTCGAACGCCTCCGACGCCTTGGCGCTTTCAAAGCCAATTCCATTGTCGCGCACAACGATAACGTCCATATCGTCGCGCGTCTGCAGCGACTGCACTTCGATGATTGCGGGGTTGGAATCGCGACTGAACTTCCATGCGTTTCCGATCAGGTTGGTCAATGCCACGGTGAGCATCTCCTCATCGGCATACGCCTCGATGTTGGGCTGGACGTGAAACTCCACACGGCGTTCCGGCTCGGCGAGCTGCAGTTGGCTCAGGAGCGAGCGTGCGATGCCGCTCACATCCACAACCCGCGGCTGAATAGGCGCCCGTGCGGCAAAAGAGAGCCGGTACAATCCGTCGACCAGTTCGCCCAGGAGCCCGCCTGCACGATCAATGCGCTTGACGATGCTGATCACCTCGTCGGGCAGTACGTCACCAAAATCGGCGCAAAGGGCATGTGCATAGCCACGAACCCAACGCACCGGCGCGCGCAGATCGTGCGCTGTCGCATCAATAAACACACTGAGCTCGGCGTTCGCGGCTTCAAGTTCCCGGGTGCGTGATGCGACGCGCTGCTCCAGCGTTCGGTTGAGCTCCTCCATCGCCGCCTGTGCCCTGGCGGTTTCGCTTCGGTCAATTGCCAACACCAGAACCGCCTGCCGTCCTGCGTGTACCATCTTATCCGACCAGATCTCCACGTGGAAGACCTCACCGTTCTTGCGTCGGTGCCTGCAGAACTCGGAGGCTCGAAAGCCGGCCGGCTCTTCGCGGGCCATCCTGGCGAACTGTTCGGCAACTTCGGAGGGCCACAGGTTGTTGACGTGCATCGCGAGGAACTCGTCGCGAGAGTATCCGTATTGGCGGATCGCTGCGTCGTTGACCTCCAGAAACGCCATCGTTTCGCGGTCGTACGCCCACATCGGTGTTGGGTTCCTCTCGAACATGGCCCGGTACCGCTCTTCGGAGCGGCGCAGAGCCAGCTCCGCGAGGCCACGTTCGCTGCAGTCACGGAAACACAGGATCACGCCGCTGGGCTTTCCGTCCTCATCGCGAATTGGCGCGCCGCTATTGTCGATGGGTATCCGGTTTCCCGTTCTTGTGTGCAGAACCGTGTGGTTGCAGACGCCGATCACCGTTCCTGCGCGCTGGATACGGTCAAATGCCGACTCAGCCGGAAGGTTGTTCTGATCATCCGTTGCTACAAAAACGTCCGTAATGGAGCGGCCGGCTGCTTCCTCCATGCTCCATCCGGTCAGACGTTCGGCGGCGGCATTCATCAGCGTGACGCGGCCGGAAGCATCTGCGGCTATAACGGCATCACCGATGCTCCGAAGCATCGCCTCGGCGCGCAGTTCCAGGGCAGCCAGGTTGGCGATCGCCCGCACTTCACGTCGCCGACTGCCCATCAACCGAATCGAGGCGGCGGTAAACATCAGGACCGTCAGCAGGGTTACGGCGAGCGCTATGGCGCCGGCCACACGGATCTGCAGGCCGGCGGCTGTGGACTGGTCCGAAATTGAATTCTGCAGATAGTCGCGCGCAGCTGTCACTTGCGACCGGAGCGCATCCATCGTCCCGTTGTCCGCGCCGCCATTCACCACGGCCGCCGCGGCCGCGCGGTCGCCGGATCGGCTGATCTGTATGGTCTGGTGGAGCTCCCGCAGCCGATCCGCAGCGAGACCGCTGATGGCCGCGGTCAAGCGCGCGAAGCTCCGGTCGCCGCGCACGAGCAGCCGAACCCTCTGAAGCTGTCGCTCGACCTGGCTTACACTGTCGTAGTAGGCATTAAGGAATATCGGCCTGCCCGTCAGCAGGTACCCGCGTTCGCCCTTCTCGGCGTCATCCACCGCTGAAGTGACTTGCTGAAGCGCGTCGCGCGCTGAGCTGGTGGCGCGCATCTCGTCCCTCAGCCGATCGGCATGGCGGATGCTGCTCCAGGTCGCCAGGGAGAAAACGGCCGCCGCAGCGCTGGCAAGAAGCAGCTGCAGCGCGGCGGAGCGGCCCGCTCGGTAGGGGATCATCGCACGCAACGGTGTTCCGTTTCCAGTACTGAATTCATTGGGCATCTCCCACCGGTCACTCACGATTAGTGCCAGATATCGCGCCGTTGTGCCATCGGCATAGTTGCCTCGGCATGATTTCGTTCATCAAAGGCCGTGTCCAATCTCGCAAGCGGCTCCGGTTCGCGTCCGGCGTGCGGTCTTTACCGCGGTTTTGCTCGCTCGGCCATGCCTTGAGTCCCGCCGTCCGGTTCGGCGCCGGGCTCGACGGATTCCGCTCGCCGATATCGGCTGTTGCTCTCGATGATTCCGGGCTCCGCGCTTAGCGCATCTCCATCCGGTGGCCGCCATCTGGCCGGCGGGTACCATGTTTCGCGTGGCGCCGCTATCGCTTCAACCCCGCAATGCCATCCATCTTTCAACGATTCCAAAAGGCGCCGGTCCCCTCCGCCGATGCGACGCCACTGTTCCTGGTGGTCGGTCTCGGCAATCCGGGGCGGGAATATGCCGGCACGCGTCACAACGTCGGCTTTCAGGTGATCGAGCAGCTTGCCGCGCGGCACGGCATTGCGGTGGCGCGCCGCCAGTTTCAGGGCGCTGTCGGCGTTGGACGGATCGGTGACGCCCGGGTGGTTCTACTGCGGCCCCTTACATTTATGAACCTCTCCGGAACCAGCGTGGCTGCAGCCGTGCGGTACCACCACGTGGAGCTCAGCCATATTGTTGTGGTGATGGACGACGTGAACTTGCCGCTCGGCAAGCTGCGGCTCCGAAGCCAGGGCTCTGCCGGCGGGCACAACGGGCTTCAGAATGTGATGGAGCGACTCGATACGCAAAGTGTGCCGCGGATCCGCATCGGCGTAGGGGGCAGCCGGTCGGCGGACCTGGTTCAGCACGTGCTCTCCCGGTTCCGCAAAGAAGAGCAGGCAGAGATGGACATAGCGTGTGAGCTGGCTGCCGACGCCGTGGAGTTTGCGATTCAGCATGGCTTTGAGCTGGCTATGACCCGGTTCAATCCCGGCCGGGGGGCGTGAAGCAACGCCGCTAGCGGCCCGCCATGTCGGCTCCCGGAGGGTTCGCGGCAAACTATTTTCGGATTTTCTCAAAGAAAGTGGCTCAAGGCATTGACATAGCCGTTTCCATCCGGTATCCTCTTCTCTTGCCGGTGGGGCGGTCACAGTACCTCCAGCGGTTTGATCGAACTTTGAAAAGTCACGTTTGACGCTTTGTGTGGACTCTGTTCAACGACAGAATCTGCAAATATAAGTAACTTCAAAAAACCGAGCGGGGATCCAAACGTACGATAGCGATTCGCGATGTGGCGCCACGGCGCCGTATCGTGTTTCACGATAATCTATTGGAGAGTTTGATCCTGGCTCAGGACGAACGCTTGCGGCGTGCCTAAGAAATGCAAGTCGAGCGGGATTATATTCCAACGCAAGGCGGAGTGTAATCTAGCGGCGAACGGTCGCGTAACGCGTAGGCAACCTGCCTGAAAGACCGGGACAACAGTTCGAAAGAGCTGCTAATACCGGATGTGTCCACGGTGGCTCATGCCACTGTGAATAAATCGAGCAATCGGCTTTCAGATGGGCCTGCGTCCTATCAGCTTGATGGTGGGGTAACGGCCTACCATGGCTTCGACGGGTAGCTGGTCTGAGAGGATGGTCAGCCGGACTGGGACTGAGATACGGCCCAGACTCCTACGGGGGGCAGCAATTAGGAATCTTGCGCAATGGGCGAAAGCCTGACGCAGCGACGCCGCGTGAGGGATGAAGTTTTTCGGAATGTAAACCTCTTTTATGTGGAAAGAAACAAATGACGGTACCACATGAATAAGCCCCGGCTAACTACGTGCCAGCAGCCGCGGTAATACGTGGGGGGCGAGCGTTGTCCGAAGTTACTGGGCGTAAAGCGCGCGTAGGCGGGTTGCCAAGTCTGCTGTGAAAGCCCGGAGCTCAACTCCGGAGGGTCGGTGGATACTGGCAGTCTTGAAGGTGCAAGGGGGAGATGGAATTACCGGTGTAGCGGTGAAATGCGTAGATATCGGTAGGAACACCACTGGCGAAGGCGGTCTCCTGGGGCACTCTTGACGCTGAGGCGCGAAAGCTGGGGGAGCGAACGGGATTAGATACCCCGGTAGTCCCAGCCCTAAACGATGGATACTAGGTGTCAGGGGTATCGACTCCTCTGGCGCCGCAGCTAACGCATTAAGTATCCCGCCTGGGGAGTACGGCCGCAAGGTTGAAACTCAAAGGAATTGACGGGGGCCCGCACAAGCGGTGGAGCATGTTGTTTAATACGTCAATAACCGTAGAACCTTACCAGGGTTTGACATCCTCTGACATGCCATGAAAGTGGCCTTCTCCGCAAGGAGACAGAGAGACAGGTGTTGCATGGCTGTCGTCAGCTCGTGTCGTGAGATGTTGGGTTAAGTCCCGCAACGAGCGCAACCCTCATCCCATTTTGCCAGCGGGTAATGCCGGGAACTATTGGGAAACTGCCGGGGTAACTCGGAGGAAGGTGAGGACGAGGTCAAGTCAGCATGGCCCTTACGCCCTGGGCTACAAACATGCTACAATGGACGGTACACAAAGGGATCCGAAGCCGTGAGGTGGAGGCAATCTCAAAAATCCGTTCTCAGTTCGGATCGCAGGCTGCAACTCGCCTGCGTGAAGTCGGAATCGCTAGTAACCGCAGGTCAGCGAAACTGCGGTGAATACGTTCCCGGGCCTTGTACACACCGCCCGTCACGTCACCTGAGTTGTCTGCACCCGAAGTCGGTGGGGTAACCGCAAGGAGCCAGCCGCCGAAGGTGTGGGGAGCGAGGGGGACGAAGTCGTAACAAGGTAGCCGTATCGGAAGGTGCGGCTGGATCACCTCCTTTCTAAAGGACTGTCTCACCAAACAGTCCGGGGGATCAGCGCCGGCAGCAATGCAGGCGCCCCCGGGCAAATATACGGTGAACAGCACAAGGTCGATATCTTCGTTCGGTGTTACTTATCGAACAGAATCTCGAAGGGGGCAGAGTCCACACAAGCCGTTAAGCGTGACGTTTCAGAGTAGTGCGCAGATCGACAAGGGCCGACCAGGGCTTTCCTGATCGGCCCTTGCTGCGCATGAGTTTGGCTCGCCTTGACGCCCCGGCACGGCAAACGTATACTGCAGCCATGACCCAAAAGCCGAATGCGGCGCCGGAAGAGCTGCCGGAAAACTATTGCGGCAACACGCCGCTGATGCGGCAGTATTTTGCTACCCGTGCCGAAAATGCTTCCATTCTGCTTTTGATGCGGGTTGGTGACTTCTACGAGGCCTACGGTCCAGACGCCGTGCTGATTGCCGCCGATCTGCAGATTACGCTCACCGGGCGCGAAGACGGTGGCACGCGCGTTCCCATGGCCGGTGTGCCTTACCATGCCGTCGAACGCTATCTCGCCCGCTTGATCCGCGCAGGTCGCCGCGTTGCGATTATGGAGCAGATGGAGGACCCGCGATACGCCAAGGGCCTCGTCAAACGCAAAGTCACCAGGATTGTAACGCCCGGCACCGTTCTTGAAGACTCGATGCTTGAGGCGCGGTCGAACAACTATCTCGTGGCCGCCGTCGTCGGCGATCCGGTTGCCGGCATTGGTGTTGTGGATGTTTCGACCGGTGAGTTTTTGGCCACGGAGCTCACCGGCGGCGAACGCGAGACGCGACTCCTGGACGAAATCGCCCGCCTGGGTCCAGCCGAAATCCTGGTTCCGGCTGAGACGCCGGAGGCCGTGCTCGATGCGATACGGCGAACTAGCGACGCAAGCCTGCAGCTTACAGGTGGAGACCGCGCGACAGCGCCAGGTAACAGCAGCCGGCAGCAGCTGCTCAACCACTTTGGCACGACCTCGCTGCGCGGATTCGGCTGCGAAGAGTTTACGGCCGGTTTGGACGCCTGTGCCCTGGTGCTGCGCTACTTGCGCGAAACACAGGCTGCGGCTCTGGCGCATATCAGGAACCTGGGCACGTATTCCACGCGCGACTACATGGTGCTGGACGGCGCCGCGCGGCGGCACCTGGAGATCACAGCTCCAATGGGCGACGGTGGGCGCGCGGCCACACTGATCGGCGTCATGGACGAGACGCTTACCCCGATGGGTGGGCGTATGCTGCGCCGCTGGCTCGACGAGCCGCTCCTGGACGTTGCCGCGATACGCCGGCGCCATGCCGCCGTCAATCACCTGGCACGAAACGAACTGCTTCGAACGGAAATCCGCCGGTTGTTGCGAGGCGTTGGCGATCTGGAGCGGCTGATGAGCCGCACCTCGGCCTGCCTCGCCGATGCCCGCGACCTCATTGCCCTGCACGACGGTCTGGCACGCCTGCCCGACATTGGCGCGCTGCTTGCCGATCCGATTGAGCCTCTGCTGGCCGCACAGCGCGAGCTGCTTTTGCGCCCGACTGAAGCCGAGGCGTTGATTGCCCGCGCGATTGTGGAGTCGCCGCCTGCGGGCCTTCGGGAGGGTGGGATTATCCGGCCGGGATACGATGCCGAACTCGACAGGCTGCGAACAGGCGGTCAGGATGCGCGCATCTGGATTGCCAACCTGGAGACAACCGAGCGTCAACGAACCGGGATTGGCTCGCTGAAGGTTGGCTACAACGCCGTCTTCGGCTACTACATCGAGGTTACGCGCGCCAACCTTGCAAAGGTGCCAGCCGAATACATCCGAAAGCAGACAACCGCCGGTGGCGAGCGCTATATCACTCCGGAGCTGAAGGAGTACGAAGCGCACGTATTGGGCGCCGAGGAGAAAAGCGTGGAGCTGGAGGCGCTGCTGTTCGCATCTGTTCGCGACTCCGTTGCTCGGAGCTCAGAGCAGGTACTCGGACTTGCGCGCGCTGTGGCGGCGGTGGATGTGACCGCCTGCTTCGCGGAGGCGGCTGTGCGTCGACGGTGGGTGATGCCGGAGGTCGACGAATCGGAGTCGGTCGACATCAAGGCCGGGCGCCATCCGGTTATTGAGCAGCTGGCTGAACAGGGCTCGTTTATACCCAACGACTGCCTGATGCAGCCGGATCAACGGATGTTTATCATCACGGGCCCAAATATGAGCGGTAAGAGCAGTTATCTGCGCCAGACTGCGCTCATCGTTCTGCTTGCCCAGTGCGGCTCGTTTGTGCCGGCGGATAGCGCCAGGATCGGAATTGTCGACCGCATTTTTACTCGCGTTGGGGCGCACGATGAGCTTGCGTCGGGCCAATCCACCTTCATGGTGGAGATGAATGAGACGGCCAACATCCTGAACAACGCCACGGGTCGGAGCCTGGTGGTGCTGGATGAGATTGGGCGCGGCACCAGCACGTACGACGGTCTCTCCATCGCCTGGGCGGTTGCGGAGTATCTGCTCCGCGTCGGCTGCAAAACTCTGTTTGCCACACACTACCACCATCTCAACGAGCTCGCCGCCCAGAACAGCGGGGTGCGAAACTACCGGGTTGCCGTAAAAGAGAAAGGTGACATGATCATCTGGCTGCACCGCGTGGTAGAAGGTGGCACCGACCGCTCCTACGGCATCCAGGTGGCGCGCATGGCGGGCCTTCCCATGGAGGCGATCGAGCGAGCGCGCGAGGTGCTGCGCTGGCTGGAGAAGAGCAAACCGGGCGCTGGAAGCAATGGGGCACAGGCGCCACAGCCTGCGCCAAGGCGCGTTCAGCTTACACTGTTTGAGGCCGAGCCGCATCCGATCCTGGAAGAGATGAAGGCGCTGGATCCCGGCACCATGACGCCAATGGAGGCGCTGACTCAGCTCGATATCTGGCGCCGCCGCCTGCTGAACGATGACGCCGGATAGCGGCCCGGAGGGCTACTCCGTCTTTCTCTTTCCGCTGTCCGGAGCGATGCCGTCGGCGTCCGCCCCACCGGCAAGTCGCATCTTTTGGAGCTCCTCGCGCGCCGCGACTCCCACCTGTTTCAGGTGCTTCTCCCATGACGGGCGGTAAGGCCTCAACGCCTCGACAATTGCTTCCGTAATCACATAGTTACGAAACCACTTGTGATCCGCAGGCACGATGAACCAGGGCGCGTGCGGCGTTGAGCATGTCTCAATCGCCTCCTCATACGCTCGGTGGTAGTCGCTCCAAAACGTTCGCTCGTGCCAGTCGCCGGCAGAGAGCTTCCAGGCAGTTTCGGTCGTCTTTTCACGCTCCAGCAGCCGCTCCTTCTGCTCCTCTTTACTGATATGCAAAAAGAACTTGAGGATGACCGTTTGCGAGTCGACGAGCAGGTTCTCGAAATGGTTGATCTGTGCGTAGCGTGCGCGCCAGACTTCCGTTGGCACCAGGTTGTGCACGCGCACGGCCAGCACATCTTCGTAGTGTGACCGGTTGAAGATCGCGATGACGCCGCGGGGCGGCGCATGCGGATGAACCCGCCACAGAAAGTCATGCGAGGCCTCTTCCGGAGTGGGCACCTTGAACCCGGCAACGCGGCAGCCTTGCGGGTTCACCGCGCTCATCACATGCGCAATCGTGCCGTCTTTGCCGGCAGAGTCGAGACCCTGCAGCACGATCAGCATTCCCGTAAGCCCGGCAGCGTACATCAACTCCTGGATCTCGGTCAATTCAGCGTGCAGTACGGCGGTTGCAGCCGCGCATGACGCACGGTCCAATCCGTCATGAAAGCCAGGATCGATCTCGCCGAGATGGACCTTGCCGTTGCCGGTGTGCGCCTTGAGAATGCCCATTTTCGTTCCCTTCGCTTGCTGGTTCAGCCTCAGCCCTGTTCCGCGTTGGCACGATAATTCCCTGCGCACCACCACGTGCATCGGCAGGAAACCCGGTTGCGAATGGGCGAACTGGTGGCCACAGCTTCCCGTTCGGTTCCAAAGGAGAGATGATGAGTCGCGCAGACCACAAAGATATCCGGATCGGCACCCTGGCGCGCATGACACCCGATCCGGCGTACATCAAGAGTTTGATTCCGCACGGCTTTGAGTCATTCCAGCTGACGGTCTGGGACGTGTTGCGCGGTCTGGACCTCGCTGCGTGTGCGCCGGCTGCGCTCGACGCCGTGGGCGATCAGGCGGTAATCAGCAGCATCGGCATGTTCGGCAATCCGCTGCAGAAAGAGGAGGCAGCGCGCGATTGGGAGACATGTATCCGCGCTGCGCGCAGCTTCAACTGCAGCATGGTCTGCGGCTTTGCCGGCGCTCTGGAAGATCGGCCCCTGCCCGAAAGCGTGCCGAAGTACAAGGAGGTGTGGGGCCACCTGGCGCGTGTGGCCGAGGGCGAGGGCGTTCGGATCGCGTTCGAAAACTGCGACATGGGCGGATCCTGGGAGCGTCCGCGCTGGAACATTGCCCACGCGCCGCGTGCCTGGGAGATGCTTTTCAATGAGGTGCCGTCCGAGGCTATCGGACTGGAGTGGGAGCCGTGCCATCAGATGGCGTCGCTCATCGATCCTCTACCGCAACTGCGCAAATGGGTGCACCGCATCTACCACATTCACGGAAAGGACGCTACCGTAGCCTGGGATATTGTGCGCGACCAGGGAATACGGTCCGGCGTGGAGTACGTGTGGCATCGAACGCCGGGATTTGGCGATACAAACTGGACCGACGTGATCTCCATTCTTCGCATGGGCGGGTACATGGGCAGCATCGACATCGAGGGCTGGCACGACCCCGTCTACCGTGACGAACTCGAGATTACAGGTCAGGTGCACGCGCTCAACTACCTCAAGCAGTGTCGTGGCGGAGCGTGGATCCCGCCGGAGTAGTACGCCTGACGCGCAGCGCCTACTCCTCGCGTTTTGTGAATGAGAGACTCACCGAGTTGATGCAGTAGCGCTGGCCGGTCGGCTCCGGGCCATCCTCAAACACGTGGCCCAGGTGACCACCGCAGCGGTGGCAGCGCACCTCCGTACGCAGCATCCCCGCGCTGGAATCTTCCACGAAATCGAGCAGATCGGGATTTACGGTGTCAAAGAAGCTGGGCCAACCGCAGTGCGCATCGAACTTCTCTCTGGAGGAAAACAGCACGGCCCCGCAGCCGGCGCAGGTGTAGTCGCCGTGATCCGTAAGCTTCACGTAGGCTCCGGTGCCTGGCAGCTCGGTGCCACGCTCGCGCAGGATATGATACTGTTCCGGAGTGAGCCGGCGGCGCCACTCCTCGTCGGTGAGTTCCAGTTCGTGGTTCTGTGACATCGGGGATATCCTCTCAGTTCAGGGCGGCGCGATGCCGGACGGGTATAATCCGGCACGCACCCATTGAATTACAGATTTCTACGGAGGTAAGGCATGCGGCGATTAGCAGGTTGGATGGCGCTGGCTGTACTGGTAGGTCTTGCCGGTTGCGGCGGCAGCACCAGCAGCCTTACCGGTCTGGAGTATCTGTACGTCCTGAACTCCGGTGACATGACGATTTCTCAATTTACCATCAACGGCGATGGTTCGCTGACGGCAAACACGCCGGCAACGCTTCCGGCTTCCGCCGGGAGCACGGTTCTGGCAACCGACGTGGCCGGCAAATACCTCTTCTGTGGCGGCGCATCAGGGATTACCGCTTATACGGTTGGCGCGAAAGGCGTGCTTTCTGCCGGCGTTACAACATCCGTGGCGCAGGGCGCCGTTACCGGCCTGGCGGTCGATCCTCAGGACCGCTTTGTATTCGCATCCGCCGGCGGCGCCACGCTGGTCTACAGCATCCAAACGGGTGGAGTGCTTGGTCCGGCCGTAACGTTGACAGGTGTGGCTTCATCGAGCCTCGCTCTGGATCCCGGCGGAAACTATCTGGTCACGGTGGCCACGGGTGCGAATACGGTATCGACCTGGACCGTTCACGCCGACGGCAGCGTGACGGCGATCAATTCGATGCCGACCGGCGTGGGGCCAACCCAGGTGGTGGTGGATCCCAACGGCGCGCACGTACTGGTATTGAACGGCGGCGACCGGTCTGTGTCGCTGTACGGGCTGGCGACCGGTACGTTGGGCGTGTCAAACGTCACCACGCTGCCCGCCAGCACAAATCCGACCAATATCGAGATCGACACGACCGGCATTCTCGTTTTCGTGGCTAATCCGGCAGGCAACAACTTCTACCAGTACGGCTTACCGGCCACTGGAGCCTTGCTTGCGCTGAAGCCGGCCACTCTGGCTGGTGGAAGTGGTACCAACTCGCTCGTTATAGAACCCAGCGATACCCTGGCATTTGGTACCAACACCGCGTCCAATACCGTCTCAACCTACGACGTGACGGCAGGTGGACTGCTGAACCTGCAGGTGACCACAAACGTCGGCAAGGACCCGACCGATGCGGTTGTAGCGCGCGTACCGAAGTAGGGAACTGGCCCGGAACCATCCACCGCTGATTAGCCAACTACCATCGGGCAGACGCGGGTCCCTCCGGGTCTGCCTCCGGGCCATAGGTCGCACCGGTCCCACAGGTCCAACGTATGTGTGGCGTATCGGTCCGGCAAAACGGTGGGAGCATGGCCGCGTTCGCGGCGCGGACGCCGCTGCCATTGGCGGGCCGGGTCGCTCCGGCTCAACCAGTTGCGTGCCGGATAACGCCGCCTCAGGCCGCGCCGTGGGCCAGAAGTACGGCAGTGATCCGCTGCAGCCCGCGCTCCCGAGCATGCTCGAGTGCCGTCTTGCCCTTCGCGTCCACGGCTGCAATGTCCGCGCCGGCGTCGATCAGCAACTCGGTGACTTCGGCGCAGTCATCGCGCTGCGTGGCGTTCATGATCAGCGGCGTCATCCCGAAGAAGCCTGAGTCGGCCTTCTGGTTGCGGCTGTTTGGCGCAGCTCCACGGCCCAGGAGCACACGAACCGAGTCCGGCGCGTGCTCACTAGCCCAGTGAAGCGGTTTACCGCCGTAGCAATTGATCTCATCGGCTTCAATATCTGCTCCAGCATCCAAAAGCACCGACACAATCTCCGGATAGTTGTTGTGCGATGGCCAGTGGAGTGGAGAGTCGCCGATCCAGCCGCGCTGATGGACCGAAAGCGGGTCGCGTTGAATATGCTCCTTGACGAGCTCGATCCAGCCCTGGCGGGCGGCGAGGTTGATCGCAACCCCCAAACCATTCGTGCCTTCGGCTTTGTCCGGGATCTCCTCAAGAAAGTACCGTACAACATCGGGCTGCTTGTTCCACGCCGCCAGCATTACGGGCGGGTAGGTGTTCATCGGATTGGTATATACCTCTGCGCCAAACTCCACCAACAAACGGCAAGCATCCACCTGCCCGTTTGAGGCTGCATACTGCAGCGGTGTCATGAGGTCCCCGTCCTGCGCGGAATAACGGACCCAAACCAGCCCCGGGTCCTCTTCCAGCAGGTGACGGACTGCCGAGAGGTCGCCGGCTGCCAATGCTGGAAAGACGCTCTGAGTGGCTGCCATCTCCGCAGACCCTCCCCTCTATGCCGCAAAGTCGGTGAACACCGGTCAGTACGTGGCTGTTGGCCGGCTCGCCGGCCGGCCTACGCAGCGCGTCGCCACCGCGGGTCTCTCACAAAAAGTTGTGGCGACTGGTTAACACCAGAACTTGTCCCAGCGCGCGTCCAGGTCTTGCAGACCTGCCGCCGGACGCGCATCGAAAGACGGAACTCCTGGTTCCGATTGGGTGTCTCCTCTTGCGGCTCGGCGTCTGCGGACTGCATCTTCCAGCCGCTGTACGCATTCTCCTTCAGCTACCGACAACTGCCGTGCTGCCTCCGGGTATTGCTCGGCTTGTGTGGAACAGTTGGATACGGTGGTAATGACGGCGCGGACGGCATCTAAACTCGGTTCGCCGCTGGTCGAAACGCACTGCTCCTTGAAGCTATCGCACTGTGTCGTAGGGATCTGTTTTGCGACGGCCACCTCCTGAAATCACGTTCGTGAGCTCTGGTAAGCGTGGCAGCTCATTTCGGAGCGTCAAGAGGGCTCTTGCCCGTTTCGCAGGCGGCCGGATGGAGGTTTGTGGAACCGACATGCTTACCGCATGGGCATCACTCATGCTGGTGCAGCTGCACATTTCCGTGCTCGCAGCCTGTCCATGTGTCTACCAGGGAGCGGGATCAAACAGGGACGTATGTCAGCCTGACCGCATCCTCGCCGGCGGTATCGGCCGTGACGAGCCGGAGGGGCGGCGTGGTGCGTGCGAAGTACGGCTTGCCGCGGCCCAGTACAAACGGACGGAAGTAGAGACGGTACTCGTCGATGAGGCCGAGATCCGTAAGGCTCGCCGCAAGTTCGGGCCCTGCGACATCGATGTCGCCTTCAACGTCCGTCTTCAGCCGGCGCGCGAACGCTTCGAGATCGCCCGCCACGAGCGCAGCGTTTCTGCCAACCGACTTCAGCGACCGTGATACCACCCATTTCGGCTTCGCCCGCCATGCCGCCGCGAAGTCAAGCTCGAGTGTGTCCCACTCCGGCTGGTCGTCGTCCCAGTACCGCATCACTTCATACATACGACGACCGAACAAACAGCCGGCAACAGCACGGAATTGATCGTTGAGGTGCCGAAAGAGAGACTCGCCGGGTGGCGGCAACTCCAGACGAGCGGCAAGACCCGCCGCGTAGCCATCCGATCCAGGCCCGCCCGCCGCGCCGGCAACATAGCCGTCCAGCGATTGCATCATTCCGAACACAAGTCTTCCCACTTCCTCACACCTCCGCAGTAGTCTCCGATCGGGTCGGTCGAGTGGCCGTTCCGGCATAGATCGTCCGAACAAACTATCGGGTCAGGGTTGGCCGCGACGAAAGGAGCGACGAGATCTGAGTTTGTCAACGTGTCAGGTCGAAGGCAGACCTGGCGCCGCAGGCTGGGGATAGCGAAAGCTCGACTTGCCGATTGAACCGGGCTGAACCGGCTAAGCCCCCGTAACGAGCGACAAAACGAACGATGTGAGGAATAAAAAGTCGGGGTGACTGGATTTGAACCAGCGACCACTCGCCCCCCAGACGAGCACTCTACCACTGAGCTACACCCCGCCGAACTGCCCATTATAGTCACGGCGCTTGCCTCAAGTCAAGATGACATGATCGGTGCGGAGCCGACGATCACGGAACTCCGCTTCGGCCTGTTCCGTAATAAACCAGACTAATGTCATAATATTAGTCAGAATTGCAGAGCGAGGCCCTATGGCAGCTGCCCAAACATTGCATCGGCCCACCACAAACACGACTACGAGCCACGGCATCCGTTGCGAGCGCATGCCGTCCGAACCGATGGAGCTCGGGGCGCCGATCACCGCCCTGATCGGCAACACGCCGCTGCTCCGGTTTCAGTCGCTTCTGCCGCCGGACTGCCAGGCGGCCGTATACGCCAAGGCTGAGTGGTTCAACCCCGGCGGTTCCATCAAAGATCGCGCAGCCTGGAGCATTATTCTCCAGGGCGAGCGTGATGGCGAACTGACGCCAGGCAAGACTATTCTGGATGCAACATCGGGCAATACCGGCATCGCATATGCCCTGATTGGGGCTGCGCGCGGCTACCGGGTCACGATGTGTCTGCCGGCGAATGCGAACGAGGAACGCAAGAGCCTGCTGCGCGCATATGGCGCCGAGGTGATCCTTACGGATCCCGGAGAGGGAACGGATGGCGCCATGCTGCGGGCCCGGGCGATGGCGACCTCGGATCCGGACCGGTACTTCTATCCGGATCAGTACAACAATCCGGCGAACTGGCAAGCGCACTACCGCACCACGGCTCCTGAGATCTGGCGACAAACCGCCGGGCGGATCACGCACTTTGTTGCCGGTCTGGGTACCACGGGTACCTTTACGGGTACGGGGCGGCGCCTGCGTGAGCTGAATCCGGCGATCGAGCTTGTGGCCGTGCAGCCCGATTCGCCGCTCCATGGCCTGGAAGGTATAAAGCACCTGCCGTCATCGATCGTTCCGGGTATCTATGACCCAACTCTGGTAACGCAGGAGCGGTCCGTCTCAACCGAGGAGGCGCGCTCGATGGCGCGCCGCCTGGCTCACACCGAAGGCGTCCTGGTCGGTCCCTCCGGCGGCGCCAATCTGGCCGCTGCCGTGCAGCTGGCGCTGGAGCTGCGAGCCGGCGTAGTCGTGACCGTGCTGGCTGACGGCGGGGCGCGGTACCTTTCCGACCGCTTCTGGCAGGAGGAGTAGCCGTTATGCTGGTTGTGCCCACCGAGATGGAGGCGGCGATCCGCCAGCACGCGGAGACCGAGTACCCCAACGAGTGCTGTGGCGCCTTGTTGGGCAAAAGCCTGCCCACCGGAGATCGGGTGAGCGATACGCGCCGGCTCCGCAACGTGCACGAAGACGGCCACGCTCGGCGATACCTGGTCGACCCGGAGCAGTTGCGTGCGTTGCTGGAGGAAGAAGTTCAGGCGGCATGGTCCATAATAGGGTTCTACCACTCCCATCCCGACCATCCTTCCCAGCCGTCGGAGTACGACCGCGTACACGCGGCGCCATGGTACACCTACGCGATTGTGGCCGTGGCGCGCGGAGCGAGTGAGAAGCTGTCGGCCTGGAAGCTGGACGACGCCGGACAGTTTGTGGAGGAAGCCATTGTAAGCGGCAGCCCGCCGCAGAACCCGGATCCGGGTGAGGGATAAGATGCCGAAGACCGCAACACTTACCGCAGGCGCCGGACCGAACGCGGAACCGGCCGACTTGAGAGCCGAAGAACTCTCCGATTCACCACCGGTGATCTCACCCGAGAGAGCTGCATCGGTTTCGTTCTCCCAGGAGGAGCTGCTTCGCTACAGTCGGCATCTCATCCTGCCCGAGGTAACGATCGCCGGGCAACGAAAGCTGAAAGCTGCGCGCGTACTGTGTATCGGCGCGGGTGGCCTCGGATCGCCCGTTGCGCTGTACCTTGCCGCCGCGGGAGTTGGGACAATAGGCATTGTCGACTTCGACGTGGTCGATCTTACCAACCTGCAGCGCCAGATTCTACACTCTACCGAAGACATTGGTCGGTCGAAGCTGGCATCCGCCGCCGATGCGCTCCATAGAATAAACCCAAATGTGCGCGTCGTGCACCACAATGCACGGTTTGAGTCTGCCAACGCGATGGCAATTGTCAGCGACTACGATATCGTCGTGGATGGCACGGATAACTTCGCTACGCGCTATTTGACCAATGATGTCTGTGTCCTGCTGGATAAACCAAACGTCTACGGCTCCATCTTTCGTTTCGAGGGCCAGGTGTCGGTATTCTGGGCATCGCGTGGGCCATGTTACCGATGCCTCTACGCAGAACCGCCGCCACCTGGGATGGTGCCGTCTTGCGCGGAGGGTGGGGTGCTGGGCGTGCTTCCAGGTATCGTGGGATGCCTGCAGGCGAATGAAGCCATCAAACTCATAGTCGGCATGGGTGAGCCGATGATCGGTCGCCTGTTGCTGTTTCAGGCGCTGGCCATGGAGTTTCGAACGTTGAGACTCCGAAAGGATCCGGCTTGCCCGATCTGCGGTGACAATGCCAGCATCACCGAATTGATCGACTACGAAGCGTTCTGTGGAATCCGTGGAGAGGAGTCACCTGCGTTGGAAACCGACGTGGCGGAGGAGATCTCGGTAACCGAGCTGAAGGCGAAAATGGATCGAAATGAGCCGTTCACGCTTGTGGACGTACGCGAACCGTATGAGGTAGAGATTGCCAGTATTCCAGGCTCCATCCTGATACCACTGGGCGAGATTGAGGAACGCGCCGGTGAGTTGGACAGGAACGCCGAGATCATCCTTCAGTGTCGCTCCGGAAAGCGCAGCGCCGACGCACTGTTCCGCCTGAAAGCGCTCGGCTTCGAGCGGCTCAAAAACCTCAGGGGCGGCATCCTCGCCTGGAGCGAAGAGATCGATCCCTCCGTGCCGCAGTACTGACCTGCGGGCGTTCGCACCGCACGCCATCGGCTATAATGTTGTGCGCGCGAAGGTTTTGTTCGCGCGCTTGTCCGCCGCATTCCGGTCGGTTGCACCGCTCCGGCTTCGGCTCTGTAAGGAGAATATCGTGATTGTTCCCACCCATACGCTATTTGAACACGCGTATGGCAACTATGCTCTAGGCGCCTACAATATCAACAATCTGGAGCAGACCGTCGGTCTTTTCGAGGGCGCCATCCAATCGCAGGCTCCGTTCATCATACAGATATCCCGCGGTGCGCGCTCGTACACCAACAAGATGCTGCTTGAGTCGATCATACGCACGTCGGAGGTGATCTGGCCGGATGCACTCTTCGCCGTACACCTCGATCACGGTGATGAGGCAAGCGCCATGGATTGCATCGCCAGCGGCTTCTATTCGTCGGTGATGATTGATGCCTCTCACGAGGAGTTTGCCGAGAACGTGGCCATAACCCGGCGCGTGGTTGAGGCGGCGCATGCGCGAGGCATATCGGTGGAGGCGGAACTCGGTATGCTGGGTGGCGTGGAAGAAGATATCCACGTGGACGAGAAGAACTCGCTGCTTACCGATCCCGCCGAGGCCGAGGAGTTCGTAAAGCTGACCGGCTGCGACTCACTGGCCTGCGCGATCGGCACCAGCCACGGCGCATACAAGTTCAGCGGCAGCCAGGCCATCCACTTTGACCGCGTTCGGGCGATCCAGCAGAGGCTGCCCGGCGTGCCGCTGGTGATGCACGGCTCCAGTTCCGTGCCTCAGGAGGAAGTGGATCGCATCAACGCAGCCGGCGGGGCGATCCATGGCTCGCGGGGTGTTGATCCAAACCAGTACCTGCCTGCCGCCAAGCTCGGTGTTTGTAAGGTGAATATCGATACAGATGGCCGGCTGGTGTGGACGCGCGTTCATCGCGAGTATTTCCGCGATAAGCCCGCCGGCTTCGACCTGCGAGATCCGGGAAAGATATTCATGGGCGAATATGCAAAGTTCATCGCCAGCCGCAACGAATACCTGGGGTCGGCCGGCCAGCTGCAGGCTTCGCGAAGTCACGCGCTCGCCTCTGCATAGGCCGTTTGCGCCAATTGCACTACGGTGCGCGCCGTGAGTATCGCACGCCTGCTCGACGTTACCCGGCCGGCCGGCTCGCCGGACGCACTCTATGAGGCACTGGATTTTGGTGAGCCGGCAAAAGGTCGTCCGGCGGTTTTCATCAACATGGCCGCCACAGTGGACGGCAAGATCGTTATTGGCGAGCCCGGTGGAACCGCGAAGGGCGTTGGTGGGCCCACCGACCAGCTTTTGTTTCGGCGCCTCCAACGGCAGTGCGATGCGGTGCTGGTGGGCGCCTCCACGCTGCGCGCCGGTCCCGTTCTCTATCCGCCGGAGCTGCTGCGCGTTACCGTGACGCGATCAGCAAACCTGCCGGCCGGCAACCCCTTCTTCACGCGGCGATCCGCGCTGGCGTTGGTGGCTGCGCCCGAGGAGGCGGCTGCCGCGGTACGGCAGTGCGTCGGCAATGGTGCAGATGTCCTGGAGGTTGGCTCCGGGGAGGTGGATCTCACCCAACTACTCGGTATACTCCGCCAGACATATGGCCGCCGCTTATTGCTGTGCGAGGGCGGCCCAACCCTGAACAGCGCGCTGATTATGGCTGGGCTGGCAGACGAACTGTTCTTGACGATCTCGCCCAAACTCAAGGGAGGTTCCGGCATTCCTTCGATTATGGCTGGCGCCGGCCTGCCACCCGGGCGGGTAGTGTCGCTCGACCTGCTGTCTGTGTATGCGGATGGCAGCGAACTGTACCTGCGCTATCGCATTGGTGGAGTTACCTCACTGTGAAGGTCGCTACGGCGCAGCAGATGCGCGATGCCGACGCGGCGGCTGCGCAACTACAGGGCATGAGCAGCGCGATCCTGATGGAGAACGCCGGTGCTGCTGTTGCGCGCGCTGCACGCGACATGGTCTCCGTCAAGCGCGGTCAACAAATCGCCGTATTCTGCGGACCAGGCAATAATGGGGGCGATGGCCTTGCGGCTGCGCGGCATCTTGCGGCCGCCGGGTTCGGGGTTCGGATAGTGCTTGCTGCGGACGTTGGTCGACCGCGCGGCGACGCCGCGCGGCAGTACCAGGCGGCGCATGCCTGCGGCGTTCAAGTATGCGCCGGCGCTGAGCTCTCTCGGTGCGATCTCGCTGTGGACGCGCTCCTCGGCACGGGAGCGGTAGGCGCGCCGCGGGACGAGATCGCCCACGCGATCCGTTGCGTCACGGCTTTGGATTGTCCCATTCTGTCGGTCGATATTCCATCCGGTGTGGAGTGTGATACCGGATACACCCCGGGCGCCGCTGTGAGTGCTGACACTACGATTACCTTTGCATTCAAGAAGCGGTGCATGTTTCTCTTTCCCGGGGCCGACCACGCCGGCCGCGTGCTGGTTGATCCGATCGGTATTTGCTGGGACCGGCTCGTTCCGGAGACTGGGGTACGAAGTCTCGACATAGGCGAGTTTGCAGCGCCTGCGTTCGCCTGGGCGCAGCAATGCCTCTTTGACCGGCACGCCAACACAAACAAGGGAGATTATGGCCGGGCGGCTATCGTTGCCGGGAGCGCGGGGATGATTGGCGCTCCGCGTCTGGCGGGGCGCGCGGCGCTAAGGACCGGCGCGGGGCTCGTGACCGTATTCGCACCCAGTTCCATCCAGCAGGTGGTCGCTGCTGGGCTCGAGGCCGCGCTTACGGTGCCGCTCGCCGAGGCCGAAGGGCAGTTGGCGGCAGAGGCAGCCGACGCAGTTCTCGGTGCAATGCGGCCCAGCGCCGTGTTGGCGCTCGGCCCCGGCATCGGCACCGGACCCGGCGCGAACGCGGTGACGGAGCGTCTGCTGACGGAGTGGTCGGGCTCGATCGTGTTGGATGCCGACGGGCTGAACTGCCTGGCACAGATGCACCGCGAAGGTCGGTCGCCGCTGCCGCGGCGCGCCGGTTCTACGCTCTTGACGCCACATCCCGGCGAGGCTGCGCGCTTGCTGGACAGCACGATATCGGTTGTGGAGGCAGATCGTTTTGCCGCCGCTGCGCAGCTTGCCAGGGAATACGGCGCCGTGGTGCTGCTAAAGGGGCGATATACGATAATCGCGGAGCCGGAAGGATCGCTGTCTGTGAACGTCACGGGGAACCCTGGTATGGCCAGGGGAGGTTCGGGCGACACATTGACCGGGATGATCGTGGCGCTGCTGGCGCAGGCCGAGATGAGCGGAAGCTCTGAGGCATCAAACGCACGCATGGCGGCCGCAGCGGCCCTGGGCTGTTATCTGCACGGCCTTGCGGGCGATATCGCGTCAGAATCGTATGGTGAAACGTCAATGACTCCGGAGGATATCACGGCTTCTATCGGCTGTGCCATCGCGCGAATGAGATCGAGCCTATGAACCGAACCATCAAGATGCAGTTGAGTGCGGCTGCCTTCGTAGCTGGCATCCTGGTCAACGTGCCCGGCCCTGTTCGTGCCCAGGTCGCGGCCTCTGCCGGCGGCAAATACCCGCTGCACGTCAAGGTGGATGTACCCGGACAGTTTACATACCGGTTCGTGCGCGGCGCATCGGATGCCGGAACCGCGCCCGCCTCTCTGCCACTGCCGGCCTCCTCGTCAAGCAATATCGTGCTCTCGATGCCGCACAAAGCGGCCGACCTGGAGGTTTGCGATGTGACCCGCGGGAATGTGGCGCGGATGCAGGTGTTGGCCGGCGCGAACGTGGTTCTAGCGGAGTCGGCGTTCAAGGAGTGCCGGTCCGTATTGGCCTCCGTTCAGGAAGGCGGTGTTCCGGTAGCTGGCCCTCGCGTAACCTTGAGTACGTCCAGCCCAAAAGTCCGTGAGAGCACGGTGCTCACAGCTTCCGACGACGGTATCGCCCGATTCCGGAATGTGCCGCTGAATGTGCCGGTTACCGTGACCGTGGAGTATGGCTCGAACTCACCGGTCAGCCTGACCGAGACAATCGGGCTGGACCATCCGGCCGCCGCCAAGGTTTTGGGGCCGATCGAAGTCACCTGGTCCGATGTGCAGACGCTGTCGCCCGGAGCCCACGTTGTGGCCAAAGTGGCCAACACCAGCATCCCGGCCCCGGCCGAGAGTGGCGGGAATAACGAGCTTCTCTCCTTCGTGCGTACACTGGTGGCGCTGGTCTCTGTTGGAGGAATCGTATACGGCGCCTGGTGGGCGGTGACTACCGGTCACGCCAAGACGTGGCTGAGTCACCTCGGCATCGAAACGGCGCCCGTGGAAGCGCCAGCATCGCTGCCTGGGTTCGGGAAGCAGGCGCCGGTGCCTGTGGCGCCGATCACGGAGGGCACTGCAGAGCCGTTGACCGCTCCAGGCCAGGCGGTGGTAGCCGGTACACCGCGCATCTTTGGGTCCGCCGGCGCTTATGGTGGTCACAGCTTCGAGTTGAACGGTTCCAGTCTGACTATTGGCCGGGATATCACCAATCAGGTTGCGTTGAGCGCCGACGGGAACGTTTCAAGGCGGCATGCAGTTTTGAGAAGTGGACCTGAAGGCTGGACTGTGACGGACCTGGGTTCCGCTAACGGGACTTTTGTGAACGGCATCCGTATTGCGCCCGATCAGCCGTCGCCAATTCAAACGGGAGACGAGCTGCATGTGGGGCTCACTCGCTTCCGGTTTGACGCGGGTTAGGCGACCCAAGGTATGCGATCTCGAATCCTGTTGGGCCTGCTGCTCGGCGCCGTCGGCGGCTTTGTTGGATATGCCGTACAGGAGTATTACGTCAACTACTCCGCGCACCCGCTTGGTGACCTCAGCGCCCGCGACGGTCTGATCTTCATCGTGGCCGTAGGTGGGTTCATCGGCCTGTTTCTGGGTCTGGTCGATGGCGTCGTGGATGGTTCGCCGAAGTTGATGGTGCGCGGCGCGCTGATCTCGGCGGCATCCGGTATGGCGTTGGGTTATTTGGGTTTTTCAATCGGCAATGCGCTCTTCACGGCGCTTGGCGGACAGGTAGCGCCGGAAGCGCTGGGAATGGCAGGCTTCGTCCAGGAGGTGTTCGCCCGATCGGTGGGCTGGGCAGCATTCGGCTCACTGGTCGGCGCGGGAGTCGGAATTGGCTCGCTCTCATTCCGAAAGTCCTGGCACGGGCTTATCGGTGGCCTGGTTGGTGGCCTGGCCGGCGGCTTTGTGTTCGACCTTGCCGCACAATGGTTTGGCAAGATGGAGCTTGCGGCCACAAATGCCAGCGGCGTTCACGATGTCGGCGGCCTCAGCCGCGCTATCGGCCTCACCGCCGTCGGCGCCTGCACCGGATTCTTTACCGGCCTGGTGGAGGAGATCCTCAAGCCTGGTTGGGTGCGTGTGATGGTTGGACGGAACGAGGGCAAGGACATCATTCTGGACCGGGCGCTCAACATAATGGGTCGCGATGAAGGCGCCGAGGTACCGCTGTTCGGTGATAACAGCGTGGCCAGCCAGCACGCGGCGATACAGGTGCACAGGAAGCAGTACATGCTGGTGGATGCCGGAACACAAACCGGCACGCGGCTGAATGGCAACCGCCTTGAACCCCGCAGCGCCGTTCCGCTGCGCGATGGTGACGAGATTCGTATTGGCTCGCACGCCATAAGATTTCGGCAGCGCGCCGGACTGCCCGGTGTTGGGACGCGCCAACCCGACACGGCGAGGTCGGCTCCAGCTTTGGCCGTTGCACCCGGCGCCGCTCCCGGCGCTTGCCCATTCTGTGGTCTGTTGCGTGATGCAAGGGGAAACTGCGGCTGCACCGTAGGCGCTCCCGTTGCGCCGGCGATCGCGGCGCCCGATACAACATCGGCAGGCGCTCCCGGCGAGCACCGGCTCACGGGCATTGCCGGTCCCTACCAGGGTGTCACGTTTGCGCTTGCCAATGGACCAAACTCGGTTGGCCGAAGCGCTGAAACACGTATATCGCTGGCGACCGACGGCTTGACTTCACGCCTGCACGCCACGATCCAGTGCGCCCGGTACCAGGCGATGGTGACCGACAACGGGTCCTCGAACGGCACCTTTGTGAATGGTGTGCGCGTGCAGTCCCAATCCCTCAAACCGGGGGATACACTGCAGTTTGGAGAGAGCACGTTCCGATTTGATTAGGAGGCGGTGATGGAAGAAAAGACGCAGATGGTTTCGGGCGCCGGCGCTGCTCCGACCATAATCGGCGGACAACTGGGCGCCGGGCCCACGGTGATGGGAGCGCCGGCCATGGCGCTACAGGCCGAGTGCATCTCCGGGCATGCCATCGCGCCTACCGCCGGTATGCGCGATCACGCGCTGCTCGTCTTGCGCGCCGCCGGCCAGCAGACCGGTCGTAGAGCTCCGGTGAACGTGTGCCTGTGCATCGATCGTTCCGGCAGCATGGAGGGTGAGCCGATTGAATACGTGAAGCGCGCCTGCGACCACGTTGTTGATATGCTGGAACCGACCGACATTCTCTCGATTGTTGTGTTTGAAGAGCAGATTGATGTTCTGATGCCTGCTCGGCGCGTGGTCAACAAGGACCTCGTGAAGCAGCATATCCACAGGCTCGAGGTGGGCAATACCACGAACCTGTACGACGGAATGATTGCTGCGTGCGCTCAAGTATCCTCCGTGATGGGGCAGGCTGCCGGTTACGTAAGCCGGGTACTGCTGCTTACCGACGGCGAGCCCACTGCGGGCCTGAAGGACTACACCTCGATCGTGCAGGCCGTGGCCGACCAGCGTTCCAGAGGCATCACCATCAGCGCGCTCGGGTTCGGGCCTGACTACAACGAGGAGCTCATGGCCGGTATTGCAAAGCGCAGTGGCGGATCCTACTACCACATCCAACGCTCCGACATGCTCCCCGAGGTGTTCCGGCATGAACTGCATACGATGATGTCGACCGCAGCACGGAACGTAACGGTAAGGCTGGAACCGGCACGTTGGGTGCAGATCCGTCAGGTTTACGGACAAGCTGCCAGTTGGAGTGGACGCGGAATGGAGATGCAACTCTCAGACATCGAGCGCGGTACGGCCCAGACCGTGCTCTTCGAGATGGAGTTGGAGCGCCATTCCGCCGGTCGGTACCGTGTTGCGCAGGCGCTCATTCAGTACGAAGATATTGCCATGGGCTGCCGCCAGTCGCTGCGGAGCGATGTTGTGGTGGATTTTGATGCGTCTGCCTCGGCGGCAGCTCCGCTCAGCGAGGTTGTGGCGGCCGAGTTGGAGATGGCTCGCGCCTCGGCCGATTTGCAGCGGACGGTGATGGGTATGCGCACCCAGCAGATCACCGCAATCGGCGCAGCCGCGCAATTGGAGAAGACACGCGCGATGTTGGCGCACGCCGGGGCCGCTGGATCGGCGCGCGAGGTGGATGAGGCTCTGAACGCGCTGCGACACGGTGGCGCCGATGCGCAAAAGACGCTGATGGGCGCAATTGTAAGCCTGGATCAGGGTCGCCGTGAGGAGGGTAGCTGATGGAGACCAACGTGGACCGGACCCTGGTAGCAGGGCAGGAAGTTACCGGCGTTCTTCCGGATGACGGCCAGCGCACGCGGCTCGGCGGATCGGTCGTCTGCCCAGTATGCGCCGGCTCCACGCCGGATGTTGAGATCTGGTGTGGCGAGTGCGGCTACTTGCTGTCGCAGCCGGCGCCACAGCAGCTTGAGCCGCCAACGGAAGCGGCTTTGGCGTGGCTGATCTCATCCGACGGGCGGCGATTTCCGCTCCGGTCGGGTAAAACCACGATCGGCCGTGCGGATACCGACATCATCTCTCCGGATGGCTCGGTGTCGCGCACGCATGCCGAGATTGCGATTCGGCCCGGTGGGACGACCATCCAGGATCTTGACAGCACGAATGGTACGTCCGTAGACGGAAGAAGGCTCAATCCTGGCGAGATCTGCCCGCTGGCTGACGGCGCGTCAATAAAGCTCGGTGGCTGGCAGATGAGGCTTGAAGCGGTGGCGGCGGCAGCGGAGGTCACTCAGGTCTTGCCGACCGATGACACCGTCGCCGGGTCGGAGGGTTTTGAGGGGGCAGAGCCGTTTGGATGGCTGCGGGCTGCTACCGGTGACGAGCAGTTCGCGGTTACTGCGGCGACCGTTACGGCCGGCCGTGGCGCCGCCAACGACATCGTAATTAGCGATGACAACTATGTATCGGGCGTCCACGTCCGGCTGGAGGTCGCCGACGGCGGCATGATGGTCACCGATCTCGGCAGCACAAATGGCACCCTGGTAAACGGCGAACGCCTCGCTCCGCACATCCCGCGGTTTCTGAGTCCGGCAGATACTCTTCAGATCGGGGTACGTGCGTTCCGTATCGAGCTTGCTGCACGCTCAGGAGAATCCGGGGGTGGCGGCGTGAGCGACGGCCTCTCGGATGGCGCTGAGAATCCCCCCGCGGACTCCGTACAGGATGAGTGAGCCCGAGGTTTCGGCTGAAACACACACGCCTGAACCGGCTGTGACGGATCGAACCGCACGGATCGACCGCGCCGAACTTGTATTGGGCTGGCGCGCGTATGCGGATGTTGGCGCCGAAACGAAGGTTGTGGTGAAGGTTGCTGCGCGCACCGATATGGGCCGTGTGCGCGAGAACAACGAAGACAAGTTCGAGTGGTATGAGCCGGAAGAGCCCGGCGTGGTTGCTGCGCGCGGATCGCTGTTTGCTGTGGCGGATGGCGTCGGCGGCGCCAATGCCGGGCAGATTGCCAGTGAAACCGCGTTGAGCATGCTGATCACCGGCTACTACAACAGTGAACTTGAAGATGTCGATGGCGCACTGAATGAGGCCATCCAGGCAGCGAGCGACCGGATTTATGCGATGGCGCGCCTATTGCCATCACGCTCCGGCATGGCTACCACACTTACAGCAGCCGTTATTGTTGGTGGCGATGTGGTCATCGCCCAGGTCGGCGACAGCCGGGCGTATCTCGTTCGGAATGGAGACATCCGGCAGGTATCGCTGGACCACTCCTGGGTAGAAGAGCAGGTGCGAAGCGGCGCCCTGACGCGCGCGGATGCCGAGATGTCGCCATTTCGGAACGTCATTACCCGATCGGTGGGGTCGGCGCCAACAACGCGTGTCGACTTCTTCTGGGAGGAAGCCCGAGCCGGAGATATATGGTTGCTGTGTTCCGACGGGCTGAGTGGTTGCGTGTCGGATAACGAAATTTGCGCCACCGTGGAGGCTTGTTCGCCAGCGGAGGCAGTTCGACGCTTGATTGTGCTGGCCAACGCCCGAGGGGGACCGGACAACGTGACCGCAATGGTGGTTTCGGTACGCGAAGTGCTGCGAGACGGCCTCGAAGCCGGGGCCGCTGCGGCGGACTCCGAGCGCGACGGCCAGGGCTCGTTGCGACGCCGCTCCTCGGCCTGGAGCCGCCTGTTCGGCACTTGAGACGAGTCGATAGGTCGGCGCCTTTTGCGCGGCATTGCGTGTTGTCTCACGCAAGAATCTGACCTTCGGAGGCCCGAAGCTCCTGCCACACGGCTGGCCGGCGTGCCCGCCAGCCTGGCATCGTGCGTAACGGGTTCCATTCCTTGAGCTAGCATTCCCTCCGCGGCATTGGGACTTGTGCAGTGCGGAGTGCGGTCAGGATCTGCCGCGACATATCGGCATGGTTGAGCGAGAGGAGCATCTCCTCTAGTGCCCGGCGGTGATTTTTGAAAGCACATCCACTGCAGCAACCGGCTCGCACGGCATGACCGCTCCGGCGCATCAGCCACGGTTCCTGTCGACGCCCCGAAACCGTTTGGGCCTTTCGGTCAGGTTTTACGATGCAGCAACAATTCTACTCCGGTCAGGTTTTAGTTAACGCAACGCGCGTACCTGACATTCTGGCCGCAAAACCGTATACTGGCGCATCCCATATGAGTGGTGGTTAATACCATGCGCGACAGTGCCTCCTGTTGTACCATTTTGCACTCACCCGGAACTGCGTGGATCAACTCCCGCCGCGCCTCCTTTCTCGCATTGTTTTTGCCGCTGGCGTTCGCGAGCGCGCTGGTGTTTGGCCCGCCGCGCCCGGCTGCGGGCCAGACGGGCGACGGGCAGTGGAAGCTTGCGATCGGCTACAGCGGGAACGGCACATATTCGCTGCCAACCACCTCGGGTAACAAGATAACCGTTAACGCCTTCTCGCCGGCGGCGACCCCGTTTAGCCTAAGCCCGGTGCTGAACACACCGACAAGCACCACCACCGGGGTATCACCGCACAGGTAGCCACTGAAATGCAGAGCGTTCCGGTCGGCGGAGGCGGCGGCGCCGCGCCAAAAACGGGGCCGCAAATCTCCGCAGCTACTTCGCGTTACGCTCACGGCGCCAGGCTCCCGCAAACCGGTTGAATCCCTCCTCTGCACCCGGCAGCATCCGTTCTACGTTGCCGGCAAGCGATTCGTCTATGCGGGCGAGTTGGCGCTCGGCACTTCCATCGTCACCCGCGCCGGGCCAAAGCTGGTCGTCAGCCGACTTGACGTTTTGCGCCGCCGCGGCGGGTATACCGTCTACAACCTTATCGTCGATGGCGTCCACGACTATTTCGTCGGGCAAGTCGGCGGCGGGGTTGAGGTTCATAACGGGCCAAGCGGGGGCGGCGGCGACGGGTCGGCCCTGCCACAAAGAAAGCTTCATCGTGTGTTTGGTGGCGAAGCGCCAGGCCTCGGCAACTACTACACCACGGTGGATCCGATCACCGTGGATGACTACCGAGTCGCGGCGGGTCTTTTTCCAGGAAACACTGGCCGATTTGTATTGGAGTGCACACTTAACGACACCGAGGGCGTCGTCTTCCGCGTGGCGTCGCGGGCCCGGGCGGCGGCGGCGGCGGGTTGCCGGAGGTGTTTGTGCCCAATCCTGAAACCCAGATAAACATCGGACGGGTTTCGGGCGCGAACGCGGCATTCTAAGATGAAGAAGGTGCCCGACTTCTACTTATCGTCTGCCAGAGAATCGCCCGCGTTCGTGCCGCCGCGGGCCTGCCGTATCGCGGGCCGACTGCGAAGCCGATCTTGCAACGAGTTGATGCTCGTCGCTGTCGACCCTCCTGTGGTAGGGCAGCCGTATGGCATGGGTGGCGAAGACATTGCCAGCGTGATCCTCTCGCCGCGCTTCGAGGGCTCCTCCCTCTTCCCCGTAACCGAATGGCCGTGCCACGTCTACGTTGCCCGCATATTGAACGAATCTGTCACACGCACGCTGTTCGTTGGCCCCGACGACGTGGAGATGATGGCATGGGCGACGATTTATCGTGTGCAGGAGGAGGCGGAAGCGCACTGCATCACCACGCGCTGAAGGCTACCGGCACGAGCGCTGCTGTCCGGGGCCGAATCGTGGATGCGTACGAGGGCCATTGCGTGTCCAGCGGCATAGAGTATCCGTAGCGTGGGCTGGACTGGTGGCGCACCCATTCCTTCACAGGGTTAGCCAGATGACGAAATGGACAAAGCGGCCGAAGACACCTGTTCAAGCAGCCGATCGCCGACATCAAAGTCGTACCGCAGATTCTTCGCGTCACGCTCACGGCGCCCGGCTCCCGCAAGCCGGTTGAAACCCTGCTCTGCACCCGGCAGCATCCGTTCTACGTTGCCGGCAAGGGTTTTCTCGACGCGGGCGAGTTGGCGCTCGGCACTTCCATCATCACCGGCGCCGGGCCAAAGCTGGTTGTCAGCCGACTTGACGTTTTACACCGCCGCGGCGGGTATACCGTCTACAACCTTATCGTCGATGGCGTCCACGACTATTTCGTCGGGCAAGTCGGCGGCGGGGTTGAGGTTCATAACGGGCCAAGCGGGGGCGGCGGCGGCGACGGGTCGCATGTTGTCGGGCGCTCAGGCGACGAGATTGGGTTCTCAAAGGGATACAAACTAAGCTGGCGAACGGAGATTGGTGGGCGATGGTACTCCGGGCACGCGCTCGACAAGATGTTGGAACGCGGCATACCACCATCCGCGATAGAAAACATGATACAGAACTGCGAGCCTTCCTTGACGGACCGCGGCGCGCTCAGGTTTATGAATGACGAACTCACCGTACATGTCAACCCCGAGTCGGGACAGGTGATTTCCGCTTGGCGCGTTGGCTCCTAGCCTTGAGTACGGGGCTGCCGCCGCCGGGCCGGTCCGGCGCCGATTCCACGGCTGATATTACGCTCCGCGGTCACTCCAGGGCTCTGTTGTTATTTCTTGATCCGCCTCAGGATCCGGAAGACGGCTACCGCTGGATCCGCATGGCGGCGGCCGTAGAGTCGATCCCGCTAACGGCCTCGGCGGGTACATATACGACCGTGGCCGATTTGGAGATGTTTTGTCAGGATCTGGCTGAGGTCATGGCGACTCTATCTGGTGCGGCGAACCTCGAGGCATTAGATGGGGGCTGCGAAATCTCAGTTGAACTAGGCCCTAGCGGCCGCGGCACAATCTCGGGCTCTATCGGCGAGATGAGCGACGACGGCTTCGTGGTGAAGTTCGCAATCGCAACGGACCTCACTTTTCTGCGAGAGCCCATGACCGAATTGAAGGCGTGGCTGAACCACCACGCCGGCCCAGTTTAATCTCCGCCATCGTCGGACATCTCCACGTCGGCCCGCAGCGTGCCGCAGCTACTTCGCGTTACGCTCACGGAGCCCGGCTCCCGCAAGCCGGTTGAAACCCTGCTCTGCACCCGGCAGCATCCGTTCTACGTTGCGGGCAAGGGCTTTGTGTACGCGGGCGAGTTGGCGCTCGGCACTTCCATCGTCACCCGCGCCGGGCCAAAGCTGGTTGTCAGCCGTATTGACGTTTTGCACCGCCGCGGCGGGTATACCGTCTACAACCTCATCGTCGATGGCGTCCACGACTATTTCGTTGGGCAAGTCGGCGGCGGGGTTGAGGTTCATAACGGGCCATGCGGTGGAAGCGGGGCGGCGCAGGACAAGACCGCCTTTGTCGTGACGCCAGGCGGTGATGTCATTCCCGTTCCGAAGGGTGCTAACGGTCCGTTCCCGACGCGGAACCCCGGCTTCCAATACAACGGGGGCGCCGGCGGCAATGGTCTGGCCGACAACGTGACCGACGTCCGCATCATGGAGCCCAGCGCGACGAACCCCAATGGGTATGTGAACTATGGACAACGGCAGGTTCCTAAAGGTTGGCAATCAGTCAATCCGTATTCTGGCAAGCCGGTCTGGCCGGACAACCCGTGGTGGCATATACCGTTATCTCCAGAGCCGTAGTATGACGAAATACCCAGGCGAACCCACGACGAGCGAAGCGGCAGAGGAGGTAGCCAGGCTGATTGGCGCACGCCTGGAGTCGGTCGCCTTCGTCGTGAATTATCTGCAGCTGGACTTCAGCGGGTGCCTCTCGTTGACGCTTCTCGTCTGGCCCGAAGTGCACCTTGCAGGTGAAACGTTGGCTACTGGAACACCTGGCTACAATGACGCTCTATGCGCTTTAATCCAGAGCGTCGTAACAGGCGTGACGACAGACGGATGCGAAACCATCTGTATCACCTTTGATAGCGGGGCCGAATTGAACGTACTCCTACGACCGGTCCCTTTGTGTGGAGAAAGGCTGATGTTAAACGGGCCGGAACACTATCTGTTTGTCTGGTAGGCCACCACTGCGTGGATGGGCTAGGGCTCGGAGCCATAAAGCAGGCATCGCGACTCTGCACGGGGCTCCGTCGGTTGGCCCGGTAGCGTGGAAACCCGCGACCGGCCCTATCTACGTTGGTTGCGCGGCCGGCGACAGAGGCCGCCCCAGTGGTAGCGGATCTCCGCATTACGGGGCGCATTGGCGGGCCGCCGGACAGGCCGAGGGCACGCTGCAGTCCGCTGCCCGATGTCGGCTGGAGCGCTGCGAATCCCGGAACAGGCATGGCCGGTGCCGCGCGCCAACGGGAGACGGCATACATCCGAGAGCGGAGCACTGTAACATGACGGACGGCGCTGCCGGAATCAAGAACGAAGAGGAGGCGTTTGCCCGGCTTGCTGGCAGGACTCTCACATCGGTGACGTTCAGCCTGGACGTTCTGGAATTGCGATTCCACCCCTGGACCTCACTGAGCACCCGGGTGTGGCCGGAGGTGTCGGTTGACGGCAAGGTGCTGACCATCGGACTGGAGGGTTACAGGGATGAACTGCTCGCTTCAATCATGCAGGTAGCGTCGGCAGCCACGCTGGAGCCTGATAATGCGATTTGCGTCGTCTTCGAGAGCGGCGTGAAGCTCCGCATACCGCTGCCGCCGTGCGAAGCCGTGGAAGACAGAGTGACGCTGACCGAGTGGAAGTGCAGCCCGGTGATCTTTAATTAGCCAACCCGGTTTGTATGCGATCGGATGATGAACGGCGACTGGAAGGCGGGACCGGCGTTGAAGGCGAGAGGGGACGATACTACAGGCTGCCAACCGAGGCGGGCGGCGCCGGAGTCCCTCGCAGGCTGATCACGTTTCCCGACAGCGCTTGGTACTACACCCCGGACCATTATGTGACGTTCTACCGGCTGCCGACGCTGGGGCCGTGAGGGCTGGCGTCGCCTTTGCCATCTGCATGGAGGAGTCGTTATGATGGCGAGGGCAACGGTCAAGGAAAACCATCGCCCACCCGGGCCATCCTGGAGGAAACTCGACCGCGAGCTCCTGACGGGCAGCGTCTTATCCCGCCAGGAATTCTTCATCGCGGTTTCAACGGCATTTGGGATTCCGCATGAAATACTCACTAGCGCCATTGCGAGTGACACGGAGTTGGACGCGTGGCGCGAATTCGCGTTCTGGTTCGCCGCATGGCTGGGCATCAAGGACCTCGTGAACGCAGAGTGTCGCTGGCGTGGATGCTGGCGCATGATCAAGAGTGTGCCGAGGACGGCTGCCTACGCGATCGCATCGGTCGACCTTGCGAGGACATGGTTCCGCGTGGCCGCACAGTCGTCCGAAAGCGAACCGATGCCGGTCATAGCGACGCGCCGGGCACAGCGGGCTTCCACCGGCTGCCCGGCTGATTTTCTGCTTACCAGCTTGAATGTGCCGAGTCATTTGCGCGTGGTCTGCTGCGAAACGGTCGTGTACGACGAACTCCGCACCGCGATGGAGGGTACTGCGCGCTGGCTGGAGCTTGACGGCGCTTCCATTGAAACGACAGCTGCCTTCAAGGTGGCCTCGATGCGCGCCTGGCCATCCGGATACGCCGCGGCATTGACCGACGAGCAACTGGCCAGGGAGGTCTGGACCGGGGTGGAGGAGATCTGGTCTGAAAGCGTGGACGACCACAACGATATGCCGCTCGTACTCGGCTGGCGGAGTCCGGAGACCCTTGCCGCGAGGGACCCGGTGGCTTTCGTCGACGCGATCGGCAGCCTTCAGTCAGCCCTTGAATCGGACTTGCGCTTTCAGTCGACCGCCGTTCTGGGCGGCGACTGGTAGCAGGCTCTGCGGCTCAATTTCAACGCGATGACAATCACGCTGCTGGCGCCGCACGCCATACTCCCCGAATGGGGGCGCGCCAACAGGGCGCGGATCGACACGACGGGCGTTGTCACCCGCGTCGGCTTCTTAAGCTCGTTGTGTTCCGCCTGGGATACACCTATGCTCCCGATGCCGAGGCTGCCGGCCGGGCTATCCGACCAGGAAGAGTGGCAGGCCGCCGCCGCCGCGATCGCCGCGCGAATTGGCAGTGTCGGGCTCCAATTCACGAACTACGCCTGGTATGGCTTGCCATGGACCACCAGCTACAGCCCGCGTGTCGCCGCGTATGCCGTCGCTGCGCTTCAGATGACACGGCATGCCGCCTTCGTCGTCGATAATGGTGAGCCCACGTCGCCTGCCGTCGAAGCCCAGGACGCTAGCGGCGGTCAGGATGTTGAGTCCTCCTCGCGCTGGCCGGAGGTTCTGCTGAAACCGTCGGCATTTCTGCGCCTCGCGTGCTATCACAGTGCCGCGTACGCGGGCCTCCGGAAGCGCGCGGAGGCATCGCACAT
This sequence comes from Armatimonadota bacterium, assembly GCA_028871815.1. NCBI lineage: Bacteria > Bacillati > Armatimonadota > Armatimonadota bacterium. Next base: position 219,114 of record JAGWMJ010000003.1, on the reverse strand, counting down.
CCGGTGGATGGAGCTGGACGGCGCCGCCGCGGCCGTGAGCTCCGACTTCGCCGGGGCCGCGCTTTCAGCATGGACGTCGAACTCTCGATCGAACTCAAACTCTCCGGCCGGCGAGGGCGTGAGCTGGGAACTGTTTCGCGACGTCCTCGTGCTGGCGCTGCGCGCGGAGGGCAGTCAACCCGTGGCGTTGGTATGGCGCAATCCGGAGGTTCTGGCTGCCGGCGACTGGCGGACCTTTACCGAGGCTGTTTCCGCGCTTCAGGCGGCGCTCCATCACGCTGCACCGTCGACGGCGGCGGCCCTGTTGGTCGGTGACTTTTAGCCCGGAGTCGGCAAGCAGGAAGGGGAGCGGTACGCGGAGGGACGCGAGCGCGCGGATCGTTGGGACCGGCATTGTGAGGCCGGCCCGAGGATGTTGGACGCTAGCACAGCGATGATACGGCGGATTGCGCCATCAGGCATCCCGGGCACGCATCAGTTCCCGTCGAGAACTGCGCAGTCTCGTTGCGTCGGATCAGAGTCCGACTTTCACGGGCCCCGAATGTTCCGCCGCGTACGGGACAGCCGGCTCAATTCGTCGATCCGGCCCCGCCTCCGCCGGGCTTGGACTCATGCGGGGCGGCCTTTGCGGCCGGTGTCTGCCCCTGGATACCGGCCACGTTGTACGAGATGATGATCGTCTGAACCGGCTCACCGTCCCGCTGCGATTCCTCCCGAAAGCCGGCGAGCCGTTTAGCCTTTCGGTCAGGTTTTACGAGGAAGCAACAATTCTACTCCGGTCAGGTTTTAGTTGAGCCCACGCGCAAGGTTGACAGGCTGCGCGCCAATAGGCTAAGCTTATTGTGCGCCCGTTGGCCGGGCGCAGATCTGCCCATCAGCGGCAGTGGAAGAGCAGGAAGCGCTTTCGCGGACGATCCCGCCTCGTCGGTAACCAGTGGACGCACGAGTTCGCTGCATGGTTCGCATCTGGCTTGCATTGCGCCATGGCGCCTCCAACTCGAAACCCGAAAGGATGTTGCCTATGAAGTTATTGAGACTTGGAGCCAGCACGACTCTCATAGCCGGAGCTACCCTGGCTGTTGCTGCTGGACTCGCAAACGCCGAGACGCATCACAAACTCCAGAAGGGCGAAAACCTCTCGCTCTTAGCTCAGCGGTACCACGTATCGGTAGAGGCTATCCTCAAAGTCAATCACCTGGGTAATGGCAATACTGTGGGAATTGGAACCGTAGTTACAATTCCCGATCCTCCAAAGCACGTTGTTGTTCACGGATCGCTCTATCTCCCTCGGCAAATCGTTGCCAACCGAGTTAGCGTACGGATGGGGCCGGGTGAGCAGCACCCGTTGATGACATGCATCGATTCAGGCACGCACGTAATCGTTACCGCCCGGCGCGACGGCTGGTCGCAGGTTGCTCTTGCAAGTGGCACGGTAGGTTGGGTCCGCAACGACTTTGTCGGCAGCAGCGCGGGGAAAACTGCGCCGGTACCAGCAACGCGCATTGCCCGGGTGGTAGCCAAACCGCAGGCAGCGGCGCGGGCGAAGCATCTTCAGCGTATTGCCTCGGCTGCTCATACTCAGAGGAAACACAACTCGGGTAGGGCGGTACACGCGCCCTCCAGGCGGATGGCTGCCAAAACAAAGCGCGACCAGCAACTGGCTTCCGCGGCTAGGCGACACCGACTGGAAGTGGCGCAAGCGGCTCGCGTGGCTTCAGCGGCCACCCACCATCGACTGGCTGTGGCGCATGCAGCGCGATTGGCATCGGCGGCCCTTCACCATCGGCTGGCATTGTCCAGGCACTCGAATGGTGCAGTGCGCGCAGCCAAACCGGTGCGCGTTGCTATGGCGTCCGGCAGATCACGAAGTGGAGCCGGAACACGGGGCGTGCGCATTGTCAAGACGGCGTTCGCATATCGCGGCACGCCATATGTATACGGGGGCTCGGGACGCGGCGGCTTCGATTGCTCCGGGTTCACACGCTATGTGTTTGCAAAGCACGGCGTATCACTGCCGCACTCGGCACGGGCGCAGTTCCAACTGGGGACCAAGGTTTCATATCGCAGCCTCAAGGCCGGTGATCTGGTGTTTTTTCACACGGTGACACCGGGCATCTCCCACGTCGGTGTGTACGTTGGCAACGGGCGCTTTGTTCACGCTTCCAGTCGGAGAAGCGGCGGAGTGCGTGAAGATTCGCTGAGTTCCGGTTACTACCGAACGGCGTTTCGCGGAGCGCGCCGCGTAAGGTAGAGAGCGCACATAACGCACGCCAGGACGAGGGCGTCCGGGGCACAGCTCCGGGCGCCCTTTTTCGCGCTTGCCACACGCCTCGCAGCATCGTCATCGGCGTTCATCGAGTTGTACGATGTGCGTTGCCTGCAGAGGGGTCGAAAAGCAGGTTATCGGCAAACGATGCCTCCAACGGCACATTGTTACTGGACGAGGCGGCATGTAATCATTTGGTCAAGGTGGGCGAAGCTGCGTACCGGGCTATACCGGGCAACTGCCAGCCATTTGAAGTCCGGGTTCACCGCGTGTTTTGGCCTGGTCTGCCGCAATTCGCCACCCATCCGCAGGCGGCCGGTAATCGTCGTTGCGAGACATGGTCCGCAGCGATTAATACCGCCTCCATGCACCGAGGGGCGCCTCCGTCAGTGGAGGCGCCCCTCGGTGCGGCATATTGCGCTGTTCGCAGGGCAGCGCGGGCGCAGCCGGCTGAGCTAGGGCAGTATCGCAGCCGCTACGGTTGGCAGGTTATGTGCTGAGAGCACGGCATTGAATGCCGTCAGGTCCTTGCCGTTCAACGCCCGCCAGCGATCCAGGCAGTTTGTCAGGCTCGCCGTAGCGGCATCGCAGCCCTTCACCATCCCCTCGGTCGGCGCCAGATCACCGGTCCCGAGCATGTCGAGAAACCTCAACATATTGCGATTGACGTCGGCAAAGGTCGGCGCTTGCGGCCGGCCGCCTCGCCGGAAACCTCCAAAGAAGCGGAAGTTGAACTGCGCCTGCCCACCGATCGCCTGGAGCTCTTTGGTGAATGCCGCCGCCGCGTCGGTAACCGCTTTGTCGGTGCTGCCATGGACGGAGGCGGTAACCGCCGTCTCCATATCTGCCACCTGCTGGTAGTAGTTGTAGGCCGCTCTTCCGCCGTTGTACATGGCGATCTGTTGCGCAAACAACGATCGCAAGTCCGCCGGTGTGGCCGGCGATCGAGGATCGTTGGTTACGGTGACCGTTTGGGTTTCGGTATGTCCGTTCGCGCGGAGTGTCAGCGTGTATACGCCCGGAAGAACCATCGGTCCTTGCGGTGTTGCTGGCGTAAGACCAGGATTCGCATTGATCCCATAGCCGTGATTGAATGCCGGCGGATCGTCGTACCGTAGGTTCCAGTTGACGCGCGTCATTCCCTCATTGGAAGGCAGGGGCATCACTTTGGCGATCCAGAAGTCGGGCTCGGGCGGCGGCGCTGCATGCGATGTGATCGGCGCGCTGGAGTAGTGGCGGATCTCGTGTCCATCGGCATCGGTAACATCCAGCGTTACCAACCCGCTGGCCGGTTTGCCCAACCAATAGTAGACGATTGCGCCATCCGGCGGGTTGAGCGCATGCGGTACCTCTGGCGGGAACGGTGTGTCGTTGCCAACGTTCCGGCGCACGCGGACCGCATTGCCCGGCTTGAAGAGTACAACGTCGCTGTTGGCCATCGATGCCGTGATCTGACGCAGCGGCGAGATATCGTCGAGCACCCAGAAGCCCCGGCCGTACGTACAGGTTACGAGGTCGTTGCCGTGTATCACCATGTCGCGGTACGAGGTGTTCGGCAGGTTCAGCATCAGTGACTGCCAGTTGTCGCCGTCGTTGAACGACACGTAGACGGAGCTTTCGGTCCCGGCGAACAAGAGCCCCTTCCGCTCGGTATCCGCCCGGATGAAGCGCGCGAAGCTGCCGCTCGGCTGGTCGGTGGGAAGGCCGGCGACGATCTTCGTCCACGTTGCGCCGTAATCGCGGGTGCGATAGAACCAGGGCGTGTAGTCTCCAGTCATTTGCCGGTCGACTGCCGCATAGGCCTCTGCCGGATCCTGGTGGGATGCGTCGATGCAGGTCACATCGCCCGGATCCTGCTTCGGCAAATCCGGAATAGTGACATCGGACCAGGTCTTACCGCCGTCACGCGTCAGCTTGATCAGGCCGTTGGAAGTGCCGGCCCATATAATCTTGCCATCGACGCTCGACGGAGAAAAGGAGTCTATGGCGCCACCGCGACCCGGGAAGAACTGGGCGTTTCCGCTTGTCTCGTCCTCTGGCGCGTTTCCGCCGGAGGGCCGCCGGCGGACGGCCGGTCGTGCACCGGGGGCGGGTGGGACATACCCTTTGGGATGGCCAAGGTCCGGGCTGAGCTTGAACCAGTGCATGCCGCCATCCGTGGTCGCCATCAGGTACTGGAAGCCGACCATAAGTTCATGCGGATTCGTCGGTGAGAACATCATCGGCTGGTTTCGCCCGCCGAACAGCGACAGCGATGGATCGAGGCTCGGTCCAATGCTGAACCACTGTCCGCTGGGATTGATGACCTTCATCACGCCGCCGCCGCCGCCGCTGGCGTAGCTGATATTGGGATCGAGCGGGTCGGCGGCGATGGAGCCAAACTCGGACCCGGGATGCGGCAGCCAGTCGAGGGGCGTGATCTCGCCGAGGTTGCCCCGGCTTGCGGTGGACACGGCATCCGTATCCTGCTGGGTGCCAAACACCCAGTATGGCCACGCGTTGTTTACGGAAAGGTGGTAGATCTGGGAGGTGGGCTGGTTGTACCAGCTGCTCCAGGTGAGACCACCATCCAGCGATACGGTGGCGCCTTGGTCCATGCCAAGCAGCATTCGCTTGGCATTGGTCGGGTCGATCCACATCTGCTGTGGGTCATCTCCACCGGGAGCGCCCTTGAACCCTGTGAATGTGTTGCCGCCATCCCGCGAGATGTATGAGGATGTGTTGATCACGTACACGGTGTTGGGATCTGCGGGGCTTACGTACACGCCGCAGTTGTAGCCTCCCTGTCCGTTGGCCACTCGATGATCCGCAGCGTCCATCTGCCGCCACGTAGCGCCGCCGTCGTCAGAGCGATAGAGTCCGAAGTTGCCGACGAGGAACATGCGCTGACCGTTGGTATGCATCGCCACGGCGACGCAGGTTCTTCCTCCAAGCTTCGGCAATCCTCCACCCGTAAGCTCGTGCCATGTTAGTCCCTCGTCGGTAGATTTGAACAGGTGTGTGCCGGGTTGCGCTCCACCGAACGGTCCGCCAAAGGCCGGCGGACGGCCCGGCTGGGGCGGCGCAATGTAGTGATGAACGGTGGTAGCCAGCATTACGCTGGGGTCATCCTCCGCCCATGCAATCTTCTGCACACCAGTCTGGTTATCCACGTAGAGTGTCTTTGTCCAGCTGGCGCCGCCATCCGTGGTTCGATAGACGCCGCGCATCGTGGATAGCGCGTGGATATTGCCTTGTGCGGCGAGCATCGCCAAGTCCGGATTGTGCGGATCGACGAGTATGGAAGGAATCTGGCGGGTGTCGTCCAGACCAAGGTGGGTCCAGGTTTTGCCCGCGTCAGTGGATTTGTAAACTCCATTGCCTTCATCGATGCCGCCGCCGGTTATGAGGTCGCCCATCCCAACATAGATGATGTTGGGATCGGACGGGGCAACTTCGATTGCGCCGACGCACGATGCGGTTTTGATCGAGTCGAAGATCGGTGTCCAGGTGGTACCTGCGCCGGTAGTCTTCCACACGCCACCCAGCGGCAGCCCGATGTAAAAGACACCGGGCTCACCGACGGCTCCGGTTACCGCCGAGACGCGGCCGCCGCGGAACGGACCGATGTTGCGCCATACCAGGCCGGAATAGAGTGCGGGGTTTACGGTCTGCGCAGCAGCCGGTACTGCCAGGCATATCGATGCAAGAGCCAGCAAGCAGCCGGCCGATCTTATTGGTTTCATGGTACTGCCTCGTGATAAAAGCAACTGCGCAGGACCACGCGCCGGCGGAGGAACTGCCGGTGTGGTACCGAGCGCCATGGGAGAGCCGAATTACGTGCGATATTTCTTCAACCGGGCGGCCGTTTCCTGCGCGCCGGTAAGCTTTAGCCGGCGGGCCGTCGCACAGGATGTGATCGCAGGCCGCAATCGGCGGCGCAGAAACACGCGTATCCACGACACTGCTGGCCGGCGTTTCACGCTCTTTGTGTGAGATTCGCACCAAGACCGGCCGCTCGCTGGCAAATTGGCGTTAGAGCGGGTACCTTGTTCGTAAGTGTGCAAGAGTTCTGTATCCATAACTCGCTGTCAGGTTCCCGCCGCCTCTCGCGGCGGTTTCTCTGCCAGGCAACTGTAAACCGGCGCGATAGAAGGAGATAGCTGCGACGTGAAGCGAGCTGCAGAGTGGCTGGATGAGCACGGTGGGTTTGTAACGATCGCCAAAGAAGAGTTAGTCAAGCCGATGGCGCCAGGCATCGGGTGGGCTCACAGCCTGGGCAATCTCACGTTTATGTTTCTGATTGTTCAGATCACCACCGGTGTCGCCCTCGCTCTGAACTATGCACCCACCCCCGACCATGCCTATGCGAGCATTCAGTTCATCCGACACGATGTGCTGTTCGGCAGCTTCTTGCGGAGCATTCACTCGTACACCGCCAGCGCGGTCGTGATCGTGGTGACACTGCATATGCTGCGCGTCATCATTTGGGGCGCTTACAAGAATCCGCGGGAACTCACGTGGCTGATCGGCGTGTTCCTCCTGCTTCTCATTGCGGGCTTCGCCTTTACGGGTTATCTACTGCCATGGGATCAGCGAGCGTACTGGGCGACTACGGTGGGCACTGCACTCGCACGGAGCGTGCCTTTGGTGGGTGGCATTGCAATGCGGCTGCTGCGCGGTGGAGGCAATGTGGGCGCCATGACCTTGATGAGGTTTTACACCGCGCATACCATGCTCTTTCCCGCGCTGTTGGTTCCGTTTGTTGGCTTACACCTCTTTCTGGTGCGAAAGATGGGCTCAGCGGGCACCTGGAAGCCTCACCACGGTAAAGGTGATGCATTCTTTCCAAAACAGGCGTTCCGCGACATCATGGTCGCCGTCGGTGCTTTCAGTGTTGTTATCGCGCTCGCCATTCTCAAACCGGTCGGGCTTGCTGCACGCGCGGACCCTACCAACGCGAGCTTCGTCCCACGCCCGGAGTGGTATTTTCTCTCGCTCTACCAGGGCTTGAAGTACCTACCCGGTTCGCTTGAGGTAGTTGGCGTGGTCGTAATTCCAGCCGTACTTGGGCTGGCGCTACTGCTGCTGCCGTGGTTGGACCGCGGCCCAGAACGGGATCCGCGGCGGCGTGTTCGCGTGCTGGCGCCGACCGGCGCGGTACTCCTTGTCGTGGTTGTATTGACGGGTATCGCACTCACCAGTGAGCAGCAGAGCCTTGCAAGTGGCGCCTCCGGAGCGGCCGCGGCGCTGCCCAAGGCCGCACCCGGACTGTCGGCTCAGGCATTGGCCGGCCTGAAAGTATATGCCGCACAGAATTGCTCGGGCTGCCACAGCATCGGCGGTAAGGGTGGGCAGGTAGGTCCCGCACTGGATGCCGTCGGTTCCAGGGAGACGGAGGCCTGGCTGGAGTCTCAGGTCGCGAACCCCACCGGGCATAATCCGAAGACGACGATGCCGGCGTTCAAGCTCTCCGCTTCAGACCTGAAATCGTTGGGCACTTATCTGGCCACTTTGAAAGGAGCATCAAAATGAACTGTCCGGCACCACCTCAACCCGATGATGAGGTTCCTTATATCCCGCCCTCGCGGCGCCGGCTGCTCAGCTGGCTTGTTGGCGGATTGTCGGCACTGCTGGCGGGGTTTATCGGCATACCATTTATCGCGGCTCTCTTGACGCCGGTGCTGCAGCCAAAAAGCAAGGGTGCATGGGTGGCATTGGGTCCGGTAGCCGATTTCCCGGCCGGAACGTTCACAGCGGCCGACTATTTATCGCCTTCCAACGACGGTTGGATGAAGAGCTCTATGCAGCAGACGGTGTGGGTCCAGAACAGCGAGTCCGGCGTTATTGCGCTGTCGGCCATCTGCACGCACGCCGGCTGCCGCGTGGGCTGGCATCACAACCTCAACCGGTTCGTGTGTCCCTGCCATGGCGGGCAGTACGATGCTTCCGGTCGCGTGATTTCGGGCCCGCCGCCACGTCCGCTGACCCGCTTCATGGCCAAGGTAGAAGGCGGTACGATCTACGTCAAGTCGGCCTGAATCGAGCCCGCCTAACTGATGCGCCACCGCCGGCTTCTTGCGGCATTCACCGCGACTTGCGTTGTAATAGCCGCTGTCTTCGGCGTTGCCGGGCTGCCGCTGGTGGCGAACATCCTGGATGCGGCGGCGATGACGCCCGTCATACTGGTTCTGACCATTGAGGCGCTGGCGGGCATCCGCCGCGGCGCTCCAGGCGTTGATGTTATAGCGCTCATAGCGCTTGCCGGCTCAGCGGCGCTTGGCTCGTGGCTGGCCGGTGGCGTCATCGCTGTCATGGTCGCGGGCGGCTCGGCGCTGGAAGAGTCGGCCACAGCCCGGGCACGGCTGGAGTTGAGCAAACTTCACGCCCGCACGCCCGACGTCGCCCACTTGCAGCGCAACGGCCAGCTCGAAGATGTACCCGCGACCGCGGTAGCCGTCGGCGATATGCTATTTGTGCGCGGCGGTGAGGTTGTTCCGGTGGATGGGAGCGTCGCCGCCGAGACCGCCCTGCTGGACGAGTCCTCACTGACCGGTGAGCCGCTCCCTGTCGCTCACGTCGTTGGCTCGAGTATCCGCAGCGGAGTGAGCAACAGCGGTGGATCGTTCAGTATGGTTGCCACAGCAACCGCGCAAGACAGCACCTGGATGGGGATGATCCGCCGCGTGGAGGACGCCGCGATGGAGCGTCCGCCCCTGGTACGGATGGCGGATCGGTGGGCAGTGCTCTTCCTGCCTGCAGTCCTTGTGGTAACGGCGGCGGCATGGTGGCATTCTGGCGACCCTCAGCGTGCTCTCGCCGTGCTGGTCGTCGCCACGCCTTGCCCACTGATTCTGGCGGCACCAGTTGCGTTCGTCTGTGGCGTCTCACGTGCAGCGGGGCGAGGCGTGGTTGTAAAGGGCGGGAGCGTTCTGGAGCGGCTCGCCGGTGTACATATCGCGCTCTTTGACAAGACCGGCACACTCACCCGCGGCGAGCCGTTGGTGTCATCGATAGTTGCGGCAGAGCCATGGACGGAAACCGACGTGCTTCGTCTCGCAGCTTCGGCAGAACAGAGTGTCGAACACGTATCCGCCCGCGCCGTGGTGCGCGCTGCTGTGGCAGCCGGGCTGAACCTGTCGTTACCAACGAGTGTGCAGGCGAAGGGTGGGCTAGGGGTATCGGCTACGGTAGAGGGCCATGAACTACTCGTCGGCGCCATGCAGCTCCTGCTCGCATCAGGCGTAGATACCTCCGGCATCCACTCCCGCCGGCTCGCGGCGAAGGCCGGTCCCGGATCAGTTTGGGTAGCCGTAGATAGGAACCTTTCAGGCGTGGTACGGTTGGATGATGCGCTGCGCCCGGAAGCTCCACGCACGCTCAGACAGCTCCGGACATTGGGCCTCAACCGGATTGTGATGCTTACCGGTGACAGTTTGGAGAACGCCGAGGCGGTTGCATCGCGCGTGCACCTCGACCGGATACTTACGGGATTGCTGCCGCAGGATAAGATCGATGCTGTCCGTGAGGAACAGCGCGCCGGTCCTGTGATGATGGTCGGCGACGGTATGAACGACGCCCTCGCACTCGGCGAGGCTGACGTTGGCGTTGCGATGGGTGTCCATGGATCCGGTGTATCCGCCACCGCGGCGGACGCTGTCCTGCTGGTTGACCGGCTGGACCGCATTCCGGAACTGATCGGTATTGCACGAAGGTCGCGGTTTATCGCACTCCAGTCGATCATCGTCGGCATGTTGCTGTCGTTTATCGCGATGGGGTTTGCTGCCGGCGGGCGCCTGCCACCCATTCCCGGGGCTTTTTTGCAAGAGGCGATCGACGCGGCTGTGATCCTGAATGCGTTGCGGGTACTGGTTCGGCCAAAAGACATACCTGCAGATACAAGCTCCGCACATACCGAGATCCAGAGGATGGTTGCCGAGCATGCGGTTCTCCGGCGGCTGGCGCAAGAAATGGTAGAAACCGCGGGACGCCTCGATGAGCCTGGCTTCGTTGCGCTGGACGCGCTGAGACGGATTTACAGTGAAGTGACCGCGCTGGTTGAACCGCACCAGGCATCCGAGGAACGGGCTGTGTTTCCGGCGTTGGCCAAGAAGCTTGGCGGGCCGGATCCGATGGCGGCCATGCTTCGCATGCATGCCGAGATCACGGCGCTGGTTGCCAACCTCGGTTCTGTTGTGAGAGGGTCGACAGGGCCGCAGCTTGATCCAGACGAGCGTCACGAGGTCAGTCGATGCCTGTACTCGCTTTCGGCATTGATTTCGCTGCATCTGGCTGCTGAGGAGGATGCCGTGTCGCTTCTGGAAGATCTTCCATCAACAACCTGAGTGGGTGATCGCACCCCTGGGTTGACATAGCGCTTGTCAGGCGGCTACGATGCCGCCGTGCTAAAATCGCCTGGCCTCTTCCTCCCGTATGCTGGCTGGTCGGTGTATCAACCGCTGCCCATACACGGCTCCGCGAACAGCATCCACCCCAATTTCGTAGTGAGTAAAGTGACGGCTTGCGTGCCATAGAATCGGGTTCGGTTGATGGACGCAGAGCAATCGACGTCTGTTCATGCAACTAGAAAAGGATGTGATGCCAAACTTCCGCCCTGCATTTGACCGTGTACGAACTATCCGCTGCGCAGCGCTTGCGTTGCTGGCATCCGCTGGCTTGCTGACCTCGCCCGGAATGGCGTGGGCCAAACCAACATTTCCGCCGATATTCATAGCGGTTTACCATCCGGTGCCCGGTGGCACCGTCGCGGCAGCTGCGCAGGCATGCACACTTTGCCACGCGCCTTCGGGGCCGCCGAATCTAAACCCATATGGCCGGACCGTGCGCAACGCCTTGAAGGAAGCCAACGCGAGCGTTATCAATGCATCGATCCTCCACTCGATTGACAACATCGACTCGGACGGCGATGGATTCACCAATGGCCAGGAGATTGGCGCCGATACGCTCCCTGGGGATCCTACCAGCTTTCCTGGCGACGCCGGCAAACCAAAACTGGCGTCGGGCAGCCATGCCGACGGACTCAGTTCGTTTCTGGGCCTGTTCACGCTACGGACCACGCTGCTTTCTCCGCGCGCACAGCACCCGCTCCTGGTTCACTTTCCGATAGCGCTGTTTGTATTCAGCCTTCTGTTGGATGTTCTGGCGCTCGTCCGCCGGTCACCGCAGCTGCACATTGGGGCGGCATTCAACTTGATGGCTGCTGCCGTCATGTCGGTACCGGCTTGCATCGCGGGCATTCTGGCGTGGCGCATTGCGTTTGGTGGGGCGGCCCTGGCCGGCACACTTCTGTTCCATACAGTTTTTGGCGCGGGCTCATTCGTAATGCTTTGGAGCCTCTTTTTTGTTCGGCGAAAGCTTTTTGCAACGCCTGATGCGGCGCCGCCGAGAACCTATTATATTCTTGCGTTTGTCGCTCTTGGAGTTTTGGCGCTTACGGGGTTCCTCGGCGGCACGCTGTCTGGTACAACCTGAGTGCTCGCTGTCCGCAAACCGCGAGGGTAGACTATAAGCGTGGAGCTGCTGGGGCTGGAACTCCACCATCGAACGGCACCGGGAAAGAGGTTAATTTGAATCGTCGTGACTTTATTCGGGACTCCGCGCTGTTAACCGCCGCCGCAGGCGGTTTTATGGTGGAGGAGTTGCAACCAGAACCCGCGCACGCGAATACGGCAGCGCCTGCGGCAGTAAACTGCGCCGTAATCGGCCTTGGGCCGAGGGGGCGTGAGATCACGGCAGCTCTGGCGAAGCAGGACGGAATATCGGTGAGCTATGTCTGCGATAGCTATTCGGTGCCGGCGTTTATCAAGCACGCAACCGATATCGTGCCGCAAGCTCAGGCCGTGGCCGACTACAAGCAGGTCTTGAGCTCAGCCGCCGTTCAAGCTGTATTTGTTGCCACGCCATCTCACGAACACAAGCAGATCGTCCTGGATGCTCTGAGCGCCGGCAAGCATGTTTACTGCGAAGCGCCCCTGGCCTCCGATCTCGATGACGCGAAAAGCATCGCTCAGGCTGGCGCAGCCGCCAAGACCATTTTCCAGACCGGCCTCCAGTACCGGGCCAACAAGCAGCATCACCACGTGCTGGGGTTTATCCGCAGTCTCGCATTGGGCACTATCTGTGAGGGCCGGTCGCAGTGGCGCAAGAAGACCAGTTGGCACGTGGTAGCGCCAACGGACGCGCGCGAACAGGAGTTGAACTGGCGTCTGCATAAAAGTACCTCCAGCGGTCTACCCGGCGAGGTGGGCATACACCAGATCGATATCGCCACCTGGTTTCTGAACGCGCCGCCGCTCAAGGTGACCGGGCATGGCGACATTATGTTCTGGAAGAGTGAGGGCCTCGAGGTCCCCGATACCGTACAGTTGATCTTCGAATATCCAAACAGTGTGCGATACATATTCGATGGAACTCTCGTTTCGTCGTTTGACGGGGCTTCGGACGTTTTCATGGGCTCCGACTGCAGTATCCTCGTGAGGGACCAGAGGGCCTGGATGTTCAAGGAGATCGACTCCCCGCTTTTGGGCTGGGAGGTGTACGCCCGCAAGGACAAGCTGGCCATCGGTGATGAAGTCGATGGCACCGGAGTCGCTCTGGTCGCCGACGCAACGAAGCTGCTGGCTCAGGGAGTGCAGCCTGCGTCGGTTGGTACCGACGTAAGCCAAACGGCTCTATTCAAGTCGGTGGCCGCATTTATCAACTCGGTTCGTACCGGAGCGAAACCGGATGCCGATGCGGCAGTGGGCTATCAGGCTACCGTAATAGCTCGCAAGGCGCACGATGCCTCGATGACGGGTTCCACGGTGGTCTTCGATCCTACAATGTTCTCACTGACGTAGGCCGGCAGCTCGGTGCTCGGATGGTAGGCGCAGGCGGTGGCACGTATGGGCTCAAAGGAGATTTCTGCAACTATGAGTGATAATTCGATCCCGCAGGGCGACACGCGGCGCGCCTTTCTGCGGAAGGCTGCAATCGGCGTCGCAGCCGGGGCCACGTCAGCGAGCGTTATGCCCACAACCGCTGCAGCAATGCAGCGTATTATCGGCGCCAACGACCGGATTCAGATTGGTCACGTGGGTCTGGGCGGCCAGGGAATGACACATGTGCGGCTTTTGAAGCAAAACGCACAGGACAACCTGAAGAACAACACCGAGTCGATCGCCGTCTGTGACCTGTACGTCCGCCGCAAGAAGGAGGCGCAGCAGTTTTTAGGTCTTGCCGACGCGGCCGCCTACGATGACTTCAGGCGGCTGGTGGAGCGGCCGGATTTGGACTGCGTGTGGGTGACAACGTCGGACCAATGGCACGCGGACGTGGCCATGGCCGCGATGGACGCTGGAAAGCACGTGTATTGCGAAAAGCCGATGTGCAAGACCGTGGAGCAGGCCTATGCGATGCACGCCACGGCAAAGCGAACGAAGCGGGTGGTGCAGATCGGAGTTCAATCTTGCACCGACCTGAAATGGCACGTTGCAGGCGACGCTGTACGGAGTGGTCGAATCGGCCATACGGTTATGGGCCAGGGAAGTTACTGCCGTAACAGCAAAGAGGGCGAGTGGAATTACTATACGATCGATCCGGACGCCAGCCCCCACGCTACGGGAGATGGATATGTCAATTGGGACCTCTTCCGCCGTGGCGTTGAGCCGGCAGCGTGGGATCCGGATCGTTTCTTCCGGTGGCGCAAATACTGGGAGTATGGCAGCGGCATCCTGGGCGATCTCTTCCCGCACCGCCTGCACCCGCTCATGATTGCGCTGGCACAGCCGCAGGATGGATTTGAGGGCTTCCCGATCCACGTCGCATCATTGGGCGGCCTCTACGTCCAAAAGATCAATCCGGTAACACACAAGCCCGATCGTGAAGTCCCCGACTTCACCAACATCATCGTTGATATGAAGGACGAGTGCTCGATCATGCTGCTCGGCACCGTGATCAACGAAATCGGCTGGCAGGATATGGTGCGCGGGAACAAGGCCACGATCTATTTCGGTGGAGATGGCGTCGAGATCAAGCCGGAGCGGATCTGGAGTGACGAAGTCGAGGGTGGGGTACTACCCGTCGGAGGGCCAGGCGAGGATATCGCAGCGCACGAGCGCAACTTCCTCGACGCGGTTCGGACCAACGGCATACCGAACTGCAACATCGACCTTGGCCTGCGCGTTCAGATCATGATCTCGCTGGGTGAGCTTTCGTACCGGCATCGGAAGGAGTATACGTTCGATCCCGAAACGCGCCGAGTTAGCGCGTAGGTTCAGGTTGTGAGAATCGCGCCGGATTCGATCCGGTGATACCACGGAGTGGCGCGGCCCCTTCGAGGTGCCGCGCCCGTGGTGTGTTGCACGCCGGCTTGGTATTGCTGTCTGGTTCGGCCTCGCAGCGATGACGTTCCCGTTGATTCGGGCCTCCACGGGCGCTATGGCAGCGCGATTCGAGGTGGCGCTCACCGGTGGTAACGCCGTGCGGCTGGAGGCCGCGGCAAGGCAAGCCCTGCAAGAGGCGGTGCGTCTCGACGCCATGCTGAGCCGATACATGCCGGGCAGCGATGTTTGGGATATTAACGCACGGGCCGCCAGGGAACCGGTACGTAGTGATGGGCGGGTGCTTGCGTTTTTACAGCGCTGCGCCGCTCTGACCTGCGTGACGCATGGAGCGTTTGACATCACGGTTGGGCCACTTTTGGATGCATGGGGCATCACGGACGGTGTAGGGCTGCAGCCGGAGCCGGCCGACCTGGACGCAGCGTTGAAGATCACCGGCATGCACCTTGTTGAGATAGATCGTTCGACACGATCGGTCAGGTTCCTACGTGAGGGAGTTTTGCTCGATACCGGGGCAATCGGCAAAGGCACCGCGATCGACGCAATTGTCGAATCACTGAGCGAGAACGGCGTGGATCACGCGCTGGTGGAGAGTGGAACCAGCAGTGCGCGATGCATTGGCGCACCGCCCGGTAGGGCGGGCTGGCGCATTGCGATTCACGAGCCGTTGGACGAAGCCGGGCCGGGACGTCTGCATGAATTGGTGCTGCGTGACAAAGCGTTGGCCGTCTCAACGCCGTGCGGTAAGCAGGTGTTCGTTGGAGGCGAATGGCGCGGGCACGTAATCGATCCCCGGTCGGGTCGACCGGTTCATGCGTGTCTGCTGGCGGCAGCCGTCGGCGATTCGGCGGAGTTGTGTGATGCACTTTCCACCGCGCTGCTGGTTTTGGGCGCACCGGGTCTGCGGGAGCTTACAGCTGGTGGGGTGCTGGACGGCGGCCTCACTATCGAGGTCGGTGATGATGGGAGGCACGAGGTAACGCGAGTGGGAATCTAGTTCTCCGCGCGGCGCGGCGGCCACCTCATGCTGTTCCGTCGGCGCTGCTCCCAGGGGGACCCATGGAGGAATCTATGGGCCGGCGGCGAAAGGCAAGTTTGCGAGTGCCACGGAGATTACAGTCACCCGAGCCCGCCGTGGGAAACGCGTCATGCAATACCTGATAACGGCAATCGTACTGATCGGCGGATTTGCTGCATTCGTCGTTTGGGCCAGAAGTGCTACCGGGCAGACCGCCATGCGGTCGCGCTTTGGAGAGCCGGCTTCGCTAAAGAAGCGGCAGCGGGCAAATCGTCGTCGCACGGTGGCGCCCCGCAGCAAGCGCCGCTAGTCGGGGCCGGGCAGCACGTCTGGGACTACTGAGCCGCGCCCTTTCTTTGACGGCACGAGGCGCTTGCTGGTTAGGCTCACGGGCAGCGGCCGCGCGGTGCCATTGGGTGTGAACACGTGTGTCGTGATTAAGATGGCATCGATTCCGAACAGGTATTTGTTCGTTGCTGGGGCTTTGTCAACGGCATAGATGGTAACTGCCTGGCCTGACCCGGCATGCAGATCTTGTGTGCCCAGCAAAATCCAGCCGAAGTGGCCTTGCATGTATAGTGGGCCTACTGCGGCCGGGTCGGCCACGTCCTGAAGCGGGTCGGAGTTAAGGCGCCAGCGTATTGGCGATGTCTCTGGACCGGGCGGGGTGCATGCCATCCAGAAGTTGTACTTTCCGTCGGCTGGTACATCAAACACGTATCGGGCGCCGTACCCGGCGTTGCCCGGCGCGTTGGACGTATCCAGCAGCAGGTAGCCATCGCCGCTCGCGGCTGGATTGGAGGCGACCTGCGTAAACGTCTGCATGTTGTTGAACGGGTTTTCGCCTTCTATCCAGATGTACGGCAGATCCGACAGGGTTAGATCGTCGAGGCCGCTTCGGGCAAAGGTGTACGCCTGCTCGTAATCCTTCTGGTGGAATGCAAACTGGGCTCTGTCCAGCGATGGTCGGACGTTGTCCACCGTGGGTACGTGACCAGCCGTGGCGCGCTGCATCAGGGCGATCAGCTGCACGATCGTATCGCTGGCGGCTTCCTCGGGCACCAGACGCTGGCCCTCGGTGAAGAATACAGTTGGTGCGGAATCGAGCGTCACCGTCAGCGTATTGCGCCCATCCACCTTTACCGGCACGGGAGTACCCGCGGCAGTTTGAACCAGCACATGGCGCGGATCCGCGAGAAGAAAATGCGTAATGCGGCGGCCACGGAGGGATGTGAGTACTGTTTCGGTTACGTTGCCAAGTTGCATGGCATATCCGCTATAGCTGGGCCACCAATCGACGGCATCGCCGGGCTGATAGGCGCCAAGCCACAGTACCGAGCTGTCGGATGAGACAAAGCCCTCGTCCGCCGGACCTGGCGCGTTGAGCGGGTAGAAGAGCACGCGTGGCGCGTAGTCTGCGGCCCCTGGAGCCACGCGATGCGCATAACTCAGCAAGGTACTAGCCACGTCTGTGCTGACCGTACTTCCGCTAATGAAGCCCTTGAAGCCGGCCCGATCTGCATCGGTGAGCATTGCGGTGACGCGGGCAGGTGTCGGCGCTCCCGACGCCGGCTTCGGGGCGGTTATCTCCACGCTGCACCAGAGCCGCTTCTGGGCCTGCTCTGCCTCGGCGTAACAGGGCGCCAGGTTTCGCGCAAGTGCCGCTTCTGCGTCGGCCGGCACATCGGCGACAAGGCCATCGCACCCGTCTGCAGATATCGAGCCGGCGAATAACGGCTGTGACACGGACCACGTATAGACAACCGGGACGTCGGCAACCGAGTGCCGCAGAACGCGACAGATGGCGTTCATGTAGTACTGAATGGACGCATTGCGAAAGTCGAGAAAATCGGCCCACCAGCGAGATTCGCGAGCATCTACCAGCCGGTACGTTTGATGGCTGGCGGGGTCATAGAAGTAGGGTGCGCCCCGGTCGTTTGACCAGAGTGGAACGAGCCTGGCAAGATCTTTGTGCGATTTATAATCGCCTTCGGCCAGGCCCCAGGTTTGTCGGGCTTCATCTACGCTGGGGTAGCGCCGTGCCAAAAACGCCTCCCACTCCAGGAGAAACTCCGGAGAGTTTGGAATCATATAGTCGGTGTCGCCTGGGAGACCGATGTGCGGCGTCAGAGGGTCACAGAAAAAGCGGAACCCCGGACCGAAGTGGACCTGTTTCAGCATCGCCAGTGCGGAGTCGCGCCAGCCGTCAAAATGCTCCCAAATGTCCGGTAGTGACCCGCTGGAGACCCGCGGCTCCGTGATTTGCGGATAGATAATAGCTACCACCTTGCCAATAGCCGATACATCAATCGGACACGTGACCACGCCATTGTTGGCCGCTACGGTAGTTGTACGGATTATCTTGTTTGCATCACCGGTATCGATCAGCGTAACGATGGCCGACGTACAGTTCGGCACCTGCCAGGTAGCCGTCAGTGCGCCATCCGCTGCCGCATAACGGTAAACGGCCGGCTTTACAACCGTTCCCGAGAGTGGCGTCTGAATGCCACTACCAAAGGTGAGACCGTACGTGAGGCCATTGGCATCAAGAAAACTGATGAGTCGCTGCAGCGCCACCGGGTTGACGGTGGGCAGTGGAACGCCGGGATTCACGAGAATCGTTCCCGCCCCGCTGCTTTTCAGTTTGAGTATCGCAGCCTGATCGGCGACCCACGCCGACGGCGCGGCGGTAGCAAGCGAAGCCGGTTGGAAGGACGCGGCTGCTGCGATCCAGGGATTGCCATCCCAGTAGATAGCGTGCGTAGCCGACACATTCCATGCGTGCTTGCCTCCAGCCGCATCCACGTAGATGCCTGCAGTCGGCGCGTACTTACGCGTCGGTGGCGTAATTGCCACACTGGTCGGTTTTGGCGGCGCGGCGCCGGCCGCCGCGGCCAGGAATGCAGCGGAGAAAGCCGGAACGCGGAATATCAAACGCATCAGATCAACTCTCCTGGAACATCCCGGCGCGCTGAACGAACATGGGTTTCGGTTCGAGGAGTGCGCCACGGCACCGGAGTTAATACTCCGAAACGGGGGAGAAGTGGATTACGGTGACCGTGTCTTCTACGGAAATATCCTCACCGTATATCCGCTGCAGCAACTGGGCAACGTCCTGCGGCGCACGAAACTCGCCGTTCTCTTTTTGAATTTCGCGTGGCGAGAGCTGGTCAATCGTCCTGACGTCCACGCGATCCAGAATAGCCGTAAACAGCTTTTGGCGGCGAGCAAATCTGGCACCCATAGTTACCCAAACGATCATACCGGTTTCGTACTTGTTCGACTTGTCGCCGAGACGGATCGTGACGGTTTTTCTACCGTTCCGGAGGACTTCTTCGTAGAATTCGGTGTAAAAGTTCAGAGCATACATGCGCAAGAATCCGATGCCGCCAATGCGGCTTGCCTCCAATATCCAGCCTATCTTATCATGCTTTGGCTTCCGCGTCAATGCAGATCACATGCGCGCGGGCGCCGTAACCCCTAGCAAGGTCAGCGCATTTGCCAATACGATCCTCGCTCCGTCAACCAGAGCAAGGCGCGCCCGGGTCAAGTCGACGTCCTGCGGGTTTCCAGGTCCGGGAAGAACCCGACAGTGCTCGTAGAAAGTATTGAGGGCCGAAGCTAGGTCGATACAGAAGCGCGTTAACCGGTGGGGTTCACGCATTTCTGTTGCAACCTGGCACACCTGCGGAAACTGAGCAAGGATTCGGGCAAGGTCGCGTTCCGACCGTTCGCAAAGCTGCTCAGGATCCACATCCTCAGCCGTTGGCGGCAGAATCCCGGCCGCGGCCGCCTTCTCCAGAATGTTGCACAGGCGGGCATGGGCGTACTGCACGTAGTAGACAGGGTTCTCGGTGCTCTCGCGTTGGGCCAGGTCCACATCGACGGTTGCGGGCGTATCGTGCGACGCCAGGAGAAAGTAGAATCGGGCGGCATCGCGACCGATGACGTTGATCAGGTCGGTTTCCAGCTCGATCACTACGCCGTCTCGTTTGCCACCCATTACGGCTTCGCCATTTCGCAGCAGGCAGACCATCTGGTGCAGGATTATCTCCAAATCCTCCCGGTTGTAACCCAGCGCAGTTACTCCAGCAGTAAGGCGTTGGACATATCCGTGATGATCTGCGCCCCAGATATCCAGCAGGTGGTTAAAGCCCCGTTGAAACTTGTTGTGATGATATGCGATGTCGGCGGCAACGTAGGTCGGCTTGTCGTTGGAGCGGATCAGGACGCGGTCCTTCTCATCGCCGTATTCCGAACTGCGGATCCACAACGCGCTGTCCAATTCGTACGTACAGCCACGCTCTTTCAGCTGATTGATGACCGAATCCACAGCGCCGCTTGCGTACAGCTCGCTCTCATAAAACCAGACGTCGAACTCTACGCCAAACGCCAGGAGCGCCGCGCGCTGCGACGCCACCAGGCGCTCGAGCGTTGCGGCTCGAAAGAACTGAAGCGCCTCGTCTTCCGGCGCGGTTTCCCAGGCGCGTCCAGCGGTGATGGCGACCTCGCGAGCAATGTCACGCACGTATTCGCCGCGGTAACCGTCCGCTGGAAACAGGATCGGTTCGCCGTCTCGATTGCCGCTCGCACCAGCCTCCAGAACTGAATCGGCGCTGCCATCCGCCGGCGGGATCAGGAGTGGGCGGCCCAACTCCTGCAGGTACCGTGCTCGGACGCTGAGCGCGAACCTCTCGAGCTGCGTGGAGTTGAGCGCATCATTGACGTAGAATTCGCGAGCGACGGCAGCGCCCGCAAACTGTAGAAGGTTCGCCAAAACGTCGCCAACTGCCGCGGCGCGACCGTTGACCACGCTTATTGGGCCGGTTGGATTGGCGCTTACGAATTCAATCAGAATCCTTTCTCCTGCGTACTGACGCGATCGGCCATATTCTTGGCCGGCCACCGAAATCTCCAGGAGCAGGTCGCGCATCCACACGCGGTTGAGCACCATGTTCAAAAAGCCGGGTCCAGCGATAGTCACACTTTCAAACAGATCGGAATTGGCAGCGAGCCGTGCCTGAATCAAGGCGGCGACCGTCCGCGGTGGCATACCGGCCTCGCGCGCAATAACAAGCGATACATTGCACGCATAATCGCCGTGATCCGGTCGTCCCGGTATCTCGATACTGATGGGAGTGGCGGTCGGGTTATTGAGGGACAGGCTGCCATCCATACACAGCGCCTCAAGGGTATCGCGGACCGCTGCCGCTAGCTTATCGGTTATCAAGTAGTCGTTCCTGTAAGTGAATTGGCAGACACCGTGCGGCCTATAATCGGACTAGGTGACCCAGCCAGAGCACTCCGTTAGCCAACATCGCCGCCGTCAGCATTCCGGCAGCGGTCTGGAGGACACCAGCACACCATATTCGTCGAAGCACAGTTGCGCGGGCGGGTTGGCTGGCTCCGTACTGCTCCACGAGTTGCTGCGCTGCGCGAATACCGCTAACAATCTCCCGGTGGCGCGGCCGGCGGGTTGTGAAGCGCAATTGGATCTGCGTGCCGAGGGTTCTCCAGGATGCGAGCGTGCTGAGCGCAGCGATGCTCGCGGCACCGGTTACCGTGATAGTCGGCAGGTGCGACAGAGCCTCGGTGAGGGCGGTGAACAGCATTGCCGCAGTCATCAAGTTGGTGCCGCACCTCGGATGCGCCAACGGCATGCGCTGAACAATGCTCTCAACCAACGGTTCACCGCGCTCCACGGCATGAACAGCCTGGTGTTCTGCGCCGTGAAACGCTGCGAGTCGTGTCAGGTGCATCATCGTCAGAAAAGTAAGCACAACCACAGCCTGTACAGCAATAAGGGCGAACGCGGAACCGCCGCGCGGCGCCGCTTGCGCCGTCATCAAAGCGATGGCCGCCGTTAGCCGGAGGCCGGTGACCGAATCCACTGCGGCAGCCACTACCGTCACGAGTCCTGTTGCCAGCAGGATAAGCACGAACAACAATGCGCCGGTTGCAGCTAGCGCAAGGTTTCCTGCGCCGGCCTGTCGCGAACCATCGGTGAGATACACGCCAAATGGCGTGGCCATACCACCAATCCGGAGCGGCCTCGGTGGCGTGCCCGGTGTGGTAAGCAGATCGGCAAGGGAAACCATACCGAAGTATGTCCCGGCGCCGTCACCTACGGGTGCGGCCTCCAGTCCGCTTCTGAGCAATGCGTCCATGGCTTCAGTTGGACTGAAGGTGGTGGGCAGCCAAAGTTGCGGGGCATGCGCAATCTTCGCTACCGGGGCGAGCATCATGTCGGGGCCTGGCGCGGCGCCGGCGCTGTGCTGCATCAAATCACGAAGCGAAAACAGCCCCACAAGACGGTCACCGTCAAGGACCGGCAGAACGGCGATACGCGAAACGCGAAGCCGGTAGACTGCCGTTTGCACACTGTCGGATGGATCGAGGGGGAGGGGCTGGCTGATTGCGGTGCGAAGGCTGATCGGCAGGTCGGTTATTCGATGCAAGTTGGGCACGAGGGCGGTTCTGGGTGCGTCCGCAATAAGATGAGGTTGAAAGCATTATACTTGTTGGTGTACTGCTTTACAACTCCGCGAAAGCGCTGAAGGCACAGCGCAAGCGCAGGGTACGCGTCTGACATGCCAGATAGCGTCATAGTAATAGCGAGATAATAGCCGAGGAGCCCGTTACTGCATGGCGGTTGATCCTGTAACATCAGAGCGACAACACATCCATGCGCTGGTGGAGTACGCAATTCACCGCAGGGCATCGGATGTTGTGGTGAAGGCCGGAACCTCGCCGGCACTCCGGATCGACGGTCGGTTGACCAGGACCGACCTGCCCATCCTGACTGGCCGTGACGCACGTGAACTCGCCCGCGAAGTCATCGACAGCGCCTCCCGCGACCGGATGCTCCTGGCCGACGAAGGCGATGGCGACGCCACCGACGACTCGGCGGAGTGGATGCATCAACTTTCCGAAGGCCGCGAACTGGATACCGTTTTCACGGTGCCCGGGCTGGTCCGCGTTCGCTGCAACCTGTTTCTCCAGCGCGGAGCCATTGGCGCCGCTCTTCGCATCATTCCACTGCAGCCATACACCATTGATGAACTGAACCTTCCGGCGCAATTGAAAACGGTTGCGTTAGAACCGCAGGGGTTAGTGATCGTGACCGGGCCGACCGGCAGCGGTAAAACCACAACGATGGCGGCGCTGATTGAGCAGATCAACCGAAACGTACATGCCAATATCTTCACCGTTGAGGACCCGGTGGAGTACGTTTTTCAAGACAAGCTCAGCTTGATCCATCAGCGTGAGGTTGGCAGCGACACCTCTTCATTCGACACCGCGCTGCGCAGCGTCATGCGACAATCGCCGGACGTTATCGCCATCGGCGAGCTGCGCGATCGAGAGACCGTTGAGGTTGCCATGCAGGCTGCGGAGATCGGTCATCTTGTTTTGACCACTCTGCATACGACTTCGGCGGCGGCCACCATCGACCGGATCGTGAATCGGTTCCCGGAGCATCTAAAGCGGGACGTATGCCAGCAGTTGGCCGCATCACTCCTTTGCGTCAGCTCACAGCGACTTGTGCGGCGAAGCGATGGCAAGGCGCGCGTCCCGGCCGTGGAGGTGATGACCGTGTCGCCAACCGTCCGCAAGCAGCTTGAGGATGGCGACACTACGGATCTGAACACCGCGATCGCAAACGGCTCGCACTTTGGCATGATCACGATCAATCAGGCCCTGTGTGCCTTGTGCAAATCGGGGCGTGTAACCAGCGAGGAAGCTACTGCAGTCTCCTCCAACGTGAGCGAGTTGCGGCAGATGCTTCGGGGATTGTAGCCATCCGGGTTGAGCCACCCGGACGGTCTTGCCGAGCGGTGGCAGGAAATCGTGCCGCCGGTTCCGAATCTGCAGCCTGGTGACTTGCGACCAGCATCGTATGCCGTGTATTGGGCAGCCGGTATTACCTCGAGCGTGCCACGCCGGCATCCATAACTTCAGCAATATGAGGGGAATGTGGATTACAAAGATGTTGCCGAGAAGGCTGGCCAGGTTGTACATGCGGTTGAGGCGGCGATAAAGGGCAAGACCAGTACGGTAGAGATGGCGCTTGCCATTCTCCTCAGTAACGGGCACCTGTTGATTGAGGATATTCCGGGCGTCGGTAAAACCACGCTGGCGAAGGCGCTTGCGCGATCACTGGGCCTCTCGTTCAAGCGCATCCAGTTCACACCGGATATGCTGCCGAGCGAGATTACCGGAATGACCTTCTACAACCAGAAGAGTGGTGAATTCGAAGTCCGGCGCGGTCCAGTGTACGCCAACATCGTTCTTGCCGATGAGATCAACCGCACCACTCCCAAGGTTCAGTCTGCGCTGCTCGAGTGCATGGAGGAGCGGCAAGTGTCGATCGAAGGCAGCAGTCACGCCTTACCGCGCCCGTTTTTCGTAATTGCGACGCAGAATACCGTGGATGTCACTGGAACGTTTGCTCTGCCGGAGGCACAACTGGATCGCTTCTCAGCACGGATACGGATCGGGTATCCGGATCGCAAGGCGGAGCAGGAGATCCTGGATCTCAACCAGACCACAGCGCCGGCGGAGAACATCGAGAGTGCCGTGCCCGTCGACGAACTGGCGGCGATGCAGGCTGCCGTTCAGGCGGTTTATGTCGATCCGGACGTGCGCTCGTACATGCTCGACGTGGTTGATGCCACTCGGAACATGGATGCAGTAGCGCTGGGTGTCAGTCCGAGAGGTTCATTGCACCTGATGCATGCAGCGCAGGCTCGAGCAGCGATCAGCGGGCGCAACTATGTAAAGCCGGACGACGTAAAGGCGCTTGCTGTGCCTGTGCTGGCCCACAGGCTGATCCTGCGTCCGGAGGGCCGGATTCGCGGAGCGACCCAGGAGAGCTGCGTTATGGCGGCGCTGGAGCAGCAAACTGTGCCGGTCGGGGCGGCGTGAAGTTCGCGTGACCATGCAGACATTCAAGCGGATCACGCTTGGGCTTGGCGCCGTGTGCCTGATTCTGGTAGCCAGTGAGGTCAACGCACTGCAGCTCTATTATATGGCTGCGCTGCTCATGGCGCTGCCTGCAGTTTCGTGGGCCATGGGCTGGCTGGCTTTACGCGGGCTGGTCGTGCAGAGGTCGTTATCCGCGGAAGCGTGGGCTGGGGACTGCGGCGAGCTCGGTTACCTCATCACCAATCCAACGCGTTTACCGCGGTACTTCATATCGATCGCAGAAGTGCTGCCTACTGCGATTGTGGCTACAGAGTCGGAGCCCTCACTCTTCAATGTTGGACCGCAGTCGTCCACTCGGATATTCCTGTCGGTTCAATACACTCGGCGCGGCGTATTTGCCCTGCGCCATGTCGACGTAGCCGCCACCGACCCGCTTGGCATTTTCACCTACCGACGCCGGCTGGTGCTGGACGGTCGCGTGGTGGTGCTACCAAGGCCAAGGCCGATGATTGCGCCATGGCTGGGTGGTGGACGTTTCGGTTGGGAAGAGTTCACGAACGAGGCGCTAACCGGAACCAGCGTCGAGATGGCCGGTGTGCGTCCGTGGGCGCCTGGGGATTCGCTGCGGCGGGTTCATTGGGGGCAGACCGCACGCACGGGTAACCTGGCGGTGATTGAGTTCGATGAAGTTCAGTCGATGAGCGTTGTGATCGCGCTCGATAACTCCGGCGCTGCTGACGGCGACGCTGATGCCCCATTTGAAGCGGCTGTGGTACTTGCCGCGAGTCTTGCCAAAGCCGCGATCGAGCGTGGCGCCGGCGTGGCGCTCCTGTGTCCGGGTGAGCCCACAGATACGGAGACGGAGAACATGCCTGCCGTCCCGTCGCTCGCGCCGGGCCGATTATACGCCATCCTTCGGCGGCTCGCTGAGGTAAAGCGTGACGCCGGTTCAAGCGTCTCAGCCGCCATTGGCGCGCATCGGGATCTGCTGTTTCGTGGAGCGGCGCTCATTGCCGTTAGTACGGAGGCCGGCGAGGAACTCACGGATTCTCTCCGCCATGTGCTGGAGGGTGGCGCCGCGGTCGGAGCGATGCTTGTGCAGATTGCCGACGACAAGAGCGAGGCGCGAACCGTTGCGAAGGGCCTGGATCGACTGACGGCGGCCCGCCTGCCTGCCTGGCGTGTGGAGTTCCGTCCGGAGGGCATGCTGCAGCCCGAGGCAGCCGTTACGAGAGGCATATATGGCTGATCGGCTGCAGCCGGACCGGCTGCCGGATGCGGAACCAGCCGAGCGACTACCGGCGCCGGCAATGTACCTCGGCGGGCTCTCCGTAACACTTGCGGGCATCTATGCCGTGAACTACGGCCTGGCGGATACCTCATTCCTGCTGCTTACCAGCGGACTGGCGGTACTCGGCTACAGCCTGAGCTTCACGATGCGCCGCCTAAGAATAGCGGTTGGACCGTATCCAACTTACGCTGCAATTGCCGTGTGGTTTTATATATATCTCACGCTTAGCGGTGCCCACTCGGACTCGGCATTCGCCCCGTTCGGCGCCTCGGATGATCGAGGACGGTTGTTACAACTGGTCTTTCTCTGGCTTGGCGTTTTGCACAGCTTTACGCTGACCACAGACGAGTGGGTGCTCTTTTCCTGCGTACCGTCGTTGACGATGCTCTCGCTGGTAAGTACGGCAACGGCCGACGTGCCGGTGCAGTATGCGTTCTTTGTGTTTATCATCGGCTCCACCGTAATGCTGGTGCACGAGAACTTCCTGCGAACCCAGCGCGCGGTCAAGTCCGGCGCTGCCCTCGAGACGCATGCGATGCGTTTCGGCGGGCAGGCCCAGCTGGTACTCGTCTGTGTTGTTGCGGGGTTTGCTGTGGCGTCCGTGCTGCAGGCGCCCGTGGAAGTGGTCGGCCAGGCGCTTGCGCTCCCGGCGGCGATGCGCGACATTGCCCGAAACGCACCGAAGCCGCTGCGCAAGCTGGTACCCGACGTAAGTGTTGGCGAACAGTTCTCCGTGAACATCGACGATGGTCCGGTAACCTCCAGCGACCAGCCGCTTATGGAAGTAACCTCAGGCAAGCCGTACTATTGGCGCGGCGCCACGTTCGATCAGTTCAGCGGCCACAGTTTTACCAACAATGTGGGGCAAGCGGCGATTCCCCTATCGGCCAGCCCGGGTGGTGCGATTACTCCGCCCGGCCCGGTTAGCGGGCCACGACCGGACGAGGTCGACGCCGGGTCGTCGGCCAACGTGTTTACCACTCCATCCAATCCCACGGACCCGGATGCGCGCTCACGCCGGAATGCGGTCTTCGCCGGGCAGTTTGTGCATATCGTGAACGGATCGTTCAATCAGATCTACGGCGCGGGCACCATACTGCAGGTCCGGGGCGTGATGGGCGGCGTCACATATAACCAGAGTGAAGGACTCGAGCCCTCCACGGCGCTCGGCGTCGACGCAGTGTTATACGTGCTCTCACGCGTGCCGGATAGTGATCCAGCGATTCTGCGGAGCGTGGGCGCCGCACCGGCGTATCCGCCGGAGGTTGCCAACTTCTACCTTCAGACACAAACAACAGACCCAGCCGGCGATGCCCGACTGCAAGCCGTGGCAAGCCAGACGGTAGCTGGCATCAGCAATGAATACGACAAGGTCATGGCCCTGCAGCACTACGTTTCAAGCAGCTGCAAATACAACTTGTCGACCCCGGCAGCGCCGCGCAACGTAAATGTAGCGGCATATTTTCTGTTTCAAAGCCGCGAAGGGTATTGCGACAGTTTCGCCGCGGCCCTCACGATGTTGTGCCGGTACGCCGGTATACCGGCGCGCGTAGCATCCGGATTTCTTCCCGGCACGCACGACCCACGTGGCTACTACGTGGTGCGCGAGAAAGACAAGCACCTCTGGACGGAGGTCTACTTTCCGCACGTTGGCTGGGTGCCATTTGATGCGACGGCAGGGGCGGCGCTGGCGCATGGCAGCGCCGCCGGTTCGAATGGTCGGCGGGAACCGTTTTTGCGCTGGCTCGTGTCGCATGGCCCGCTGCCGATTTTCGCCGGCGCCGCCATCATCGCCTTGTTGGGGATCGTTGCGGTGACCGAAGCACGCAATCGTCTCAGCAGGGTGGCGAGCGCCCGGGCGTGGCACGCACCGGCTTCAAACCGGCAGATACTGGTCTGGTACGGCGCCACGTGCGATCTCTTGGCAACCTGTCGGATAAAGCGACCGGAGTCCCTTACGCCGGATGAGTGGGGTGACGTTGTGGCCGCTAGAATTGGCGACAATCACATCGACGCGCGCACAGCGTTTCTCCGGCTCACACAACTCTGTTCGCACTACCGGTATTCGAATGAGGTGGCAGACGCCCAGGACGTGGCGAGCGCGGACAAGGCATATCGCCTACTGCGAACTGCGATGCCGGCAATTCGCAGGGAGATGCACGAAGCGCAGGAGGCGCCGCAGGCGTGAACCTGCACCAGCGTACGGCCAACTTTGAGCGATTGTGGCAGCCGGAGTGCCCACGAATCATCCTGGCCTGGGGCCCGGAGGAGTATCTCAAAGCGGCGCTCGCCCCGGCGCTGGCTGCGAAAACCGTGGATTCCGACTTCCCGGAGTTCGACTATGAGCGCCTTGATGCGGAGCGCGACACCGCGGCGACCATCTTATCGGCCGCGATGCAGCCACCGATGGGCACCGGCCGGCGGTTGGTGGTGGTACATGGGGTGGAAACGTGGCGCGACAGAACCCAGGCCGTGCAAGCCACGACTCTGGCTTCCGCGATAGGCCGAATACCACCGACGGCCTGCCTCTTGCTTCTGGTAAGGGCACAAAACGATGAAAGCCGCCGCAAGGTAGGCGTGCATCCTGCGCTGGACGCCGCAGTGGCCGAAGCTGGCGCGGTTGTACAATTTCCCGCGCTTTCGGAGGAGGATGCGGCCCTCTGGTGCATCCGCCGTGTCAATGCTTTGGGGCAGGCGATGACCGAGGACGCTGCCCACCGCCTGGTTGAGCTTACGGGACGCGATCTCTGGACGCTCGGTAACGAGGCAGACAAGGCGGCAAGTTGGGCCGGTGACGCGGTAGTTACCGAGGTTGCCGTGAATGCAGTGACGATAGCCGCAGCGGAAGATGTGGGTTTCGCGTTTGTCGATGCCGTGTGCGCTCGCGATACCGATCGCGCGATGCGCCTCCTGCACGGAGCCCTGGCATTCGAGCCTCGGGCTCAAACGGCTGCCGCACGGCTTATAGCGTTGATAGCCCGGCAGTTGCGGTTTATCTGGCAGGCGGTCCACATCGCCGGGCAAGGGATTCGCGCAGACGCGGCCTCCGTCCCGGAAACTCTGCTGCAAGAGCTACCGGAGGATGGCCGTGTGACCAGCCTGGGATGGCGCATGAAGCAGTGCTGGAGTCAGGCCCGCGTTTGGAACGCCGAGGATATCCGCTCAGCGCTGGAACTCGCTTTGGAGTGCGACCTGGCGAACAAGGGTGGGGTGCTTGAATCCCACGCACGGTTCGGTCTGAATCCGGCACGGAATCTCGAGTTGCTGGTTATGCAAATTAGCCAGCGCCCAGCGCGACTTGACCGCCGCGCGGCGAGCCGTACATGACACGCGTGCCGCTCAAAGCGCACCGGCAAGCCCGCTGGCGTCGCCTACTGGGAGGCGAGCCAAGCCTGATGCATCAAGCGCGATTTGCGCCGTGCTGCCTGTCGCTTGTGGATGATTCCACGCTGCGCCGTCTTATCAATGGCTTTGCATGCGGTTGCGACGGCTTGCGCCGTCGACTCGGCGCTGGGCTCGGTTTGAATGGCCGTGCGCGCCTTCTTTGTGAATGTTTTGATTGCCGATTTTGCAGCAATGTTGCGCAAGTGATTCTTACGCGATTTAACAACATCCTTCTTGACGGACTTGATATTCGGCAATGCTCAAACCTCCTGTTCGCCCGGTCAGTATACCCGGCCGAATGACTACACGCAAGCTTGCTGCTTTGATTGCGGCGCTCGGCACGTTTCTTGGCCTGAACGGTTGTGCTGCCCGGCGTTTGCAGCCCAAAACGACTCTTGTGGTCTGGGGACTGGAGTTCGGCGACGAGACGAAGGGGCTGGAGGCGGAAATAGACGCCTTTGAAAAGATGCATCCCGGCGTGGCCGTCAGCGTGCTCTCAATGGGCGCCGGCAGCATGAATCCCCAGAAGCTCATGACCGCTATCGTCGGCGGGACGCCGCCCGACGTAATCCGGCAGGACCGCTTCACGATTGGAGATTGGGCCATCCGCGACGCCTTCACTCCACTGGATGGGTTTCTGGCGCACGAAAATAGTGGACCCTTTGCGGTGCGACCAGCCGATTACTACGCTCCATGCTGGCGTGAGGCAACGTTCACGAATCCATTCACGCATCAGAGCAGCGTCTATGCCATACCGACTTCCACGGACGATCGGGCGCTACTGTTCAACAAGACCCTCTTCCGGCAGGCCGGAATCGTGGATTCGCGGGGGCACGCGCGCCCGCCGCAGACTTGGGACGAGCTGTACGCCGATGCGGTGAAACTGACGCAGTTCAACGGAAACGGTGGCTACACGCGTATCGGCTTCATTCCCAACTACGGCAATGCATGGCTCTATCTCTACTCGTGGGAGAATGACGGATCGTTCCTTTCACCGGACGGCCGAACGTGTACATTGGCGTCACCCGCAAACGTGGGCGCGCTGCAGTATATGGTCAAGATGTACGACGCGCTGGGCGGCGTTGACCGGGTGAGTGCATTCCAGTCCGGCTTTCAGGAGAACGAACTCGATCCGTTTCTGACGGGCCAGGTAGCCATGAAGGTGGATGACTCCGGCGTTGCCGAGAGCATCGCGCGATACGGCCCGGACCTGGATTTCGGTGTTGCGCCGGCGCCCGTACCGGCGGCGCGACTCGCGCTGACCGGCCGCTTCAAGCACGATACGGACCGATTTGTGACCTGGTCTGGCGGATACTCATTCGCTATACCGCGCGGGGCACGGCACCTGCGTCTTGCGTGGCAGTTCATCCAGTGGATGTGCAGTCCTCAGGCGGCGCTTGTGGATGCCCGTGCTCAGCAGGCCTATAACCGGAGCAAGCAGAGGGCGTTTGTGCCCGGCATGTCGGCAAATCGCCTTGCGACGGCTGCAGTGTTTGCGAAGTACATGCCGGCCAATCCGCGATTTCGAGCCGCCATGGAGGGCTTTCTGAAGCTGCTGCCGCATGCACGATTCCGACCGGTGACCTTTGTGGGACAGCGGCTTTGGGACGAGCAGGTCCGGGCATTTGACAACGCAACCCATCACCGTACTACAGGAATGACGCCGCGCGCGGCGCTCACGCGAAGCGCTGCCGTGGTTCAGCGAGAGCTGGATGCGGCGTGGTCGGTTCGTCGGCTGCCGCGCATCCACCGGCCTGTCATCGTCGCATTCTGGGTACTGTGCGGCGCCATCCTTCTGTATTGCATCGCATCGGTGTGGGTTCGCGTTGCCCGGCTTCGCCGGCTGGCACGTGCGGAAGCTATCGCCGGCTATCTTTTCGCGGCGCCATGGCTCGTGGGCCTGGTCGGCCTGACGCTCGGGCCGATCGTAGTCAGCCTTGCGCTGAGCTTTTGCAGTTACGATGTGCTGCATCCCGCTCGCTGGGCCGGACTGCAGAACTACACGCAGCTGCTGGGGCAGGACCGGTACTACCTGCTCACATCCTTGAACAATGTGCTCTACATCGCGGCGATCGGCATACCTTTAGGTATCGCCACCGGCCTGGCAGTGGCTATGTTGCTTAACGCCAAGGTGTCGGGCATGAGTTTCTACCGGACGTGCTTCTACTTGCCGTCCATAGTGCCGGTGGTTGCGAGCGCTTTGCTTTGGTGGTGGCTCCTAAATGGTGACCCGAATCGCGGCCTGGTGGACGCCGCCTGGCAGTTGACGCTGGGCCACTGGTTTGGTCTCAAGCCTCCAGGCTGGTTCAACGTGCCGGAGTGGGCGAAACCGGGCCTGATTTTGCAGGGGCTGTGGGGCGCCGGCTCCGGCATGATCCTATGGTTGGCCGGGCTGCAGGGCATTCCCCAACACCTGTACGAAGTAGCAAGCCTCGATGGAGCCAACTGGTGGCGCAAGTTTGTGCACGTGACGGTGCCAATGCTGTCGCCGTATATCCTCTTCAACCTGGTTATGGGCACGATCGGCGCCCTGCAGGAGTTCGACCGCGTTTACGTGCTTAGCGGAGGTGATCCGAGCAGTTCGGTCGGTCCTGTGGACAGCCTGCTGATGCCGGTGATCTACCTGTTCAAGAACGCATTTCAATACTTCAAGATGGGTTATGCTTCCGCAATCGCGTGGATCCTGTTCGTTATCATCCTCGTTCTCACTCTGATCCAGCTAAAGCTGGCGCCGCTGTGGGTGTACTACGAGGGAGAGAAGAAGTAACAGCACCCATGTCGTACGCCCTCCACTCACCCTGGTATTGGATCGGCATTGTTGTCGCGCTCTATTTCGCCGTTTGGGGCGCTCTGGTTTTCGCAGCGGTCGGTATCAAGCAGCGATCTCAGATTGGGCTTACCGCCCTTATTGCTCCAATTATAGGTCTCGTCGCTTTTGCGCTCGTCCGCGGCGGCGCCGGCCAGAGGGTCGGTGCACTCGTAATTACCACCGACGTTGTGTTCGGCCTCGTATGGATCCTTGCGATACGGCGCCTGCCGCAGCGCGATGCCGGCGTACTGCGCGATATGCGGCGCCGCACGGCCATTCACCTCGTTCTATTGACGGGAAGCGTTATCTTTCTCGTTCCGTTTGCGTGGCTCGTGTCGACTTCGCTCAAGGAAGACTCGGAACTGAGCCGCTTTCCGCCGGTGTGGATTCCCACACAGCAGACCACAGTTCGGGTGGATCGCGCGCGTGTCGGACTCGCGCTTACCACCATCAACGGAGTGCGTGCTCGTGTGGCGGAACTGCACCAGAGCGATACAGGTACCGTCAACATACTCGTGCTCGCTCCGCAGTCGCTCGCCGGGAAGCGGATGGTGCTGCCGCATTCGGCGCTTACCGAAATACGGCATCCCGCGCCGGTTTGGTCCAACTATCCGGAGGCGCTTCGCTTCCTCCCGCCAGAGACCGATCATGGTCTGGTCTTTCTTGAAAACACCGTGCTGGTCTCGGTCCTCTCAATTCTCGGTACGCTCTTCTCTTCGTCGTTCGTAGCCTTCGCGTTTTCCAGGTTGCGGTTTCCGGGCAGGAACGTTCTTTTTACAGTACTTCTGGCCACAATGATGCTACCGTCGGCGGTTACCATGATGCCGCTGTTCCTGCTGTTTCGCGATGTTGGCTGGGTGGATACGCTTACTCCATTGTGGGCTCCAACCTTCCTTGGTCAGGCCTTCTATATCTTCATGCTGCGGCAGTTCTTCCTTGGGGTGCCCGTGGAGCTGGAGGAGGCCGCGCGGATTGACGGGGCTTCGTGGTTCTCCACCTTCTGGCGAATTCTGATGCCACAACTCAAGCCGGCGCTCGCCGCCATTTCAATCATGGCGTTTATGGGTTCCTGGAACGACTTTCGCGGGCCCCTGATCTACATCAGCTCACCCTCGCGTGAGACGCTTGCATACGCGCTCCAGCTATTTCAAACGGCGCACGGTGGCGAGCCGGCGCTCATGATGGCCGCCTCCACTCTCGTGATGCTACCGGTGTTGCTCTTGTTCTTTTTCACCCAGCGTTACTTCATTCAGGGAGTTACGCTGACGGGGATAAAGGGTTGAGGTTTCGCCTAGGCGGCCGCGGCAGGTCGCTCAACGTTGTCCGCATCAAGCGGAACGTTGTGGCTGTCGCCTCTGCTCTGACAGTGTTTGGCGGCTCGTTCGCCGGCATGCCGGCGCAGATTGCGTTTGCACCGATTCTGACATGGATGCTCGGTACCGCAGAAGCCCGCTCTGCTGCCACGTCGCTGCGCGCCGCTGTCGCCGGCGGTTCCACGTTCGTATGTTTTGCGCTTGTTGCATCAAGCTGGCGTCATCAACCGGCGGGCATGCACGCCGGTGCGCTTGCCGTTCTCGCAGGGATCGCCACGCTGTTTGTTTCGGCAACCGCCGGAGCTGCCGCTGCGGGACCGGCTGCAGCCATACCGGCCTTGGCCCGGCTGAAGCGGAGCTGGTACTCGGTCGGTATGGGTATCGGACTGGTTGTTTTACTGCAGGTGACGCATACTCCGGCCGCGGATCAGGCTGCCACGCGGTGGCCCACGTTGCTGCAGCTGCTGGTTAGCGGTGTAGTTGCCGGCGCGGCGTCTCGACTGAGCAACCTGGCCACGCCGGTGTGGCTGTACCCGCTGCTGCTGTGGTACGGTCACGCCCCGGTGAGCGTCGTTGTGGTTCTGTGTGTCGGCGCGGTGAGTGCCGCTGCCATACTTCCCTCCGCCTGGCAGGGCCGCCACGGAATTCTGGACCCACACTACACAACGCCGGCGATGGTTGGCGCGCTGGTGGGCGGCGGCGCGGCCGGATGGCTGCTCCAGCTCGCTCCGCCACGGATGGTCACGATCTGGTTCTGCCTGGTCGTAATGTTCCTCTACGGGCGCGAACTGGCACTGTTTTCGCCGGAGCCCCCGGGCACGCGCGTCGATTCGAACTGAACTGTCAACCGAAGCTGGGTTGGTGCGTCGGGTAAACTCCTGCAGACCGGCCGCGATCCGTACTGGCCCCACTTACTCTATGCCCTTCGAACTCTTTCGCACCGTCGTCCAGAGAATCGACGCGGCAATTACCGGTCGCGGCCGAATTGACGAAGCGCTTTTTGACGAGATGGAAGGGCTGATGATCTCCGGTGACATCAGCGTTCGCACTGCAGAGAAGCTTCTTTCGGGCGTCCGTTTAGCCGTCCGTGACGAGCGCATCGTCGGGTCGGCTGATGTTGTGCGCCGCATGAAGCAGGAGACCGCTGCGATTCTGGCCGCCTCCGCTGAGCGTTACCGAACTGGTTTAGCAGTCTCGCCCGTCCCGCCCACCGTGTACCTGGTCGTTGGCGTTAACGGGGTCGGTAAAACGACGACGATCGCAAAGTTGGCGCACAGGCTTCAGTCCCGGGGCGCACGCGTCGTCCTCGCCGCGGGAGATACCTTCCGGGCTGCCGCGATCGACCAGTTGGAACTGTGGGCACGGCGCACGGGGAGCGACCTGGTGAAGCACCGGGAGGGCAGCGATCCTTCAGCTGTTGTGTTTGATGCCCTCAAGGCCGGGCGCGCGCGAAGCGCCGATTTTGTGATCGCCGACACGGCGGGGCGGCTGCATACGCGCGCCAACCTGATGGAGGAACTCAAAAAGATTGAGCGCGTGACAAACCGCGAACTTGGCCGTCCAGCAGACGAGATCCTGCTGGTGCTAGATGCCACAACCGGGCAGAATGCTATTAGCCAGGCTCGCTTGTTTATGGAGGCCATTCCTATCACCGGCATTGCGCTAGCCAAGCTGGACGGCACGGCACGCGGGGGCATAGTCGTCAGCCTTGTTGAAGAGCTGGGCCTACCTATCAAGCTGATAGGTACCGGTGAGCGGGCCGGTGACCTCGCCGACTTCGATGCGCCGACCTTCGTTGAGGAGCTGTTCGCCGGCATCTAGCAGATGGTTCGCTACAGAATCGCGATCGCCTCAATCTCAACGTCCACGTCGAGTGGCAACCGAGCAACCTGAACGCAGCTGCGTGCTGGTTTTACATCCCCGAAATACTCTGTGTAAACAGCGTTCAGCCTCGCGAAGTTATCCATATCCTTAAGGAAAACCACCACCTTGACGCAGTTTTCTAGATCGGCGCCGGCTGCCTGAAGTACGCGCCGAACGTTCTCGATACAGAGCCGAACGCTGGCTTCAAAGTCATGGCGGACAACCTCCTTTGTATCGACATGCATTGGAACCTGGCCCGAAACAAAAACAAAGTTGTCGGCGATGATTCCGGGGGAGTAAGGCGACCCGGTGGCCGGCGCTTGCGCCGAGACAGCGCGCTTATCCATTTCGATTGCTCCTCATAGTGCAGATTTGGCCACTGATCGCAAGCAGCGACCGGTATGATGATATACCACGGTGGTAACGCGCGCGTGGTGTTACGGAAGGAGCATCCTGATGGAGATTGTGTCGCTGGCAAGCGTGCCGCCTTTCACGACGAAGGACGGATCCACGATTCGGGAACTGCTGTCATTTCGCAACTCGGAGATCGCGGCACAGAGTTTGGCGGAGGCGCGCCTCGCACCGGGAGGCGAAACAACGGCTCACGTTCACCCGGCTACCGAGGAAATCTACTATTTGCTGTCTGGAATAGGCCTAATGGCCATTGAAAATGAGACCAGAGCCGTAGCAGCCGGCGACGCCATTGCCATTCCGCCAGGCAAGCGGCATCAGATTCGTAACATCGGCGTCGAGCCCCTGGTGTTGCTCTGTTGCTGCGCGCCGGCGTACAGCGATACGGATACGATACTTTGCGATGCGTTATTGCCCTCTCCCGAGAGTGACGCTGATCGATGAGTCGAATCATTCTCCTGGATGAGAATACAGCGAACCGTATCGCCGCCGGTGAGGTGGTGGAGCGGCCGGCATCGGCCGCCAAGGAGTTGGTGGAAAACGCGCTGGATGCTGGGGCGACCCGGATCACCGTCCGGATGGAGGATGGTGGTCGCGCCTTGCTGTCGGTTGCCGACAATGGTTACGGCATGACGCGTGACGAGGCAGTGCTTGCGCTGCAAAGGCACGCCACCAGCAAAATCCGGACCGCCGAGGATCTGTTCCGCATCACGACGCTTGGGTTTCGCGGCGAGGCGCTGCCTTCTATCGCATCCGTTTCACGCCTGATCCTGTCGACGCGAGCCGAAGGGGCTGAAACGGGCGTTCGCATTGAGGTGACTGGTGGTACAATCGTCGCCGATGATGAAGTCTCAATGGCTTTTGGGACCGTTGTCGAGGTCCATGACCTTTTCTACAACACACCTGCACGCCTCAAGTTTATGCGCAGCCCAAACGCAGAGGCGAGCCGGACCGGCGATCTCGTCGCGCCTCTCGCCCTGGCTTATCCGAATGTAGCGTTCCGCATTCTGGCCGGGCAGCGGGAGATGCTCCGCACGAGCGGACAGGGCGATATGCTGGCAGCAATCGCGGCGCTTTGGACACCGGAGATCGGACAGCGGCTTATACCGGTTCATGATGGTGCCGGATCGCTATATGTGAGTGGTTATGTCGGTCCGCCGGATGTGTCGCGGCCCGGGCGGAGCCACCAACTCGTTTTTGTTAACGGCCGAGCCATACGCAGCCGCACCGTGACACATGCCCTGGAGGAGGCATTCCGGTCGCTCAGCCCCGAGGGCCGCTTTCCCGTGGCCGTCCTCTTTATTGCTGTAGACAACGAGCAGGTGGACGTCAACGTGCATCCAACCAAGTCCGAGGTGCGATTCACCCGCGACTCCGATATCCACCATGCGGTATCCACCGCGGTCAAGGCCGGTTTGCTGAAAAGCGGCATCGTGTCACAGCTCGGCTCCGGCGCGATGCGTACGGGGTTTTCCGGCGACTGGCTGAAGGCGGAGCGGTACACGGGCGATCCCGGCGCCACGGCTCAAGCCGAGTTGCGGTTTCCCGTCGCCGACGCATCTGCGCTTGGTGGCTCGGATCGTGACCCGTTCGCGGTAGGTCAAAGTGATACGTCATCGAGCTCAAACGGGGATGCGACAGGGCCCGCGAAGCCGTACGCCGACCAACTCCGTTCATTTCGCGTTTTGGGCCAGGCCCGCAACACGTACATCGTTGCCGCAACGGCAGACGGTCTCGCGATCATCGACCAACATGTGGCGCACGAGCGCGTGCTCTACGAGCGGCTAACCGAAAAGCGGTTCGGCGCCGGTATTCCATCGCAGCAGCTGGCCGTGCCCTGGAACCTGGCGCTTGAGCGCAGAGAGGCGGTGATTGTCGGCGATAACCTGGATCAGTTCGCGCGCGCGGGCTGGGACATCGCGCCGTTCGGTAAGGAAGCATTTATCGTGCGGGCCGTGCCGACGGCACTCCGATCTCGCAACGCCGAAGCCATTCTTCGCGATACGATCGACGAGCTGGTGAATCAATCTGTTTCGCGAAGGCTGCTCGTAGAGCGTGATGTCGTCACCATCACAAACGCATGTAAAATGGCGGTAAAGGCCGGTGACCCGCTGACGGTTCCGGAGATGGAGAGCCTGCTGGAGCAGCTTGCCGATACCGAAAACCCGTGGTTGTGTCCGCATGGACGCCCGATCGTGGTGACAATACCGTTTGCAAGCCTTGACCGGCAATTCAAGCGCAGTTGAGTGACAAGAGTGACTATTATCCTGGAGGAGCTACCGGAACGATGATGCCTTTGGCCAAGCCCGGCCCGATGACCGAGACGGAACGGTTTCTGTTCGATGTGGCGGGTTATCTCGTGATACCCGGCGCCCTGTCAACGGGCGAAACCGAACGATGCCTGGAAGCGGCACAGCGCGCACATGGCGACTTGCCCAACCGCAAGTGGCGGCAAATCGGCGCCCTTTACGAGAAAGAGCCCGCAATTGAGGAGTTGATCGATCACCCATCGGTATTGCCGAAAGTGCGTGCGCTGCTCGGTGACTACTTTATCGTTCAGAGCAGTTGGTGCACGTTATCGCCAGCGCATTTTCCCGGGCAGGGGCTGCACCAGGACGGTAGCGGCGCGTATGAGTTCCGGCGGCTGGCGCTTCCCACACCGTTGGTGCAGCTGCGCGTTGGGTACTTCCTGACCGATCAGTCGGCGGCAAATATGGGCAACATCGTCATCATACCGGGCAGCCACAATGCTTCGGTGAAGCTGCCGGCTGGATTGACGGTCGCGGATTTGCCGAACGCAGAGCCCGTTTGTGGCCCTGCAGGCTCAGCACTTCTGTTTCACCAGGGCGTATATCACTGTGGCGCCGATAACGAGGCAAATCACGACCGGTTGATACAGCACATTGTCTACAGCCCGCCGTGGCTGATTCCCAGCGACCGTTTCGGTAACGACCCGGCATTCATGGAGCGAACAACGCCGCTTCGTCGTGCGCTGGTCGGAAACTGGAGTCGGCCGGAGGCGCCGTTTGGTGGTGGATACGACCGACCGCCGTTCGAGGAATCCGCCAGCTAATTGCCTCGGAGTGTGCGAGAGGCGCCTGCGGTATACTCTCACGCACGGTTGTGGGCGCCATAACGGCACGCCGTACGCGGAGAGTGGCGTTCGTATACTGTTTGAAGGGAGTGATTCTGAGAAGTGGCCGATGATGTTGACCGACCGCCCATAGAGGAGTTGCTTGCGGGCCGTATCCTGGTGCTGGATGGCGCCATGGGCACCATGATACAGCGGCACAAGCTTCAGGAGGAGGACTACCGCGGCACACGATTCGCCGCCCACCCCGCTCGCCTTCAGAATAACAACGATATCCTGAGCCTTGTCCGGCCTGATATCATCAGCGGGATACACGCTGCGTATCTTGAGGCGGGCGCAGACATCATCGAAACGAACACGTTCAACGCTACCAGCCTTTCGCAGGATGATTTTGGCGCCACCTCACTGGTCCGGGAGATGAACCTGGCTTCGGCGCATCTTGCCCGCAAGTGCGCGGATGCTGCGACTGCTCGCAACCCGCGCCGTCCGCGCTTCGTTGCCGGCGCCATTGGGCCGCTCAGCAAAACGCTGTCGCTTTCGCGTGATATCAGCGATCCCGGCGCTCGGGACGTTACGTTCGAGCAGGTTTGCGACGCCTACCTCGAGCAGGTGCGCGCACTGGTGGAAGGTGGCGTGGACCTGCTGCTGCCCGAGACGACGTTCGACACGCTCAACCTGAAAGCGGCATTGTTCGCCATCCAGCGGTTTTTCGACGACGGTGGGCGGCGAGTTCCTGTTATGGCCAGCATTACGCTCACCGATTTGAGCGGGCGCACATTGAATGGCCAGACCGCTGAGGCTGCGTGGAATTCAATTGCGCACGCGGGGCTCCTTTCGGTCGGGCTGAATTGCGCGCTAGGTCCGAAGGAGATGCGTCCGTACATCGAGGAGCTGAGCGCGATTGCACCGATCTTCGTCAGCTGTTATCCGAACGCGGGGCTGCCGAACGCTCTTTCGGATACGGGATTTGACGAAACGCCGGAATCGATGGCGCCACAACTCGGCGTGTGGGCGCGAAACGGCTGGCTGAACATCGTGGGCGGCTGCTGCGGCACCACGCCAGACCATATCCGGGCGATTGCGCAGGCGGTGGAAGGCGTTCCGCCTCGCGTACCGCCATCGGTTGCGCCGTGGACACGTCTCAGCGGTCTGGAAGCGCTAACGCTTCGCCCGGACTCGAACTTTACAATGGTCGGCGAACGCACCAACGTGACCGGCTCGCCGAAGTTTGCCCGTGCGATTTTGGCCGGTGACTTCGAAGCGGGCCTGGTGATCGCACACGAGCAGGTAGTCGGCGGCGCGAACATCCTGGACGTGAACTTTGATGAGGCGCTGCTCGATTCCGACGCGGCCATGACAAAGTTCATGAATCTGGCGATGGCTGAACCGGATATCGCCCGGATACCGATGATGATCGACAGCTCACGCTGGTCGACTATCGAATGCGGCCTTCGCTGCGTTGCCGGCAAGTGCGTCGTCAACTCCATCAGCCTGAAGGAAGGGCCGGAAAAGTTCAAGGAGCAGGCCCGGCTTGCCCGCGCTTACGGCGCCGCCGTTGTGGTAATGGCGTTTGATGAAGCCGGTCAGGCCGAGACGGTTGATCGCAAGGTGGCAATCTGTGAGCGCGCGTACCGCCTGCTGACCGAGGAGGTAGGATTCCGACCCGAGGATATCATCTTTGACCCGGCCATTCTTACCGTGGCGACCGGTATGGAGGAGCATAACGACTACGCTGTGGCGTTCATTGAAGCCACGCGCATTTTGAAACAGCGCCTACCGCTCTGCAAAGTCAGCGGTGGTGTCAGCAACATTTCGTTCTCCTTCCGAGGCAACAATGTAGTGCGCGAGGCCATGCATAGCGCGTTTCTCTACCACGCTGTTGCAGCCGGCCTGGATATGGGCATCGTGAATGCCGGCCAGCTTGCCGTGTACGAAGAGATTCCGACGGACCTCCTGGCGCTGGTTGAAGACGTTCTCCTCAACCGAAGACCCGACGCGACCGAGCGACTTCTGGCGTTTGCTGAAACGGTGAAAGGTAAGGGTGCAGCCCGTGTTGCCGACCTGACCTGGCGTACGGAACCCGTACAGGCACGACTCTCGCACGCGTTGGTGAAGGGCATCGTTGAGTTCATCGAAGAGGATGTGGAAGAGGCGCGCCTCTTGTATGGCCGGCCCCTTGAGGTGATCGAGGGTCCGCTGATGGATGGCATGAACATTGTCGGCGACCTGTTTGGGTCCGGCAAGATGTTTCTGCCCCAGGTAGTTAAATCCGCCCGAGTGATGAAGAAGGCCGTTGCGGTTCTGCTGCCCTACATGGACGCGGAAAAGCAGCAGGCGCTGTCGGCGCGCACTCAGGGTCGGATCGTGATGGCGACCGTGAAGGGCGACGTGCACGATATCGGGAAGAACATTGTCGGCGTTGTGCTGGGCTGCAACAACTACGAAGTGATCGACCTTGGCGTAATGGTGCCGTGTGAAACCATCCTGCAAAAGGCGCGTGAGGTTCAAGCCGATCTTATTGGACTGAGCGGGTTGATCACGCCATCGCTCGATGAAATGGCGCATGTTGCGCGCGAGATGGAACGCCAGGGCTTTGAGATACCGCTGCTGATTGGCGGCGCCACCACCAGCCGGGCGCACACCGCCATAAAAATAGCACCGCACTATCGGAACCCCGTCCTCCATGTTCTGGATGCCTCGCGTGCGGTCGGCGTGATGTCCAACCTGTTGAGTTCCGAGAACCGCGATGGATTCGTGGCAACCGCGCGCGAGGAGCAGGAGACGCTACGGCTGCAGCATGCCGGGCGTCGTGAGGCTGCACCACTCCTGCCGATAGCCGTTGCGCGGAGGCGCCGACCGCAGGTGGAGTGGGGCGCCGACAACATATCCACGCCGTCGTTCACCGGTATCCGTGCCCTTGGCGACTATCCACTGGCTGAGCTCGTTCCATTCATAGACTGGACGCCATTCTTCCACGCATGGGAACTGCGCGGACGCTTTCCAGAGATCCTTACCGACAAAGTCGTGGGGGATGCAGCGCAAAAGCTGTATGACGACGGGCGCACCTTGCTCAGCCAGATGGTGCATGACAAGGCGATAACGGCCCGCGGTGTATACGGCTTTTGGCCAGCCAACAGCGTCGGCGACGACATCGTCCTTTTTACGGACAGTACGCGGAGCGAGCGGCTGGATGTGCTCTATACCCTGAGGCAGCAGGCGGACAAAGGCCCCGGACAGGTGAACTACTCGCTGAGCGATTATGTGGCGCCGTTGCAGACAGGCCTCGCTGACTACATCGGAGCATTTGCCGTTACCGCCGGCGCGAATCTGAAGGAGCTGGTGGAGCGTTTCCAGCGTGAGCATGATGACTACAATGCAATACTGGCGGAGGCCCTGGCAGATCGCCTGGCGGAGGCCTTTGCCGAGCGCCTGCACCAGATCGCCCGCTTCGACTGGGGCTTTGGCGCTGACGAAGCACTGTCAAATGAAGAGCTTATCGGCGAGAAGTATCGCGGAATACGTCCGGCGCCCGGGTACCCGGCGTGTCCGGACCATACCGAGAAGGAGACGATTTTCCGTTTGCTGAACGCCACAGCTCACACCGGAATCAAGCTGACGGAGAGCCTGGCGATGTCTCCGGGCGCATCCGTATCCGGGCTCTATATCGGGCATGCGCAGGCGCGCTACTTTCCGGTGGGGCGCCTTGCGCGCGACCAGGTGGCGGATTACGCCGCGCGCAAAGGTTGGGATCTGGAGACTGCGGAAAAGTGGTTGGCTCCAAACCTGGATTACGAACATTCCGTTCTTGCCGCGCGCTGACGCAGCTTTCGGGCAAGGCATGCGTCGGCTCCGCGGCACTGCTATGGATCTTGTTCGGTCTGCTTCCCACTCTGGACGGCCGCAACCCCGCATTCGCCGTCGTATGCTTCATATGCCCGTTGCTGGTGGCAGTTGGCGCTGTCCAACTCTGTGTCCGCACCCGGTCCGGTAAGCTGGCTCTTCCGGCACTGGCGCAATCGGGTCGTCTCCGTGCGGAAACCGCACAGTTATCGCCGGATTGCCTTGCGGCCTCAGCAGCGCTATCGGCAGCAGGAGAGTGTGAGGCCTTGACGGGCAGTTTGCGTTGTGCCGCGGTCACCGGGCTAGCATCCTCACAGCCGGAGTTGGTGCTGGCGTCGTTGAAACTGATCGCGCAGGCCGGCGACATTGCGAGTTTGAGCCATGTGGAACGGCTGTTGGCCAGCCCTACCGAAGCGCCGGAACACACGCGTACACGAGCATTTGCGGAATTGGTGGCCGCCGAGCTGGTCGCTGCCCGGCAGGTTGCACTCGACCGGCGCCGGCTCGTACGCCCGGTTTCGGCCTGCGCGGAGAGCGAACTCCTCAGGTCGCCCCGCAGTCGCTCCCCCTATTAGGCTGTCGGGAATCCCGGACGCGCTGCTGGAGTCTTTGCCACGCCATCGAGGCGAGGATCTGACCCTCTCGAACATCGATCAGGGCCGCCTCGGCCCACTCGCGCAGCACGAGTTTCCTCTCCTGGTACGAACTCCACGACGAGGCGCGAGCCAGTTCGGCGTCCAGCTGTGCGAGAGTGGCGACAAGCCGATCGATGCGCCGTGATCGGCGCCAACCGTGCGGTGCGTAGGCAGTAATAGTAAACGCTCCTAGGGCAAGTAAGTCATTAGTACGTATCATAACTCCCCTCGGTGGCAGCGCCATGTTTCGGTCGTGTTATACGGGTCATTTGCGACGGCAGATCAGGATTCCTTCGTCCGTCGTACTCACCACGCGAAGGAATTTCTATACGTACGTACATCTGGCGAATACGTTTTGTCACGTAGCATATAATTACATATAGTGAATATATAGGCTTAGCTCGCACCTGCGGAAACTTTCGGTATTCGCAAGCTGGAACACAACACGGTGGCTCACTGTGAAGGCTTTCACGAACTTCTGCAACGCAGAGCGTGAACGCACCTTTTTGTAGAGTTATCAAGGGTCACCGCATCGTGCCCAAACCAGACTGGAGCTAACAAATGGTATCGAGACATCAAGAAGATGGTGAGTGTGGGGCCGGTATTACCGGCTCGGAGGTGGGCGACGAAACAGAAGGTTCCCAGCCGCCCCGGCTTGAAGGGGAATCGAAGCGAGATGTCTGTTGCGACGATAACCAGTTGATCGACGTCATCCGCAACGGCGCTGGATATGCCGGCGCGCCGGCGGTTATGGGGCATCTTGCCCGCTGCGGTGAATGCCAAACGTCCTACCGGAATATCAATAAGTTGTTGGCGGTCGGCGCCGAAAACCGTTTGCGTGAGGCAATAGCCCAACCGGCGAACATCGTTAAGGTGGTTCGGGCCGCGGTCAGACGGCGGCAGTGGAAGACACGACTGCGCCAACTCCCAATAAATCTCTTTCGAATGGTCTGCACCGTATTAGCGACTACTTTCCTCGTCGGCCTCGCGGCACGTCCGGGTAACGCGCCATCAAACGGTTCCGGCGCGGTAGCCGGTTGCAGATATCTGGCGGCTCAAGCCGAACGTGGTGGGCTCAGTCTGGCCGACCGCATCGTGATCGCAGGGCGTTGCTTGAGAATTGGCGTCGGTGCGCTCGTTGGCCGAAGTTCAGATTCGCCGATCACCACGGTCCGAGTGACGCCTGTGGCTGCGCAAAGCAACGCGCCCGCACTTTCTGGCGAATCCAGGGACCAGAGCGCCCAAATCCGCGGCGCCATGCCGCAGAACGCTGCGCCGGGTGTACGCGGTGCAGCCGCCTCGTTGATTCGCAAACCGCCAGCGATCGGCAAGGCGTCGGACGCCCCGTCGGCGCCTGCCGGGCTGGTTTCCACAAGCCAGTAATTCGACGTCGGGACCGGTGGCTCGCTGCAAGGTCGCGGGCTTTGCGGCGGGCTGGTGGGGGTGGCGTGCCGA
Source organism: Armatimonadota bacterium (assembly GCA_028871815.1). Classification (NCBI taxonomy): domain Bacteria; kingdom Bacillati; phylum Armatimonadota; species Armatimonadota bacterium. The sequence continues at coordinate 174,493 of JAGWMJ010000003.1, read as the reverse complement.
TTGTGGACATCAGCCCATGTCTTTAGTCCGATTGATGGGCGCCGGCGTTTCCGCGCAGGCTCGCGAGCAGGACGACGATAGCATCCTGAGCCTGTTCGCAGACGCGGTTAGGACACAAATGGTTGTTCATCAGAATCGAGAAAACCAGCGGCTGGCCGTCCGCCGTTCGCACATATCCGCTAATGGTGCTTACATGCGACACGTAACCCGTCTTCGCATGGCAGTTGCCGGCGGCGGCAGTACCCTTCATCCGGCGCGCGAGCGTGCCATCCACGCCGGCGACCGGGAGCGACTCATCGTACTGCCTGAACCAGGGTTGTTTGGTGAACCACACCAGCGTGCGTACGATATTCCGGGGTGACACAAAGTTGTCTCGTGATAGCCCGGAACCATCGGCCTGCCGAACCTCGCTCATCCGCAGACCAATGGTACGGAACCATGTGCGCGCGGCGAGGCATGCGGTGCCGCCCTCCCCGCCGGTGCCCTGTCCATCAATCTGCGCTCCAACCGACTTCAGCAAGCACTCCGCTATCAGGTTGTCGCTCGGCTTGTTGAGCCGGCGGAGCACCTCCGGCATCGCGGGCGAGAGGTGGTCGGCCAGCAGCACCGCGCCAACAGGGCTGTGGCCTTCCAGAGTGCCGCCGGCAATCTCAATGCCGGCCTTGATGAGGTCCGACCGAAAGAGTGTTGCGGCGAAGCGCGGAGGGTCTTCGTACGTAACCGCGATGGCAGGATCTTTCGCGGGCGCGATGCCGGCCGGTAGACTGCCCGAGATTAGGATCGTATTGCGGCCGCGCCGGCGAGTAACATCGAGTCCTACCGGCGTGCCTTTTGCCGTCGTTACGGCCGTGCAGTGCACCGTGGCGTAGTCGGCCAAGGGCGTTACGCTTACGCCGACCGGGTCGCCTATGCCCGTGCCGGGCTGGACGTGCACCACCACTACATTCTCATCCACGTTCAGGGCGCTGATCTGGGCGGAATAGTAGTAGGGCTCGTCGTCCCAAGCCCAGGTTTCACCCAGGAACTGGCGGTCAAAGCGGTAATCATCAAAGCGCAGGTTTCCGGTTATGCGATGAATGCCGGCAGCTTTCAACTGACCGGCCAGAGCATTCAGATCGTCGGCTGTGAGGATCGGATCGCCAGAACCTTGCAGTACAAGGTCTCCGTTCACCACGCCATCTTTGTCTGGTCGCGACGTCGCCAGCACCCGCGTATGCCATCGGAAGTCGATGCCGAGCACACCGAGTGCGGCGCATGCTGTGAGGATCTTGTTGTTGGATGCCGGGACAAAGAGGCTATCGGCATTCCGGGCGTACAGCGTCCGGCCGCTCTTTAGTGACTTGATCAGGACGCCCTGAAAGCCCTCGCGCAAACCTGGCTTGTTCAGCAGGCTATTGATGCGCCGTGCGAGCGAATCGCCGGATGGGCGAGCGTCGGCCGGGGCAGCCGGAGCGACGATGGGGAGAAGGATCGACACCACCAGAATGAGCACATAGTTTGATAACTTCATGGCGGCCGGTTTCGTGAATGGCTCGTTGGCTTCCTGCACGAGCAGGAAACCCGCCGGTGAGCGTTGTAATCCACAATGCGCCCCAGGCGCGTTGCCTCCGATGGGGCGCGAATCTGCCGGAGATCGCTGTTTGACGTCACCTTTCTCCTTGCTTGGACGGGCGCGCCTCAACGAGCAGGTTCGCGACGCGATGGCGCCGCTGGGCTTTTTGGCGCTGCTCAGTGTGGGCCTTTGGTGGTATCAGCCGCGCTTTCTCAGCCTCGTCAACCTTCAGGACCTGGCTCGCGAGACCTCGGTTGTTGCAATACTGGCGGTCGGTCAGACGGTGGTGATTATCGCCGCACAAATCGACCTTTCGGTGGGGTCTAACCTTGCATTCGCCGGCTGTATGGCCGGCGTGGCAATGCGCGATCATCATTTTGGTGTCATCGCCGCTATCGCGGTAGCATGCGCTTCCGGCTCCGCCATTGGCGTGGTCAACGGGCTGGTGACAGCCTATGGCCGGATACCCAGCTTTATCGTCACGCTTGGCGCCATGCTTGCCTGCCGCGGCCTCGCGCTTATCGTGTCCAACAGCATCAATATCTCGCCGCTGGCGCCAGGCTTCGAGGTGTTTGGTTCGGGCGGGCTCTTTCAAACCAGAATGGGCGCCGGCCTGCCATGGGCGTTTGTGATAATGATCGTCTGCGCCATCATTATCCACGTGGTTCTCTCCGCGACGCGATGGGGTCGGTCGGTGTACGCTGTTGGCGGGAATCGCGAAGCAGCGCGCCTGTCGGGTATCAATATGCGCTGGATGACAGTTTCCATCATGACGCTGATGGGATTCGTCACCGGAATAGCGGCGGTTATCGACGTTTCGCGCGCTGGGGTTGCCCAGCCCACGGCTGGTGCGCAGATGGAGCTGTGGTCGATAGCAGCTACCGTAATGGGCGGAACATCCCTATTTGGCGGAACGGGTGGCATTCCCGGCGCGATCATCGGCGCGTTTCTCATGTCGGTGATCCAGAATGGTTGCGACCTGGCCGGTCTTGAGCAGGGGCACCAGTACCTTATTGTCGGCAGCGTTATCGTAATTGCCGTACTCTACGACCGCATTCGCAGGCGAACATGAACCAGAACACAAAGCAGATCTCCCACCGGATTGTCAGCCTGGGCGGCATTCTCGCGATGCTGGGCTTGTACACCATCACATCCTGCACTGCAACCCACGCAATTGCCCAGACGGCGCCAAAGCCTCCGCCAGGGGCGCCAGCGAAGCCCACTGCGCCGGCTGATGATAGTTCCAAGTTGGACACGGATGGCGAGCACCTGATGGCGCAAGGCAAAGTGGTGGAAGCCCTCGCAACCTTCCAGCGTTCTACGGTTGCCAATCCGAAAGATATCCGCGCCTGGATGGATCTGGGAGCAGCCAATAGCCAACTCAACCGCTTTCCGGATGCCGTGAAAGCCTTTCAGACGGCGGTGAACCTCAATCCAGCGGTGCCGGGGTTCCACTTCAGCCTGGGGAATGCCCTGCTTTCTGCCGGAAACTACAGTCAAGCCTACGCCGAACTTCAACAAGCGGTGCAGCGCGATCCGCTCAACCCGCAGTTCCGAATGGGGCTGGGTCAGGCTTACGTACAGGCGGGTGATTTCGGCCACGCTGTTGCGGCATTTCAGAATGCCGTGGGAGCCGCTCCCGGTTTCGCGGGAGCTCATGATGCGCTGGCCGATGCCGCGCACAAGGCCGGCGATCTGGCGATGGAGCAACGGGAATATGAAGCGGCACTCGTTGCCGACCCGACGGACTGCACGGCGATGGAGGGTTTGAAGCGGTATCCGCAAGCCATTGCCAGCGCGAAGGAGCAGTTGGCGCGCGCACCCAGGAGCCCGCTTCTGATCGCACAGCTAGCGGATGCGTATGAAGCCGCCGGCGACCACGCTCAGGCCGTCGAGCAGTATCAGGCGTGTATCGCGATTACACCGAACAATCCGACAGTCTGGGGAAACATGGGCTGGTCGCAGTATGGTGCTGGTGACTATTCCGCATCACTCACCAGTTCGGCGCGGGCTCTCGCCATCAGTCCCGGTCTGGTGTATGTCCTCTTTAACGTTGCCCTTGTTCACGCAGTTCAAAATGACCTGGCGCAGTCTGAGGCTGGATACCGCACCGCAATCGCAACCGCGGCGCCGGGCGATATGCGCGGCGCGGAACAGGACATTCAACATGCGATCAAAGTCCATGGCTCCAATTCCGCGCTGAACCGCGCCGGGCAGCTGGTTCATGCTGCCCTTGAAAGAGCTGCCGCCGCTGCAGCAGTACATACAGGGGATGCCGCCGAAGGTATCTTCTAGCCGCACGTTTAGCGAACCAAGCAGGGAGAATCGAAATGCGAAAAGGTCACCGTAGTGCAGGTCGCCCGAGTGCCGCCGTACGTCGCATGTTTTGCGCTGCCGGAGTGATCGCAACCGTTGGGGCAGCCGGATGCCACCGTCCGGGCTCGGCCGGCGCTGGTGGCAAACTCCAGATCGCTCTCATACCGAAAGGCGTCACGCAGTCATACTGGCAGACGGTGAAGGCGGGCGCCGAGAAGGCAGCCGCGGAGGACAACGCGTCGATCATCTTTCAGGGTCCTACGGAAGAGACGCAGACGGTGGAGCAGAAGAACATACTCGACGCCCAGATAGTCAAAGGCGTCAGCGGAATTGTAATGGCTGCGTGCGATGCGCATGCCCTGGCGCCGGAAGTGCAAAAGGCGCAGGCTGCCGGCATACCGGTGGTCATGATCGACAGTGGCATCACGCCGGATACATCTGTAGCGTTTATTGCTACAAATAATGTGACCGGTGGCGCGGATGCGGCCGACGAGCTTGCCAGGCTTGTTGGTCCCAAGGGTGGGGATGTGGGCTTGCTGCCGTTTGTAAAGGGCGCCGGATCATCCGACGATCGGGAGAACGGTTTCAAGCAAGAGCTGGCGAAGTATCCACAGTTGCATCTGGTGGTAACGCTCTATTCCAACAGCGATGTCAACAAGGGGCAGGATGCTGTGGATTCTATGCTGGCGGCGCATCCCGGGCTCGCCGGCATCTTTGCATGCAACCAGGGCGGAGCCGTTGGTGCCGCCCAGTCGATCCGGCAGAAAGGCGACACCGGCAAAGTAAAGCTTGTGGCGTTTGATGGCGGTGACGAAGAGATTGCTGACCTGAAGGATGGCGTTATTCAGGCACTGGTGGTGCAGCGCCCTTTCCAGATGGGATATCAAGGCGTGAAGCGCGTCGTTCAGGCCATCAAGGCCCACGAGGTGAAGTCTAACCATCCCGAGCAGGTGGATACCGGGGTTACGGTCGTAACCATGCAGAATTTCAACCAGCCCGATATTCAGAAGCTGCTCTATCCGCTTGGCCCGGGTAAATAGGTTGGCTTATGCCCTCTGCGATCGCATTGCAGCCTCGTTACAGCGTCGAACGTAGCTGATGCTTTCTCTGGCTATGGTCACCGGGTCGGGCTCGTAGTTGAAGACCTCCACCGACACCCAACCCGCGTAACCGATCTCGTGCAGCGCAGCCATAATCGGGACGTAGTCGGTGTCCCCGGTCCCGGGTCCTCGCATGTTGGTATCGTTGGCATGAAAGTGCGCGACCCATGGGGCCCACGTGCGCACCGCTGCGGCCACATCGGTGGACTCGGCTGAAGCGCTTTTCACGTCGATCAGCGTCCGGAGATTGGGGCTTGCCACTTGCGCAATAGCGTCAACGGCTTCGTGCAGTGTCAAGATCAGATCAGCCTCCGGCGCCGGCAGTGGCTCTAGGCAGATTGTAATACCGCGTTTTTCCGCCTCGGGCGCCACGGAGGCCAGGGCTTCCACCACCCGCAGCGTGGCGCCGGCGGTGTTCAAGCCAGCCGGTATTCGCCGTTGTGCCGGCGAGCCCAGTACCATGATGGCGCCGCCGAGGTCGGCGCACAGTTCAACGAGCGCGGCCAGGTGTCGAACGGTACGTACCCGCACCTCGGTATCATCACTGGTCAGTGAGAGGCCCGGTGGTGAGACCAGGAGCCAGTGCAAGCCGGCGATTTGGAGTCCGCGACGCCGGGCCGCTGTCGCAATGGAAGCCCGGTCATCGGCTGTAATCTCGGCGGGCTCGCTGGCAAACGTAAATGGTGCTATTTCCACGCCGTCGTAGCCGGCGGCTGTAATGGCATCCAGCGTATCGTCCCACCGCCAGTGTTCGAAAGTCTCGTTGCAGATTGCGGTTTTCACGGTAGCCTGTGATAATTACCCGGGCGCACTCCGGCTTGCGCCCAGCGGCAGTTGTACCAGATAGATGTCGGCATCGCGGTTGGAATAGACCAACTTCAGGTAGTCGGGCAGCACCACCCTTCCGCGGAACATCGGTTCCAGCGTGTCGGCGCCAGTGTCGCCACGCGCCTTCTGCGAAAAGATGAGGTATGCCACATGCATCTTTCGCAATAGCGCAATTCTCTGCGTGTCGGTTGTTGTAGGCAAGGCAAACCTTGCGAGCTCATTGAACTTCGAGCCAAAGTCTGGTGTTTCGCCCCAGTGCCCGCAGTAAACGTGTCTGCCGATGAGGCCGGGCGTAAAGGAGGCAAGCGTAATATCGTAGGCGGCGATATGATGTGGATCGGGTTGCATTACCCACGGCAACGGCTGAACAGCGTCTCGTTTCGGTGTATGCCGTGCGATCCATTGCAGCGCGGCCAATTCTCCTGGGTTCAGATAGGCTCTCTCCAGCATCGTTTGAACACGGTTTCGCTCGTTATTCCGAACCTCGCGCACCAGGAATCGGATATTAGTCAGTGCCAACACGATGGTAAGTGAGACGGTGAACAGTGAGTATGAGGTGCCTGGCGTTCGCCGTGACAGCCATCGCCAGAACGCCAGCGCGCCGCCGGCGGCCAGAACCGCCAGTGGCAGGTGAGCGCCCTGTATCAGCTTTCGCTGGAAAGCCGCGCCCGGCATCCAGGCAATGGCCACATTGACGACTGCCCACACCAGCATGAGGCGAGCTGCTGTATTTGTTCGGAAGAAAGGATCATGGTCACGCGGTGCGGATGCTCCTGGCGCCACGCCGAAGCCGCCACGCTGCCAGATCACAATCGCCCCGCCAATGGCTAGCGCCAACGTAATCCCGTAGCCCAGCACTACCCATGCCAGTGCGGGCGCAAGTGTCGGCACCTCGGCTCGTGCGTGAAAAACGGCTTCAGTCCGGAACTCGTGATACATCACGGCCACCGACGGCAGCGTAAGCGCCCCAGCGATGCCGGCGTGGAGCCAACCAGCCAATGCCTTGCGGCGCGCCTCTGTGCTGTGGCCGGCTACCGCGGCGGCCGTCTCCACCACGAGGAAAGACAGCCAGACTGCTGAGATTGTGATGACGTCGTACGAGTGCGTCAGGCCGATCACGGCGCCCAGCAGGCCGGCGCCGGTAGCGAGGCGCCAATCTCTTCGCTGCATCGCGCCGTATAACAGGCCGATAACGGCCGCCTGCATCGCGATTGAGAATGCGAAGAGCGCGCTGAGGTAGAGCGACAGAAACGTAATCGCTTCCGGCTGCCACTTGTCGATTGGCGTTGCGATCGGCGGGACAGACCACCACAACGGCAGCCAGCCAAGACCCGACGAGAAGCAGATGAGCGCGAATGCCATGAGGCGACTCCGCGGCTCAAGGATGGTGGCTTTGAGCAGTCGCCAGACCACCGCAAGCAGTACCACGCCACCGGCCAGCCGCGCCAGTTGGTTCACCGCAACCAAAGGCATGTGCGTCACGGCGCCGAACCAGCCTAAAGCGAGAAACAGTGGGTTAGCAATTAAACCGTGTTGCGCGTCGGTTGTGAACAGGTTGTAAACACGCAGGCCGGAGTGCGCGGCCTGATGCATCCATGAGAGATAGACGCAGCTGTCGTCGAGGTTGTAACCCAGCCACATGTACACGCGCCCATGTGCGCCTGCCCAGCCCTGAACGTACGGCAGCAATGTGATCGCGAGTGCGCCGGCCCCGATGGCGAACGCAGCGGCCCGCTCGGTCGGCCGACGGCGTGCCGCCAATTCAGGCGACGTCACGCTGCCGACGAGGCGCCGCTGACGGCTGCCCGGCACTCGCCTTCAAATGCTGCCAGCTCGCCAGCTCCATCAAGAACGCCGATTTCCACCTCGTAGGGTACGGTTTCGCCCGGTTGCAGAACGGCAAGCGTGCCATCCCGGCGCTCTTGCGCCCGGCCGAGTACGCTGCAGTTCGCCGGCTCCATGCCAACCACATACGTTCCTGCATCCAGCATTTTCCATTCGGTGAAGCGCGGTAGCTGGTGCGGGCGCCATCGGCAATAGACCCCGAATCCACCGTGCCCCGAGCCGGACGGCACGCTTGAGTTGACGACTGCGGCAGCACAGCGTCCATCTGCAAGCGGCGCCATGGTATGGAAGTAGACCTTCTCGCGGTAGCCGGCTGTGGGTTCGCCAAACCGGGCAAACTCCGCCTTACCCAACTCGGCTTCATCATCTCTGGGGATCGCCGACAGCGTTGGCGACACAAGCCGCCCGCCCGGCGACAGTGTGGGCCAGCCGATGTTGATATGGTAAAGGTGCATGTGTTCTGTAGGCTGACTGCCCAGATTTGTCACCTCATCCTGTATCACCAGGCGCGATGCACCGAGCATCGATCGGATCGTTCGGGTCATCTCCAGGTTTTCTCCGAAAACCGTTGCCTGTCGGACGCGGCCGCGTATCGTTATTTCGTAGTCATCTCCATTCCAACGTCCGTCCCACGATACGTTGGTAGCCGGCAGATTGCTGACTCGCCCATGCAGGCCAAAGAGCTGGCCGTCATCCACATCGTTTGCTCCGGCCCAGGTTAGCCCGCAAGTAACCACAAGACCGCCGTAGAACTGGCGAAGCCAGCCTCGCCCTCCTTCGGCCTCGGACTGGAAGTAGGCTGGATGTGCGTCGCTAGTTGCCGATCGCCAGGCAAGTGCGCGCCCGTTGTACGTGGCGGTGGAGATATCCATGCCTCTGTCAGCCAGTATCGTAAATGCGAGTCCGCTACCCGTGCATACCTCGAGGGCACGCACACCGCGCTCGGCACCGTCCGCAAGCTCTACTGCACGGACGGTGGCGACCTGAATGATATCGCCGACGCGCTGAAGAAGCGCTTCGCGAGTCAGTGTCTCTCCCCATATTCGTGGCATCGCAGCGCTCCTTTCAGCCGGCAAGTTCCCGCGTGCCGCTGTTCGGCGCGCAAGTGCGTCGTTCCTGCGGAGCCTCTCGTTACCGCCGTTGATGCACCGGCAGGTCGTGGTGTATAATGGAGCGTCCGCCGGCGAGACCCGTCGATCCGGCTTCGTGGGGCTGTAGCTCAGCTGGGAGAGCGCCTCAATGGCATTGAGGAAGTCAGGAGTTCGAGTCTCCTCAGCTCCACACCTCCAGTGCACGGAGTGTGGCCAGGATCGCTGGCTGAGCGGAGCGTCCGTTCGTCTGTTGCTTCGCCATCTCGGTGTGGTGCTGGCGGTGGCCGTCGGCGTAAGTAGCGCGCCGAGCAGCGCTCAAACGCGGAGCGCTCGGGTACGTGCAACTACTCTGTGGATCGATGTCGTGTCGGCCGATAGGGCGCGGCTGACATTCTCCGGACCAGGCGATGAAGCCGTGCTTCGGCGTCGGGTGCTTGCGATGTGTCGCGCCGCGGGCTGGAGGCATACCGGGATTGTGGTCCAACAATCCCGCGCTCTTGCAAACCCAGGTGTTTCTACAACGCTGCTGGATGCGCCTCAGATGCCCGGAGGCGTTCCGGAACTTCTGCCTTATCTCAACAATGTTTCTCGAAGCGTCCCAGCATTCATCGTCATTCAGGACGATGTGGCTGAACCATACCATGGACCGACCAGCATCCGGAATGCCGAATTGACGCTAAATCTCGTCAAATCTGGGAACGCGTACCAGTTTGCCTGTACTGTGCGAAGGCACCTCTGTCCAGCAGATCTCGTGCCCGTGTCCTGTGCCCGGTTGGGTGGACGTTCACGGCCAGATCGGGCTGGCGCCAGGCGGGGTGTACCACCCGGTGCCGCGACGCTCGTCGCAGCGCTTGGATTTCTGAGCGGATGGACGGTAATGGTCAGGCTGCTGAGGGCCGGACCGCGTTTGGCGTAGACAATCGACCGCGTGCATGGACTGAGGAACAAGAAACCAATGGCGCTTGATCTCGACGAGATGTTGCTGTGGGCCGGTGAGCGGTCGGCCTCCGATCTGTTTCTTCGTGCGAATACGCCTCCATCCGTGCGTATCCACGGCCATATAGCCGGAACAGATTTCCCCGTGATGACGGCGGACGAGGTCCACACGCTCTGCATGGGCAAAATGACGCCGCGGCAGCAGAAGGCTTTTGAAGAGACGTCGGAAATGGACCTCGCGTTCTCCATTGGCGAGGAGCTCCGGATCCGAATGAACGTCTACAACCAGCGTGGCCACACGGCTACTGTCTGCCGGCTGATCCCAACAAAGATCAAGTCGCTGGAGGAGCTGGGAATTCCGTTGAAGGTGCGTGATTTTCTGGTTCACCGCGCCGGGCTCATCCTGGTGACCGGGCCGACAGGCTGCGGCAAAACCACCACACTCGCCGCGATGATTGATATTCTTAATTCCACGCGGCGGGTGAATATCGTCTCGGTTGAGGATCCGATCGAGTTTGTACACAAGGACAAACTCGCGGTCATCAGCCAGCGCGAGGTCGGTATCGATACTCTGAGCTTTCAAGCCGCGCTGACGCACGTGCTGCGACAAGCGCCGGACGTGATCCTCATCGGCGAAATGCGCGACATCGAGACAATGAACGTGGCGTTGCAGGCGGCGGAAACCGGTCACCTGGTCTTTGCTACCGTACATACCGCCAGTGCAGCCGAGACATTGGACCGTATTTCTAACATGTTTCAGCCGCACGAACGCCAGATGCTCTGGCTCCGCCTATCGGTTTCGCTGCGCGGAGTGCTGTCGCAGAAACTGGTGCCCACCGCCGATGGCTCAGGGCGCCTGGCTGCCGTTGAGGTGATGGATATTACTCCAACGATCGTAAAGATGGTGGAAGAAGGGCGATCGGACGACATCTATAGCGCAATTCGGCAGGCGGGAACAGAATCCTACTGGGGCATGCAGACGATGAACCAGTGCCTTTTGCGGTATCTCAAGTCCGGCCTGATCACAGAGCAGGATGCGTTGGCGAATGCTGGACAGCCGACGGAGATGCGCCAGTTGATCCGAGTGGCCGCCAGTAAGGGTGAGATCACGGCTGATAGCGCGGGCGCAGCGGCGCCGCAGGTGCCGGGGCTGCCGGTAGCTCCGTCTGGCTAGCGCGGTGGCGCCGGCATGCGCCGGAAATCGACCAACGGGCGCGCCGCTTCTGGTGTTGCGCGTTGTTTTTGCCTGCCTCCTGATATTGCCGTCCAAGCCCAATGCTTCATATTGATGACCTCCTGAAACTGTTGGTAGAGCGTGAGGCCTCTGACCTGCACCTGCGCGTGGACGAGCCACCAGTGATGCGAATCCACGGTGTACTGACTCGGCTCGACATGCCCGTTATTTCCGAACACGACATTTACGAACTGATTCATCCCGTCATGTCTCCGGACCGTGAGGCGCGATTCGAGCAGACCATGGAGCTGGATACCTCCTATGCCGTCCCGGGTCTCTCGAGATTCCGCGTCAATATATTCCGGCAGCAGGGGCACATCGGCGCGGTTATGCGCGTCATTCCCTACGAAATCCGCACGATTGATCAGCTTGGCATTCCGCAGGTTGCAAAGCGAATCGCCCAACTGCCGCGCGGCCTTGTTCTCGTCACCGGTCCAACCGGATCGGGCAAGTCAACCTCGCTTGCTGCCGTTATCGATCTGATAAACGAAACCCGCCAGGGTCATATTGTAACGATCGAAGACCCGATCGAATATGTACATCAGGACAAAATGTGCGCGGTGAACCAGCGCGAGGTTGGGGTGGACACGCATACATTCGCCGCAGCTCTGAAGCACGTTATGCGGCAGAATCCCGATGTGATTCTCGTTGGTGAAATGCGCGACCTCGAAACCATCAAGCTCGCAATAACGGCGGCTGAAACCGGCCACCTCGTGTTTGCAACCCTGCATACGACCGATGCACCGCAAACCATTGACCGCATTATTGACGTATTTGAACCGGAAGCGCAGCAGCAGATACGCATGCAGCTTTCCGTGGTGCTGCAGGCCGTCATCTCCCAGACGCTTCTGATGCGCAAAGATGGTACGGGCCGGGTAGGGGCATTTGAGGTAATGGTCTGCACCAGCGCCATCCGTACGCTGATCAGAGAGGGCAAAACCTATCAAATCTACACCGATATTCAAACTGGGCAACAGCATGGCATGCAGACTCTGGACGCCAGCCTATTGGATCTCGCCGGCCGCGATATCATCGAATTCGAGGACGCATTGGCAAAGAGCTCCAATCCACTCGAATTCCGGCAGCGCGCAATGCGACTGGGAATAGTAGCCGATGTATCTGACCCGCTATAGTTGCCGACCCCAGGAGTTGCGGTAATGTCTCCCGTTGTGCTCGATCAACTTTTGGAATCCTGCGTCTGTAACAATGGTTCCGACTTGCACATCAAGGCCGACAGCCCGCCACTGGTACGCGTCCATGGGGATTTGATCCCACTCGATATGGAGGCGCTCAGCGCAGATGAGGTGAAGTGGCTGGCGTACTCCAATCTCTCCGAAACGCAACGCACGCGATTCGAAGAGGAGTTGGAACTCGATTTTGCGTACGAAATCAAGGGGTTGGCCAGGTTTCGCGGCAATCTCTATTCGCAGCGAAACAATATCGGCGCGGCCTACCGGGTGATACCGTACGAAATCCGTTCACTTGACGATTTGGGGCTGCCGGCGGTTACGCGCACCTTCTCTGAGCGGCCGCGTGGGCTGGTGCTGGTAACTGGCCCGGCTGGATCCGGCAAATCCACCACCCAGGCCGCGATGATCGACTACATAAACGGCAAGCTGCCGGTCCACATCATCACGATTGAAGATCCGGTAGAGTTCGTGCACACCGACCGTCAGGCGCTGATCAATCAGCGCGAGCTCGACACCGATACGCTGGCATTTCCAAACGCGCTTCGCTCGGCTCTTCGCGAAGACCCCGATGTGATCCTCATTGGCGAGATGCGCGATCTGGAGACCATCCAGCTAGCGATCACCGCCGCGGAAACGGGCCACTTGGTGTTTGGTACCCTGCATACAACCGACGCCGTGCAAACGGTTGATCGGGTAATTGATGTCTTCCCAACGCATCAGCAGCAGCAGGTCCGGATGCAGATGTCGGTCAATTTGCTCGGCGTGATATCGCAAACGTTGGTGAAGCGGGTCGATGGGGAGGGCCGGATGGCCGTGTTTGAGACGCTGGTGGCGATTCCGGCTGTTCGCAATCTTATCCGCGAGAGCAAAACGTATCAGATCGGTTCGATTATCCAGACGGGTCAGCGTCATGGGATGCAGACGCTCGACCAATCTTTGGCGGCGCTGGTTCAGCAGAAGCTGATCTCGTACGAAGAGGGCCTCGGAAAGGCGGCGAACGAAACAGAGTTTAAAACTCTGCTTGGTACGGCCGGCAAGCCGTGAGGCCCGAGCCACACGATCTGAACCGTCGCTTCGCATCGGTGCGGCTGCTCGCGATGGATGTGGACGGCGTGCTCACGGATGGCGGCATAATGCTTTCTGGCGCTGGGACCGAGACGAAGCGCTTTTTCGTACGCGACGGCTTAGGACTGGTGCTCTTGCGCAGGATTGGAATTCGATCTGCGTGGATCACCGGCCGAACCAGCGCCTCCGTCGAACAGCGTGCCCACGAGCTTTGCATTGACGACCTGTGCCAGGATGTACGAGATAAAGCCGCATGCCTGGCCGGCTTGGCGGAGGCGAATGGCGTGCCTCGCCACTTTGTGGCTTTTATCGGTGACGATTTGAATGACCTGCCCGCGTTTGACAGCGCCGGGTTGAACATAGCTGTGGCCGACGCTGCCGAGGACCTCCGCGCTGCCGCCGATTTCGTGACGCGGGCACCGGGCGGGCGCGGCGCCGTCCGCGAGGTGTGTGAGGAAATATTGAACGCACGAGGCGACCGCACTACAGCAATACGTGCGTATCTCGAATGGCTGCGCGCTTCTACGCCGGGCGAACATCCGGCTCCAGCCGGTTGATCTATACGCTGCGCGCAACACACGATGCGGCTGACTATTCTCCACACCAACGATTTTCACGGGCGGCTGCTCCGCGAGGATGCGGAGTTCCTGCGACAGCGTAAACTTGCCGCCGCACCAAACGCACTGCTGCTGGACGCAGGTGACCAGGGAGCGTCGGGAAATGCCACATATTCGCGAAATGGCGAGGCAACTCACGACCTGATGAACCACGCCGGGTACGATGCCGCGATCCCCGGCAACCGCGACTTTCACTTCAGCGAACCCGGATTCCGGGCGAAACTCACGCGGACCCGATTTCCGGTTTTGTGCGCCAACCTCCGGCGCAAGGGGCAGCCGCCAATCTGTAGCGGCGAAGTTCCTTTGGCCGAAAGTAACGGTGCAGACTCGGCAACTGGGTTTTCGAACCAGGTGCTCGCGCGGCCCGATACCGACGGCTTGCCGACACAAGCGGCGGTCTGCTTCACGCACCAGAGCGGCGCCCGCGTCGCCGTCTTTGGGGTTATGGTGGCTATGATAACCGACAGGATGCAGGCGGCACATCTCAGTCACTGGCGGTTCGACCAGCCGATTCCAACCGCAGTCTGGATGGCAGCACATCTTCGAACGCGCTGGCAGCCGGACCTGGTGATTGCCGTGACGCATATTGGCTGCCGTGGCGACGCTGAGCTTGCCGAAGCGACCGGCGACATCGATCTGATTATCGGTGGCCACTCGCACACCGAGCTGCCCGAGGCGTTGTTGGTGAATGACGTGCGAATCGTACAGGCCGGCTGCCATGCCCGGCACATTGGCGTTGTGGAGGTCAACTTGGAGGTTCCGCGCGGCGCCGCACGGTGTTGGAGTTCCAGGCTGGAGCCGCTTTGCTGCCGCTAGCAGCTGCGCTGTGCATCTGTGCGGCGGCAACTCTTGCCGGCGCAGGATTGCTCCGCCTGTGTGCCTGCCAGCCGTTGGATTCCGCCGAGCGTTTTGCCTGGAGTGGAGCAATTGGCCTCGGTGTTGGTGGCGGCGGAGTCTGGCTGTTGGGATTGGCCGGTTTCCTTCGGCCCGTCCCGCTAGCGCTTTGGCTTGTTGCTCTTGCTGGGCTCGGCGCGCCAACCGTGCCGGGCGTAACACGGAATGGAATTGCGTGGCTGCTAGTTGCGGGCCGGCGCGTCCGCGGTCCCATGGTCGCCGTCAGGATCGCAAAGCTTTGCGGCGCGGCCGTCCTCCTTTTTCTCGCGGCGGTCAGTATTTGCGCCTGCTACCGAATGCCTGCCGGGCACGAGTGGGATGCGCTGGCATATCACCTTGCAGATCCAAAGTTGTTTCTGGCTGCCGGCCGGATAGTTCCATTGTGGACAGAGCATCACAGCAATTTCCCATTTACGATGGAGATGCTCTACACACTCGGGCTGCTGTTTGGAGGTAGCGCGGGCTACGCTACCAGCGCGATGATCCACCTGTTTACGGCAGTACTAACCGGGGCGGCGCTGTGGGGTTTCTGCCGCCGCCGGTTTGGATCGAGTGTAGCTATAGTAGCCACTCTAGCCATGACAACTACGCCGCTATACCTTTGGGAAAGCGCCACCGCATACGTGGATGTTGCTGCCGGGCTCTACGCCACTCTGGCTGCTATGGCGGCAGCGGAGGCTGTATGCCGCAAGTGGGACGGTAGTGCCGATGGTGGTGCCGACTTTGGACCTGCTGGCGTGCGCCTGGCTGTAATCTGCGGTTTGGCTTGCGGCTTTGGCCTCGGGATCAAGTATCTGGGAATCATACCGTTTGTCCTGATTTTGGCCGTGCTTATTTCGGCTCGGTTGGGAGCGCGCACGGTTGCGGCTTTCGCAGGCGCGGCGATTCTCACCGGCTGCCCGTGGTACATCAAGAACGTGGCAGTGATGCACAACCCGGTCTACCCATTTATGTTCAAACTCTTTCCGGCCAGCCGCTACTGGTCAGCCGCGCGCGGCGCCGCATATCAGTCGGAGCAATCCGGATATGGCTATCTGAACAAAACGCGCACCTTTGCCGGCGCTCTGCGAATGCTGGCGCTAACGCCATGGCGCCTCCTGACGCGGCCCAACGTTTATGGTAATACGGGCGACTATACGGTTGCCGGTTTGCTGGGCGGCATCTACTTTGCCTGGGCTTTTGCGCTGACCGCTGCCGGGCGCATACCTCGAGCCATTCGCGTCCTGGGCTCTCTGTTGGCAGCGCAGTTTTTGGCGTGGTTCTTTTCAGCGCAATTCGCGCGGTACCTCACCGGGGTCATCCCGGTTGCCGCGATCGTCACAGGGTGGGGGGCGGTCCAGCTCATGCGGCGCGCTCGCTTCGCGGCGCCAATTCGCGACTTACGCGCTGCTGCAACCGCGGCATGCGGGTGGGCGGCCGGCCTGGCGCTGGTCTTTCAAACGGTTCTCTGCACAGCGAGTATTACCGTATGGCCCACGGATACTCTGGCTGCAGCCCGGTACGGCTTGCCGCCGGCTGCATACTCGCTCTCCGAGGTGCTGCCGGATGTAGTGAGTCCCGCTCATGCCGCTCGTGAGGCAGCTTCACATATTGACAACTATGACGCGATGCAATGGCTCAATCGAAATGGAGCAGCAGGGTGGGGCACGGTTCTATACGACGATACGCGCGGTTTCTACCTGAACGGATTCTACCTGTGGGGCAACGGTGAGCACTCCAGTTACATTCCGTACGGCTCCAGCGACCGCAGCGATTTACTGTTTACCTGGCTGCGCCGCCATAAAATCCGTTACGCGCTGCTAAACCTCAACTGGAATCCCGCGGATGGCACTGACCCGGCCTTTCCGCATGGCCCGAATGGTGAGGAACTGGAGGCGATATCAGCCTGGTGGTTGCGGCCCACATTTCCGATTCACGACTGGCGTAGCAGCGTACAGAACCTGCTCCGAAGTTACGGGTCTCCGGTATTCGAGCGGCATGGTGTGGTGGTTTGGGATTTGATGGCGCCGAAATGGCTCGGGACGCAGCGACCATGAAGCGCGTGTCTGTGCCAGTGCGGCCGACATCGGCTGAGATGCAACAGGTTTGGCGCGGGCTCACCGTTCTGCTGTTCGGGCTGTTTCTGGTTTGCGGGATCTGGCACGCCGCCGTTGCGCCGGTTGGGCAAACGGGCTATCAGGATGCTCCGGACGAGGCAGCACATGTCAACTATGCCCGCGCGCTCAGCAACGGCGGGTTTCCAACTGCTGCCGAGGCACGGCGTGATCCCAGGCAGCAATCTTATGAGTGGCACCAGCCGCCGCTCTACTACGCGGTCGCCGCAGTGTTTCTGCATTTCGGTTACCGCGCAGCACGTGTGGCGTCTATCGTGTGCGGGCTGCTCACATTGGCTCTCATCGTTGCCGCTGTGCGATTGATCTGGCCCGGACGTGGCGATATAGCGGTTGCCGCACTCGCGTTTGCCGCAGCGCTGCCGGGCAATATTGCGATCAGTTCCGCGGTAAACAACGACGCGATGCTGGAAATGTGGTTCAGTGCGGTGCTGCTCTGCTGCATTCTTGGCGCTTCCGGCGGATTCTCTGTGCAGTTGGCGCTGATAACTGGCCTGTGTCTTGGCGCAGCGCTACTCACAAAAGCAACCAGTCTCTTACTGGTACCGATCATCGCGGTGGCGTTGGCCATGGCTTGGCGCCGGCGGCACGGCAGACGTGAGGTGATGCTGGCAACGGCTAGTGTTGCCGGTGTCGCGTTCGCCATCTCCGGCTGGTGGTTTGTCCGGTCGATGATCATTTACCACGAGTTACTTCCCCTGCGCGCGTTCAACTCCATGTTTGGCGGCACCGTACAGGCGCGCGACGTGGCGGCCGGCAAGCTTCCCGGGTTGGGTGTTGAGAACTGGGGCGGCTACGCCTGGTTGGTCTGCCGCTGGAGCTTTAAAAGCTTCTGGGCAGTCTACGGTGTGCCGCGTTCGGCAGTGATCGGTGCGCCCGTCTTTCTCCCAGCCCAGGTTTACGTCCTGGCTCTTGGCATCTGCCTCGCGTGCTTTGCCGGACTGGTAAAGATGCACCAGTTTCGAAATAGCCAGCCGCAGATTGTAAAGGACGCAATGGCGCTCATGGCTCTGACGATTGGCGCGGTGGCGTTCTCGTTCGCCGTGTTTCTATCCAGGTACTTTCAAGCGCAGGGCAGGTATCTTTATCCTGCAATTCTGCCGATGGCATTGCTCGGCGGTTTCGGCTGGACGAGCGTGTTTCCCGATCGGTACCGTGGCGCCGGCGTTGGCGGATTGTGCGCGGTGCTTGGGTTGTTCTGCATAGCGCTGTTCATCTATGCAACTCCGCATTGAGTGGCGTCGTCACCAGTGGCGCCAGGGTAAGGAGAAGTATGAGGATCGGTTATGAGGACGGCGATACGAGCGGGGCAGGGCAGGAATGTGCCGACAGTGGAGCTGAACTTCTGGTCCGGTTTGCGATGTGGTGCGGGAACTCGGCGCACCTGAGCGATGCCGATGTGGGCACGCACTATCAGAACGCCTCAGTGCTGGTGGACTACTTGTGCGACGGGTTCTCAGAAGGGCCGGCGGAGGCCGGCGAATATGAGTTGCGTCGATTTGTAGATAACGTGTACATCCGTACCTGTTCCGACGTGTCAATTGGCGCAGTGCTGCCGGATACACTTGCGCTATTGTATGGCTTCCTCACGGTAGAATCGGGCTTCCAGTGGCCGGAGTGGCTGGAGGAGATTCTAGCCGAGCGCGAACGATACACGATGCGATTGCATCAGTACTTGCATATTCTGGCCGCCGCCAGGGATCCGGAGCGTGCAGACATTCGCAACTGGCTCACCGACTATCGGGATGATATGGATTCGCGGTGTCTCCTTCTGCCAACAGAGTTCGCCGACGGCGCAAGTTGGGGTGAAACGATGGGAATGCGCGAAAGCGCACTGTACGATGAAGCAAATGCGCGGTGGCAGCGTGATCGGCTGCGGATGCTGCAGGAGAGTGCCGACATGGATGACATTCGCAGCGAGTTGACCGCGAGGTATCTTCAGTGGATGCACATGCCGCAGGATGAACTGGATGGCCAAACGCCGTCCGCGGTGATTCTGGCGGAACAGGATGAGAATGGCGCCGAAATGCGCCAGGCGGAACCCTCCGGCGATGACGAAGCGTAGAGTAGTAGAAATCAAGGAGTGCGTCGAGACAATCCGTGCGGTTTGACACGCTGGCGCCATGTGCGCTATAATGTTTCCGAGGTCGCGGCACACCATTTGCATGTATCCGGTCTCGCTTTGGCGGCGTGTTCTTCGTCTTTCGGCGTGTGTGACCTTCCCGCGCAGCTTGGCCCAGCGTTGAGCCATAGCGGAACGCGCGCTTCGCAAGGCTACGGTAGTCCTATCTACCGCCGTTCGTTCATCTCCCGCCGTTAAATCGGCTCGTTTACCGTACCGCAACGTGGCAAAAGCCCACCCGTGAATCCGTCAACATCCGCGCCCGGCGCCGTTCTTGTCCTCAATTTCGGCGCTCAATATGCGCAGCTTATCGCACGGCAAGTCCGTGCATGTGGCGTCTACTGTGAGGTGGTGCCGGCCGGTATATCCGCCGACGATGCAGCTGCCAGGCAGCCGGCGGGGTTGATACTCTCCGGCGGTCCTTCGAGTGCGTATGGCGAGGGAGCGCCGATAGCAGATCCCGCTATCTACAACCTTGGTGTGCCGGTGTTGGGCATCTGTTACGGGCAGCAGCTTATGGCGATGCAGTTGGGAGGCGACGTGGAGAAGGGAGGCGGCGGCGAGTACGGCCAGATGGAAATCACCGTGACGGCGCCGGGCCGGCTATTTGCCGGCTACGCACCCCCCGGTACCACGCTCAGTTGCTTTATGAGTCATGGAGACGTGGTGGATCGTCCGCCGAAGGGTTTTACCGTAACTGCCGTTTCCGCTTCAGCGCACGTGGCAGCGATGGAGTGTACGGAGCGCGGACTTTACGGCGTTCAGTTTCACCCCGAGGTACAGCACACGCCATTTGGCGGGAAGTTGCTGCAATCATTCTTGATCGATATCTGCGGTTGTGACGGAAACTGGCAGGCGGCGAATTTCGTAGAGCAGGCTATAGAGCAGATAAGACGCCAGGTTGGGGCGGCCGGAGTACTATGCGGCGTCTCAGGCGGTGTGGATAGTTGTTGCCTGGCAGCTCTGCTGCAAAGAGCCATCGGATCGCAGTTACACTGTGTGTTTGTGGATCACGGCCTGCTCCGTAAAGGCGAAGCCGACCTGGTTCGTGCTGCCTTCAGCGATGCCCTTCGAGTTCCACTGCAAACCGTGGAAGCGGCGGAACACTTTCTGGGGCGCCTCTCCGGCGTTATCGATCCTGAGGAGAAACGCAAGGCAATAGCGCGGGCGTTTGAAGAGGTGTTTAAGGCGGAAGCGGCCAAACTGCCGGGCGTAAGATTCCTGGCGCAGGGAACGCTTTACCCAGACGTTATTGAGTCGGGCGCCGGCGACAACGCAGCCACAATAAAAACGCACCATAACCTGTACCTGTCGAAACAGCTCGGCCTGGAGTTGGTTGAGCCGCTCCGCAACCTCTTCAAAGACGAGGTGCGGGCTGCAGCAACCGAGCTTGGGTTACCGCAGGAAATGGTGCGGAGACACCCGTTCCCCGGACCGGGACTTGCAATTCGGATACTCGGCGAGGTTACACGCGAGCGACTCGCCATTCTGCGTGAAGCAGACGCGATATTCATAGAAGAGCTGAGGTCGGCTGGTCTGTACGACGATGTATGGCAGGCGCTGGCCGTTCTTCCGGCCATTCAGTCGGTGGGCGTTCAGGGCGATGAACGTACCTACGGATACCCGTTGGTTCTTCGCGCGGTAACGAGCCGCGATGCCATGACCGCGGAGTGGAGCCGGCTTCCATGGGAGCTTCTGGAGAGAGTGAGCCGTCGGGTGGTAAACGAGGTAAAGGCGATCAACCGTGTGGTCTACGACATAACCTCCAAACCGCCAGGCACCATCGAGTGGGAGTGACCGGTGGGTTCTGCAGTATCGCGACTGGTGTGTTTTCCCGTAGTTTGGTCTCACGGTATGTCTACTAGTTCATCAGGAGTTCTGGAGTGAGTAATGCCTCAGGATCGGCTCGAAAAGACGAGCTGATCGCCAAGTTCATGCAGGTGCAGCCCGATCGCAATGGCCTAACGAACGCGCGTGGCGTTCTGGAGATCCTACCGGACGGTTGGGGCTTTCTCCGTCGGAGCAACTTTTCACCCAACGCCGAGGATATCTACGTTTCGCAGACGCAGATCAAGCGGTTTGGCCTGCGCACAGGCGACGACGTTTGCGGTCAGGTGCGCCCGCCCAAGGATCAGGAAAAGTACTACGGGCTGTTGCGCGTGGAGACGGTTAACGGTCTGGATCCGGATACCGCGCGCGCCCGTACAAACTTTGATGACTTGACGCCCATCTACCCAAATAGCCTGCTCAGGCTGGAGACCACACGGGAAGAGATGACCGGGCGGATCATGGATCTGTTGTCGCCTGTGGGCAAGGGGCAGCGCGGAATGATCGTCGCCCAGCCGAAAGCCGGCAAGACGACGATACTGAAGAAGATTGCCAACGCGATAACCGCTAATCACGAGGAATGCTCGCTGATTGTGCTGCTGATCGACGAGCGACCGGAGGAAGTTACCGACATTCGCCGCTCGGTGAAGGGCGAGGTAATAAGTTCTACATTCGATGAGACCCCCGAGAACCATATGCGCGTGGCGGAGATGGTGCTGGAGCAGGCCAAGAGATTGGCCGAGAGCCAGAAAGACGTGGTGGTGCTGATGGATAGCCTCACACGTTACGCGCGTGCCTCGAACCTCACCGTGAATCCCAGCGGGCGGACCCTCTCGGGTGGACTGGACCCGGCTGCGCTGTATCGCCCGAAACGTTTTTTGGGAGCAGCCCGTAACATTGAAGAGGGAGGCAGCCTCACGATTCTGGCTACTGTGTTGGTGGAAACCGGTAGCCGGATGGACGAACTGATCTTCGAGGAGTTTAAGGGAACCAGCAACATGGAAGTTGAACTGGATCGGGCCCTTGCGGAGAAGCGTATCTTTCCAGCGATTACCCTGCGCTCGGGTACCCGCCACGACGAACTGTTGTATGACGACGAGACGTTCAAGCAGATTGTCAAGCTCAGGCGTCTGCTGCACGGTCTGGATAACTCCGAAGCCACCGAACTTCTCAGGGACCGTCTGGTTCACACCAAGTCCAACGAGGAGTTCCTCAAGATGGTTGAGAAGACACTCAAAGGTGACCCGGACTAGTTGCTACGGCGCAAGAGTCGCGGCATGGAGATTTGACGGTGAGTGATTTTCGCGAGTTATTCGGGGATTGGCGACCGGAGGATGATCGCCCGGGTGAGGGTGGCGCCATGCGTCCGGAGGAGCAGACGCGTGGTGACCGCAAGCTGGACGAGAAGGCGGTTCGCGTCGTTAACGTTTGGGAAGGCATCGAAGAGACGCCCGTTGAGGGCGGCACAACGATCACGCGCGGTCACTCGTTTTTTGTGCAACTGCGCGACAACCAGGGTCGCGAGTTCCGAATCTGGGTAGTACGCGAAATGGCCGGCTCCATACAACTGGCGCTGGAGCATGGGCAACCGGACCGGCCCTTTACTCACGACTTGCTGAAGGTGGTGCTGGAACGGCTTGGTGCGTCGGTTGAGCGTGTGACGATCGACGATCTATGGCAGAACACGTATTATGCCCGCATTACACTGGCTTACCACGACGCTACGATTGACATTGACGCAAGGCCCAGCGACGCCATTGCGATGGCGCTGAGGTTTGATGCACCGATTTACGCCTCGGAGCATGTGCTGGAGAGCGCACAGCACGAGACGTAACGCTGCCGAACGAGGCCACGCTCCACATTTGCCGTACGGCCTCGCGTTACGCCGCCCGTGGAGCTTTCCGGCAATCAAAACAGCGGCCGCTCTTCGACGTATGACTCCGGTTAACTTATGACTCCGGTTAACTAGCGAGCGCGCGGCTGATCTCAACTGGTTGCGGTTCACGAACCACGCTCCATCGTATCGGAGAATCTCCATAACATATCTTATCGGACGTTCATTATCGGCCCACTGCATTATCTCGCCCTTAACAATCTCTAAGGCGCCGGACGCGTCTATACAGAGGTCATTCATCCGGTTTTAATGCTAATTCCACACACTTGATGTGTATTCAGACCCTGCAGTTGGGAAAAGGAGTTACGTCCAGATGAGGAGTTTTAGAGTTGTCGCCGCAACGATTGCCGCGGTAATGGTTGCCGCGGTGGCTGGCGCCCAGCAAAGTCAAACGACGTACCACGTCACTCGCACATTCAAGCTAGGCGGGCAAGGACGGTGGGACTACATCCATGCCGAAGCCGCCGCGCATCGGCTCTATATCAGCCGTTCCGACCATGTTCAGGTGCTGGATACGCGTACCGGCAAAGTGATCGGAGAGATTCCGGGTACCGCCGGAGTTCATGGAATAGCCATTGCACCAAAGCTGCATCGCGGTTTTACAAGCAACGGTGGCTCCGGTACCGTTACAATCTTCGACACACGGTCTCTGAAGGTGATCGGTACCGTGAAGGTGGACCAGGGACCCGATTGCATCATTTTTGATCCAGCGACCAACCGCGTATTTACGTTCAACGGACGTGCCGAGACGGCGACAGCGATCGATGCGGCGACGGGTACGGTCGCTGGCTCAATCCCGCTTGGCGGACGCCCGGAATACGCTATCGCCGATGGTCGCGGTATGGTATACGACAATCTGGAGGACAAGAGCGAGATCGTGGCGATTGATGCGCAGAAGCTGACCATTGCGCATACATGGCCGATAGCGCCGGGCCAGGAAGCGTCGGGCATCGCCATGGATCGGCAGAACCGGCGACTGTTCGCGGTTTGCCGAAACAAGATGATGGTCGTGATGGACGCTGATACAGGCGCTGTACTTGCAACCCCAGCAATCGGCAGCGGCCCGGACGCGGCCGGCTTCGATCCTGGGGCTGAACTGGCCTTTAGCTCGAATGGTGGCTCCGGAACGCTCACCCTCATTCACGAGGATAGCAACTCCGCGTTCTCGGTTGTGGCGGATGTGCCGACGGCGCCGGGAGCTCGAACAATGGCGCTGGATACAAAAACGCACCACGTGTTTCTTGCGACGGCCCGGTTTCAGCCGGCAAGCGCCGGTGAACCTCCATGGCGCCGCCAGATGGTTCCGAACTCCTTCGAGATCATCGAAGTCAGCCCGTAGCCACCGGTTGGTGGCCGCTCACGGCGTGGGGGCGTGTAACACGTGTACCACACCGTGAGCGGCATAGGTTGCCCTGCCCTGCGCTGCGTAATGAGGCGGTTCTAAATCAATCGGCGGCCGGCAGCTTGCGCTCAATATCAGCTAGCTTGCGCTGGACGTCGGTGAGTACATCCCGCACGTCACGGTTGTGATCGGGCGTCGAAACTTCTTCCGAGCGCCTACGGACTTGCCACACAACCACCAACGCAACGATGCCTGCGGCTGCGGCTGTGGCGCTGGCCCAAATAAGTGTGTTGCGTGCCGGCGACGTCACGGTACGGGTTTGTAGCCGCCAGCCTTAGCCGCCGAGGTCGAGCACGTTACTGTCGGAGTCGCCCTGCTCCTGCGCCTTGAATATCCGACGAACGAAGGCTAGAAGCTCCATTGGGTTGAACGGTTTGGTCAGGTAGCAGTCGCAGTTCATCTGGTACCCGCGAAATACGTCGGCATCCTGGGCCTTGGCTGTGAGCATGATGACCGGTACTTCGCGCGTACTGGGGTTTTTGCGGAGCTGCTGCAGCACCTCAAAGCCGTCCATATACGGCATCATCACATCCAGCACGATCATGTCTGGGTTTTCGCTCGCCACCTTTTCCAGGGCTTCTTTGCCATCGAATGCGGTAACAACCTGATAGCCGGCGCGCTCGAGGTTGACCTGTACGAGGCGCACGATGCTTCGCTCGTCGTCCACCGCGAGAATCTTCTTGCCTGTTGGCGCTGCCGCCATCCTGCTGCCCTCTCTTCCTTAGCCGTTGGTGTGGGTTGTATCAATCGATGCCGACGGTCCGAATCGGCGAACCCGGCCGCTTTGTGGCCGGAAGCAAGTGGAACGCAGTATATCACACGACGAGGGTCGTGTCAACCGGTATCCGTCGGTCGCTGACCAGTGCGATTCCAGTTTGGCGACGCGTAGATATTCGCCAGTGTCTCGGCGCGCGCCAGCTCGTGCTGGCGCGCGGGTTCTGCCACACAAGGCTCCTGAATGAGGCGGCTTATGGTGTGCTGGATAGCGCTGACAAGCTCCTCGCTGCGGCACTCCAGCGCCGGACGCGAGTCGGGTCGCGCACCGAGAATGCAGCTGCGGATTGCAGCCAGTTCGCTCCACTCACGGCAATAAGGGATTGTTGCCTGCAACAGAGCGCCGCTCTGCCGGATCCGGACGGCTGCACCAAGCACCTTCGCACCGGTGGAACGGTCCACCAGGTCACCCGCGAGCGCAGTGGCAAAGCAGTCGGCTTTGGCGCCGGCAGCACGCGCCGTGTGAGTACCCGTGGCGGCGCAGACTTCAAGCTCCTTGAACGCGTCAACGAATGCCGGCATGAGCCACTGGTAAATCGCCATCGGCCGGCGCGGCACGGCAAATCGCGACAGCACGTTTGCCGGCAGTGACAGCGACAAAGTGACATCGTTTCCGTGAAGGATCCCACGACCGCCCGTGATACGTCGTACGATTGGCGTGCTGGGCGCTACAGGCCAGCTGTTTGGTTCTCGCCACTGCGTGAACCCAATGGTGACCGCCGGCGCCGGCCATGTATACAGCCGCAGAACCGCAGCGCCGGATTCGCAGGCGCTGTCGAACAGCGCTTCGTCCATGGCCATGTTCCACGAAGGAGTGGCACCAGGCTGGACAATAACGCGAAGGCCCGCGACGCTCATTGGCGCCCTATCCGGGCAGTTCACCGTACGCTGCGGAATCCAGCAGCGAGTCCAATTCGCTTGCATTTGAGAGTTCAACGCAAATCAGCCACCCGGCCTCGTACGGAAACTGATTAACTACTTCCGTACTGTCAATGATGGCATCGTTTCTCTGCGTGACGACACCCGAGACCGGGCTGTAGAAGTCGGAGACTGCCTTGACGGACTCGATCTCTCCCACCTTTGCGCCGGCCGCAACGGCCATGCCCGGCTCAGGAAGGTCCAGGTAAGTTATGTCGCCCAATTCAGACGCGGCGTGGGCCGTAATGCCGATAGTGGCTAACCCATTGCTTACTTTGACCCATTCATGAGTGGGCGTGTACGCACGATCGTTGGGAATCTGGCCGTCCATAATGGTCTCCCGCAATACGAGTTGATTTCGTGGATTACGGCTTGCGGTCCGCAAGCAGGTCCTTCTTTGGCGTTACAGTTGCGCCAAACAGCCGGTCACGAACCTGAACCTGCACCGTGGCGCCGGCTTTGGCGTTGGCTGTGGCAATCCATGCCATGGCGATTGCTTGCCCACGGGTCGGTGAGAATACGCCGCTGGTGACCTCACCGATGTGCGCGCCTTGCAGGAACACCTCTGCGCCCTGCCGAGGCGCCGAACGGCCATCCACGATCAGCCCCATGAGGCGATGTGGCGGGCCGGTACGTTTCACTGCCTCGATGGACTCGCGACCAGTGAACGGGCCTTTCGACAGCTTTACCACCCACATCAATCCGGCAGAGACCGGATCAACATCCTCGCCGATTTCGTGCCCGTAAAGAGGATACCCCGCCTCAATACGAAGCGCGTCACGCGCCCCAAGACCGCACGGCGCGGCCCCGGCCTCGCCAAGTTGGCGCCACACATCGGGAGCTATTGCAGCCGGCATGACGATTTCGAATCCGTCTTCGCCCGTATACCCTGTGCGGCAAAACCAGCAGCGCGCGCCAAACGCCGTAACGTGCATGCATTGGAATCGGCTGAGGTGTGCCAACGCAGGTTCACCTGCCAGATTCGCTGCCATTGCCACGGCGTCCGGGCCCTGAACGGCGATCATGCCGGTCTGCCCTGTTTGGTCGTCGAAGGTAGTTTCCGGTGAGGCATGCCCAGTGAGCCAGGCAATATCCTTCTCCGCATTACTTGCGTTAAGTACAACAAGATACTCGTCTGCGGCCGTACGGTAGACGATGATGTCGTCGAGCATTCCGCCGCGAGCGTTTGTAAGCAGCGAGTACTGAGCCATCGAGGGATGCAATGCCGCGACATCGTTGCTCGTCAGTCGTTGAAGCGTATCGAATGCTCCCGCGCCACGCACAAACAACCTGCCCATGTGACTGATGTCGAATATGCCCGCGTGCTCACGCACAGCAGCGGCCTCGGAGAGGATTCCCGTGTAGTCAATCGGCATCTCCCAGTTGGCAAACGGCGCCATGCGAGCACCGAGAGCGCGGTGTACCTGTGAAAGCGGCGTTTGTTGCAGCTCGGGCGTCATAGCTATTCTCTCCTCCTGGACCGGATCTTCAGGGCTGGGCTCGCGTCGGGCAGTGTCAGATCGGCGTCCAGAACGACGCATCCGTTGGCGACGCGCGCTCCTGTCATGCGGAGTAGCGTACCTGTGCCAAGGTCGATGGATGGATCGAATGCAGGATTGATCATGCGGGTTAGAAGCTGAAGCTGGGCAGAAGCCAATTCGTGTCCCGCCCAGCGTACCCAGTCGGGTACGAAATCCAACCTGCCCTGTTCGTCTGCGCATAAGCGCCCGGCGGCGGCAAAGGGCAACCTTGCGCCCAGCAGACTTAGCTCGCCGGTCAACGTGATCGCGTCGAAGCTAAGGCCTACGTGCACGCCGCTCAGCACCCCGCCGTGTCTCCCCGCAAGCATGAGCTGCAGGGCTGCCGGCGATATCCTGGCCTGGGCAGTACCCGGCCCGGCGCCAACGAGAACCAGTCGATTGTTCCAAATGGCATCATTGAGGCGATAGCGAATATCTCGAAGTTTGGCGCTGAACTGCTGAAGACGGATACGCGCGAGTACCAGGTTCGTGCTTTGCACGGTAAGTACACCAATCCGCCCACTTGGCCCACGAGGCCGTTCCAGATCGAACCGCAGCGACGTTACGTGGGCATCGGCGATCCGGATATCGATTTCACCTATACGGCCACTAAGGTTACCGAATAGCCCCTGAGAGCGCACCGCGGCTGTGAATGTACCATTCTGGCCGAAGTAGGTGTGTGCTGCTGCCAGCGCTTCGGCGCGCACGCGCTGATCGACGCCATGCATCAGGAGCCACCCGAGGCCCGCGCCGGCTGCCACCTTGAGGAGCAGCGCGCCCACGTTACTCGCCGAGGTACGCGGCCCGCACCGATGCGTTCTTCAGCAGGTTTGGCGCCGTGTCGGCAAGTACAATATGGCCCGTCTCGATCACATATCCACGATTCGCTATGCGAAGCGCCTGGTGGGCGTTCTGCTCCACCAGCAACACGGTTACTCCTGCCGAGTTGATTTCGCGAATAACCTGGAATATCGTCTGCACCAGGAACGGCGCGAGGCCCAGCGATGGTTCATCCAGCATCAAGAGGCGCGGCCGGCACATAAGTGCCCGACCCATCGCCAGCATCTGTTGCTCACCGCCGGAAAGGGTGCCTGCGATCTGGTGCTGGCGCTCCTTCAAGCGCGGAAAGATGCCGTAGACCTTCTCCATGTCGGACTTGATGCCGGCCAGGTCCTTGCGCCGCGTATAGGCGCCTAGATCGAGGTTCTCGCGGACGGTCATCTCAGCGAAAACGCGGCGGCCCTCCGGGCTCTGCCCGATACCCATTTGAACGATCTGGTTGGGCGGCACTCTATGTATCGGCGTGTTCTCAAACAGTATCTCGCCATCGCGCGCACGTACCAACCCGGATACGGTGCGAATCGTTGTGCTCTTGCCGGCTCCGTTTGCGCCGATCATGGTAACGATTTCGCCTTCATTCACTTCCAATGAAATGCCGTCAAGAGCGTGGATCGCTCCATAATAGACCTGAAGGTTGCGGATTACCAGCATCGGGCGAACACCTTGCATCTCATACCGGCTCCGGCTGGGCCTCTGCGGCGCCGGTTGTGTCGTCACCGATCTCCTCGCCGAGATACGCCGCAATTACCCGCGGATTCTTGCGAACCTCCTCCGGCGTGCCCGATGCGATAATCTTGCCGTAGTCCAGAACGTAGATCCGCTCGCAGATGCCCATTACGACCTTCATGTCGTGCTCGATCAGAAGAATCGTCAGGTTATACTCCTCGCGTATCTGCCGAATCAGATCCATGAGGCTCGTCTTCTCCTGAGGATTCATGCCGGCGGCCGGTTCATCCAGGAGAAGCAGCCGCGGGTGTGTGGCAAGCGCGCGCACAATCTCCAACCGACGCTGATCGCCATACGGCAGGTTCCGGGCCAGCTCTCCTTCCGAGTCCTGCAGTCCGAAGCGGTGGAGGAGCTGCCGGCAGAACTGGATGGAATGAGCCTCCTCCTTCTTGAGACGGATTGAACGGAAGAGCGCATCGAAGAGGTTGGTTTTGCGCCGGAGGTAGGTGCCGATGCGGACGTTCTCCAGAACGGTCAGGTTCGGAAACAGCCGGATGTTCTGAAATGTTCGCGCAATTCCACGCTCAGCAAACTGGTACGGCTTCAAACCGGGGCGCGTCCGTCGTCGGCGTGGCGCGGTTATGATGGCTGCAGCCGCGGCAGCCACGATGAATGCCCAGCGAATGACCGCCTGCAGCGTATGATCGAATGGTGTAAGCAGTGCGGGAACCAGGGCTGTTGACATGATCGCGGCTACGATGAAACCCCCGATGAGAGCTACGCAGAAGTCCATCGCAAGCAGCGCGGCGCGTGGACCGCGCGCCCATTGCCGCTGCCCGCAGATCGCAGCGCCGCAGTACGCGATCGTCCCGTCGCTTGGCTGATACACACCCGTAAGCATATTGAACAGCGTGGTTTTGCCGGCGCCATTGGGGCCGATCAAGCCGATCAACTCGCCGGGCGCCATATCGATGTTAACGTCTTCGAGGGCGCTGAGACCACCAAACTTCTTGCCGAGCGCGGTGATCTCCAGGATCTGGTGCCCTACGCCTTCGGGCAGCTGTGGGACCAGCTCGCTCGGCGGCGGGTCGGATGTGGCATCGTCCGGACCATCATGCGGGGCAGATTTACGTTTCCACGGCCAACGCAGTTCACCGTTGGCGAACACTCCTTGTGGCCGCAAAATCATCGTCATCACGAGCAGTAGAGCATAGATGACCAGCCGGTATTCGTCGTGAAAATGGATCTTGTCTTGAATGGACTTCAAGTACTCCGGCAGCGCCGTGAGCACAATAGCCGCGGCTGCCGCGCCCGTAATACTGCCGGAGCCTCCCAGCACAATCATGACAACATAGTTCATGGAGAGAATAAAGTTGAAGGTTTGAGGCTGGAAAAACAGCGAGTGGGCAAACAGCACGCCACCAATACCGGCAAAAAAGGCGGCCAGGACAAAGGCGGTCACCTTGACCGACGTTGTGTTCACGCCCATCGCATCGGCCGCAACTTCGTCTTCCCGTACGGAGAGAAATGCCAGACCGTGTGACGAGACCTTGAGGTTTCGCGAGATGATTATCACGAGAGCCGCTACACCGAACACCAACGGAAAAGTTGTGAGTGTCGGCACGTTATAGAAGCCCATGGCTCCGCCCATAAACTGCAGCTTCGGGCTGATCTCGTTGATGTTCTCCATCACGACGCGAATGATCTCGCCGAAGCCCAGTGTGACGATGGCCAGGTAGTCGCCGCGAAGACGAAGGCTGGGTACGCCCACCAGATATCCGAAGAGCGCCGCAACCAGGCCACCCGCCAGCATGGCCAGCAGCATCCACGCTATTCCGGGTTGGCCGCCATGCAGTCGCTGAGCTTCCAGGTAGGTTATCGAGGCGCCGCAATACGCTCCTACAGACATGAATCCGGCGTGGCCGATGGAAAACTGACCTGTAAATCCGTTGACGATGTTGAGTGACACGGCCAGAATGACCGCAATGCCACATTGCAGCACGATGTCTTGAACATAGTCGACCAGTCGGCTGTTTCCGGCACTGGCTGCCATAAGCGCGATGGCCAACAGCGCCAGACCCAACGCGCGTCGACCATAATCGCGCAGCGGTCCGGCCGTGTTCTCTGAAGGTAAAGTCATGGGCAAGGGGCGCTCTGCAGTACCGGAAGTTGAACTAAACCTTTTCCGGTACATCGCGCCCCATCAAGCCGGCCGGTTTCACCAGCAGGACGATGATGAGCACGACGAACGCAATGGCATCCTTGAACGTAGAGAATGAGGAGCCTGCCGTGAAGCTTTCGGCCAGGCCCATAAGCAGGCCGCCCAGCACGGCGCCCTCGATGCTGCCGATGCCTCCGAGTACTGCAGCCACGAAGGCTTTAAGCCCTAGCGCGATCCCCACGTTTGCATCGAAGTTGATCCGGGTCAGTCCGTGGTTAAGGAATCCGGCGGCTCCAGCCAACGCTGAGCCAATGATGAAGGTGGTGGCTATGAGGCGGTCCGTCGGGATGCCCATCAAGGCCGCGGCGTCCGGGTCGAAGGAGACTGCCCGAATGGCGCGACCAACCGACGTGAATCGGACTGTGTACACCAGAACCACCGTTAGTATCACGGCGGCGACCAGTACAACCATCCTCCCGCTGCTCACCGTAAGGTGAACGCCAATGAACGATAGCTGCCATGGGCGATCCACGCCCTTGATCTGGTACGCCCGCGGATTCGCCGTGAAGATCGCCTGACCCTGGTTCTCCAACAAAAGCGAGATTCCGATAGCGGTGATCAAGGCGGTGAGCCGGCTCGGCGACGGCTTGACGTGCTTTGATAGCGCGCCAAAGAGCAGCTTGAGCAGAGGTACCGCCGCGGCGAACGTGATGCCGGCGGCCACAATGAAGCCGATTTCGACAGGCGGTAGAGCTTTGCCACCCATGAGCGTGGCGCCGATGATGTGCTGTGCGATCCGGAAACCGAACAGACCGCCGTATAGCGACCAGAAAATAGCCCAGGGCACTGCTTCACGCACGCTGAGGCCGTTGCGGAGCGGTCGATATGCGAGGCGCTCGATCAGGGCGCCCAGGGATGCGCAGCCCACCATACAGATCATCAGCGCTGCGATACCCTGAGCTGCGGGGTCGGCATGCACCAGATAACCGGTAACCGTGAAGAATCCGATATACGCGCCGACCATGTACACATCGCCATGGGCGAAGTTGATGAACTTCAGCACCCCGTAGACCATTGTGTAGCCCACGGCGATCAGCGCGTACACACTGCCGGTTTGTACGCCGTTAATGACCTGCTGCAGAAACTGCTGAACTGCCTGCAAAGGCTACTGCCCGCCTGAAGGCGCCGCAGGCTGCTGCGACAGCGGTTTGCTGGGGTCGGTTATGGTCGTGACGTACTTGAACTGCCCATTTTGAACACCGATGATCACCGCCGGCTTGCTTGCATTGCGGTTCGCGTCGATCGTGATCTTTCCGGTGACGCCCGGAAAATCGGTCGTTGTGGCGATCGCGGCTCGAATGTCGTCGGGTGTCAGGGCCTTTGCGCGTTTCATTGCTGCATACGTCAGGTTTGCTGCATCGTACGCGAGCGCTGCAAGGGCATCCGGAGTGTGGCCAAAGCGCGCTTTGTAATCTTGCACAAATTTCTGGACAACCGGGCTCGGATTGTCCATCGAGACGTGGTCGGAAAAGTAACAGCCATTCACCGCGCTGCCACCGATATTGAACAGCAGCTGCGAATCCCAGCCGTCGCCGCCTACGATCGGCACCTTGATGCCGAGGTCGCGTGCCTGTTTGCACACGGCTCCAGCGTCGGTATAGTAGCCCGGCACCAGGATCGCTTGCGGGTTAGTGGCCTTTATGGTGCTGAGCGCGCCACGGTAGTCGGTATCCTGCTGGCCATAAGATTGCTGGGCTATTACCTGACCGCCCATCCCCGTGAAGGCCGTTATAAAGTTCTGCGTAAAGCCCGTGCTGTACGGCGCGCTCTTGTTGGTAAACGTGGCCACGCGGGTTACATGAAGATAGTCGTGCACAAATCGAGCTACAACCGCCGCCTGAAATGGATCGATAAAGCAGACCCGGAATATGTCGTTTCCGATCTGCGTGACGCTGGGATTGGTCGAGCTCGGCGAGACCATTGGAATGTGAGCCTGCTGGCAGACCTGTCCGCCGGCCAGGCTAGACCCGCTGGCCACCTCGCCAAGGACGGCGATCACGTGCTCTTCGTCGATGAGGCGCTTCACGGCAATCTCCGCCTTGGCGGCATCGCTCATATCGTCCTCAACAACCACCTTGATCGTCTTGCCGTCGATGCCGCCGGCGGCGTTTGCCTGCTCGGTAGCCAACTGAATGCCTTCGTTGGTCGATTTACCGAAGGATGCCTGAGGTCCGGTGAGCGCGCCATATTCACCGACAATGATCTCTTTTCCGACAGTGTTGGTGTTGCCGGATTTGCAGCCGCTCAACGCGGACAAACTGACGGCTGCCAGCGCCAAAAGGGCGGCCGTGGTGACACAGCGAGTGATGTTGCGCGAGTGCATGCTCTCTCCTCGAAGTTGCGGAAGCGTGGACAATAACCGAGTCATATTGTAACTCATAGTGTCGCGTTACCCGTTGCACCGCAGACCCCGCATATACCTGCACCGGGTGGCATAGCGCAGCGCACCGCTAACTGGCTGGATGTCCGCCTGGCGACACGCCAGTCCGCTTGATGGCGCCGCTCCGGCGAAAAAGCATACCGCAATTGTCCGGCTGTTGTCGGCATGCCGCAGTCGAGATCGCCCAGCTCGTTGCGCGGAAGTCGTGCCGGCTTACAGCAATCCTTCAGCCACCGCCTGAATGACGTCGATGCGACTGAGTAGGCCGGTAACCATACCGGCGTCACTGAGTACCGGGAGTCGATCATGGCCGGACGCCCAAAGCCGGACGGCTGCTTCGCCTATAGGTTCATGCTCCGCAGCAGTCACGGCGGGCGCCGCCATCCAGTCCGCTACGCAGCCGGCAAGAGCGACGCTGCTGTTTCGCAACAGCGTTTGGCTCACGGGTGAGTCCCATCCGACTTGCATGGCGCGCCGGATATCGGCCTCGCCAATCACGCCGATCAAACGCGACTCGGGATCCAGCACCGGCAGCATGCGGAGCTGGTAAAGATCCATCACGTCAGCAGCCTCTGCTAGTGATGCGGTGTTCGGCACGCACCGAACGTGGGTCTTCATCGCTTCACTTACCTGCATTTTCACTCTTTCCCAAGCGGGCGCCGGCGCACAGCCAGAATGCGGCGGCAGATGCCGCCACCAGCACCGACACCGCTGAAATATAGAGCCCTAAACGGTAGACAAAGGGCGCATATCGCAGCACTACGTCATGCTTGCCGTTAGGAACCTCTACCGCCAGGAGCGATATGTCGGCCCGGAA
The DNA here is from genome assembly GCA_028871815.1 of Armatimonadota bacterium. NCBI lineage: Bacteria > Bacillati > Armatimonadota > Armatimonadota bacterium. The sequence goes on along the minus strand of JAGWMJ010000003.1, from coordinate 140,333 downwards.
TACCGGCGTGGGCTTGCCATCACACCAGGCGCGCCAGCCGGGATATGCCGTGCGGCTGCAGAGCAGAACGGCGCGTGGCGCCGTAACATTTACGCACAAACGGATGCGGTCTTCATTGAATTGACCGGGCGGCACCGTGACGCTTCCTACCGGCGTCGCACTTTCATTCTGTGTAGCGAACGCGCCTCGTGCGCCGGTTACGACGGCAACCGCGGAGGGCCGAAACTGCGGACTGGTTGTCACAGCGATAGCTCGGCGTGTGTTCGGTACGCAAATCTCGGATGCGGCAAGCCAGAATGCATGGGAGGGCTGCATAACTCTCTGCGTTTCGGCGCCGAAGCCTCGCGCATCGCCGAGGTCCGGATTCACAACGCGCTCCACGCCGATAATCGTGGTGACGTTGGCCAGCTGCAGTTCGTTTGCGAATGCCGGATCGGAACGCTCGGCCAGACGCCGGATCGCGCCGTCCAATTCGCTGGCTGCCAGCACCGGCACGGGCTCATAACCGGATGCCTCGGCGCTCTGACGAAGCATGCCCGTATTGGGTACGCCGGCCGCCAGGACGTTTTGAATGGTTGGAGCGGCGGCGTCCCCGTAGCTGGCGTAGTTAAGGTACCGATCCCACAAGGCCCGTGACGACATGCTGTAAACGCGTCCAGCTGCCGGAATAGGCAGCCGCCGCACCGCTTCCTGAAGTCTGTGGTTGGATGCCATGGGAAGCAGGCTGCGGCCGAACCAGAGCATTGGGACGGCTGTAAGTATAACGGCGCCAGCGCTGATCGCGCGCTGCGCGGGCCAGCGCATGAACGTGTGATCCGCGCCGAACGCTGCCAGAGCTGAGAGGGCAAAAGACCCGATGAGCAGGAATCGGGCGGGATCGTGGAATCGCGCGACACCAGGCACACCGTAGAACGCAACGGTGTAAAGTCCAGCGACTCTGCCGAATGCTAACCACAGCGCAGTAGCCCAGCCCGCAAACCAAAACCACTTGACGCGGCGCTTATCGCCTGCAAAGAGCGATATCACAACAAACGTGAGCGGCAGCCAGCCCACAAACACGGCAGCCTCCCACGGGTTGCCGGGTGCCCAGAAGTCGCCGCGGACCGGTGAACCCACGTACTTCGGCCACAGATAAGTGAGCAATTGAACTGGATGTAAGACGAAGCGGTTCGCTTGAGCTTCGGTCATCCGTTCCCGTGGGCTCTCCAGCATCAGCTGCAGCGTGGGTAGCCACTGCATTGCAGCAATGCAGATGCCGAGGAATCCCCACGCGGCGTAAGCTGCCGCCCGGCTGATGGCAAACTGGATGGCCTTCAAACCGCGGCGCTCCGCTTCGTGCGAGGCGGCCCACACGCGCGCGCTGCCGTAGAATAGCAGCAGCAGGGTGAATAGGTAAGCTGCCTGTGGATGTGCCGCAAGTACAATCAGCGCTACTGCGCCTGCCGTAAGTAAGCCGTGGCGCAGGTTTGGCGTATCCACGAGGCGATCTACGGCTTCGAACGCCAACGGTGCAAGGCCAATCGTCAGGGCCATCGGAGGAAACTGCAGTCTCCCGACGAGCGCCGCACTGCCGGCATACGTTAGAGCTCCGGTCAGTGCAGCGGCACGCGTGTGCGTCCACCGCCGGAGATAGCGGTACATAAACGTAGCGGCCATACCAATGCTCAGATAGCCGAATATCGTAATCGCGGTCCAGGCTGAAACGCGCATCAGCACAGCCGTCGCTGGAAAGAATATCCCCATCTGTGGATTACCCAACAGGGGCTGCCCTCCCAGCACCAAGGGATTCCACAACGGGATGCGACCGCCTCGCAATTGGCGCGCCACATTGTTGTACATTGGTCCGAAGTAGAGCAGCAGGTCTCCCCAGTAGAGGCGTTGGCCCAAAACCATCGGCCAGAGTAGAAGGGCCGGGAAGATCCAACAAGTTCCAGTCGCGAAAAGCCGTCCAGGCGACGTCCGCGCAGGCTTGGCGGCCTCAGCCATCGGTAGCGGCGATCTCCGCGGTCGGGCGTTCGTGTAGGACAAAGATCGGCGTAAGCTCGTCGCGCTGACCCATCGGATTATCCAGCATCACGAGCCGGGCAGTAGCCGCATCGAAGCCTCGATCCTCCAACCCGGGGCTCATTCCCACAACCTTCACGTTGATGTTGTTTCCATCAATGATGTAGCACGCGCAGCCAAACTCCTCCGACAGCCGGCGACACGTATCGACGGGATCGCGAGGCGGCAGCATGGCGTATTCATCGAACGGTTTCATGGCTTCCGGATTGAATCCGTCGATCTCAGCTATTCCGTGTCCGGCGATCCGGTAGAAATCACCGCGCCGTTTCAGAAGCAGCCGTGTGAGCCCGCCGATGAGGACGGCAATCACAATCCGCGGCGTGCCGGCACAGTCGATCGCGACCTGCATCTTCTTGGGGTGGCTGAAGCCGATGTCGTTCGGGTACCGCGTCACATACCGTACAATGAGTCGGGCAAGCCACGTATCGCGGACGGAATCGATATGCCGCACATTGTTTTCGCAAATCGACACCAGCTTCTCGGAGAGGCAAAGTATAGCATTGGGACCAATCTGCCCTTGTGCGTATTCGCGCACCACGGTATCCAGCGGTTCGCCGAACATGATCATGCGCGTCCGGATCGCCGTGCGCTCGAACGTGCGGTTGTTGACTACCTTCACGGTAATGCCGGGGCCACCAACGGGCTGGTTGTTCACTTCAACGACACCGTCGGCTTTAGTTCCGACCCGCGCTTTCTGCTTGCGGCATGACAGATCGGCCCAACTTCGCCATCGTCGGCGGCACGGGTCTGGACGCGCTGAGTGGCGAAATCTGGTCCGAGCCGGTCTCCGTGCGGACCAGCTCCGGCGAAGTCACGTTGTGGAGCCTTGCCGATAACTATACGGAGCCGCATCATCTCTACTTTCTGCCCCGACACGGACAGGATCACCAGGCTCCTCCCCATGAGATCGACCACTTCGCCCACGTAGAGGCGCTGGAATCGCTGGCGGTGGGCACAGTATTGGCCACTAACGCCGCCGGTTCGCTGCGTCCCTCGATAACGGAAGGCTCTCTGGTAACACCGCACGACTTTATCAGCTTTATGCACGGTCCCGCCACGACGATGTTTCGCGATCGCGCCGGCTGGCAGCATACGGATTTCACCAACGCCTATAGCGAGACCGCTCGCCAAGCCATCTGGATGGCCGCAGATGATTTGGGGCTGGAGGTGCATCATAACGGCGTCTACCTGGGCACCGACGGCCCGCGCTTTGAGACGCCGGCAGAGGTGCGGATGTTTGCCGCATGGGGAGCCGACGTTGTAGGCATGACGGGTGTGCCCGAGGCGATCCTCTGCCGTGAGGCCGGCTTGCGTTACGCCTCGCTGACTGTAGTGACCAACATGGCCGCCGGCCTGGGCAATGCGGCGCCGGATCACGCGTCGATTTCAGCGTACGCTGCAGACAGTGCGCCAACTATTATGGCTCTGTTGATGCATGCCATTCGGCGGCTCGCAGGCTGAATGAGGTGCGCCGGGTCAGCCGTGCTTTCGGTTGACGTAGTTGGTCAGGGCGTGTGCCGCATCTTCGTCTGTCATCGGCCCTATTTCCCAGTCGTTCACATCCAGGGCCTGCGCCACGCGCCCTGCCGTTTCCACGGTGCCGTTTACGATGAAGCAAAGGTCCTCATTTGCGTGCACGCGTGACCACTGGTAGAAGCGTGAGCGGCCTTCCGGCGTAAGATAGAGGTGCACCGTATACGTGGGCCCTTCGAGAATGCTCGCAGCGTGCTCCTCCAGATCGGCGTGGGTAAACTGCGCGCCGGTAAGGACGACCGGACATGCCGCGAGGAGCACGGAACCGGGAACCGTGACACCGTGGCTCACCTGGTGGCCACCACTGCCCCCACCTCCGCCAGAGTCGACCTCCGCGGGTGCATCACCGGCCGGCGCCGCGGCCTCAAACTTATGAATTAGCGCGCCAAGCGTGGTGTGAACCGTGCCGCGCTTATCTCCGGTGACCACGGTTATCGGCGTGCTGGCGGTGACCGCGTCGTAGGCGTGTGGATCGCCCAGCAGCGACCGGATAGTAGCGCGCAGAAACGGAGTCAGCATGGCGAAGCCCATAGCGTCATCGACCATGATGGCGGAGCTGATGGTATTCCCGACTGTATCGCTAAAGAGACCGGTGTCTTGACCAAACACGGTATGCCAGCCGAAGTCGGTCAGCTCTACGTGGCTCGCTTTGTTGGCAAGAACAACCTTGAAGATGTTGCGATCGAAGTGGAACTGCGAGTCGAGCGTACCGACCACGGTCAGGCCCTGGGCATCCGGCTGAAGCACCGGCCAACGATGTTCGAGCAGTATGTGATCGCGTATCTGACCGTAGACGTACCAGACGGCAATCAGGGCGACGAAGACAGCGAGCAGCCGAGCCGTACCGCGTTCCCGCGTCCAGTACATGCGCGCGGCCGCGCCACCGCCGGCTCGTGGCTTCGGCTCTGTTGCAGGGTTCGTCATAAGTTCGCCATGTCCGGACGTGAAGAGGAGGGCCGAGCCGATGAGCGCCTCATGCACTGGTAAAGTGCTGCTGCCAGCATCTCAATCAATTGTGGTTGTGCGGAGGCTCCCATCGTACCAATACGCCAGATCCTGCCCTTGAGGTGCCCCAACCCGCCGCCGATCTCAATTCCGAACTCGTTCAACAGCGTTCCCCGCACGGCGGCTTCATCACTCGCCCAGCCTGGAACCCGCACCGTGGTGAGCATCGGCAGTCGCGCACTCTCGTGTGCAAATGGCGCTATATCGAGCGGCGACAAAAGCGAGAGAAGCAGGTTTGCAGCATTTTCGTGGCGGGCAAAACGTGCTTCCAGAGTCTCTGCTTCTATCTCACCGAGCGCGGCGTCCAACGCATAGTACAGGGAAATCGGCACGGTGTGATGGTAGGTATGCGGCGCATCGAAGTACTGCGCAAGCAGGTTCCAATCGGAATACCATGACGGCGACGCGCTGCTGCATACGCGATTGCGCGCCCTATCGGACACCGCAATCGGCGCCAAACCGGACGGACCGCCGAGGCACTTTTGCGTGGCCGAATAGCACACATCGACGGCGACAGTGTCCATCGCAACAGGCATCCCACCCAGTGAGGTGACGGCATCTGCCAGGAATATGGCGTCGTGTTCGCGGGCGAAAGCGCCAAACGGTGCGAGGTCGTTCCGCACGCCGGTGGATGTTTCGGCGTGCACTATCGCCAGGACGTCTACCCTCGGCATATCGGCCGCCGCGCGTTTTGCGTCTGCAACATCCAGCGGCATCCCCCACTCGGCTTCGAATCGTACGACCGTGGCGCCATAACGGGCGAACATGCCGGCAATCCGGTCTCCGAAGAACCCATTAACTCCAACGAGCACATGCGTGCTGGGCCCAGCCAGGTTTCCGACGGCGCTCTCCATACCTATCATTCCGGTACCGGTCAATGGGATGGTGAACTCCGCGCTGGTGCCGAAACACGCGCGCAGTCGTGTTCGCATTCTCTCCAGGAGCGGCCATAGCTCCGGGTCCAGGTATCCGATCGGCGGTCGCGCTAGCGACCCCAGAACTGCGGGCGACATCGCACTGGGCCCGGGCCCCAACAGGGTGCGTGGCGGGCGCGTGAAAGGTGAACTCATCGGCTCCGGGCCTCCGGCGAGGCCATCATGCGTGCGCTACGATCGAATAGCCGCAATCGGTATACACCACCTGGCCGGTGATGCCAGACGACCACGGAGAGAGGAGGAACATCACGGCGCTTGCGATCTCCTCGGGCGCCACCGGTCTGCGCAATGGCGATGCGCCGGCAACGTTCTTAATCATCGTATCGAAGCCGGCGATAGCAGAGGCTGCAGCCGTCTTGATCGGTCCGGCGGATACCGAATTGACGCGAATCTGTTCCGGGCCCAGGTCTGCCGCCAGGTACCGCGCACACGCCTCCAGGGTCGCCTTTGCCACGCCCATCACGTTGTAGTTCGGCACCGCCCGTACAGCGCCGAGATACGTGAGCGCCACGATGGCGCCACCGTGTTCCTGCATCAGTGGTCGAGCTCCGCGCGCAAGGCGCACCAGCGTGTATGCGCTTCGGTCAAGTGCAATCGCGAAGCCTTCAGGCGATGTTGCGACGAACTCACCGTTCAGTTCGTCTCGGTTCGCGTAAGCAATGCTGTGGACCACGCCATCCAGTCTGCCGTTTGCGTCGGCTCGAACGTGCCGGAACATGCTCTGGCATTGCTGTTCATCCGCCGCATCGCACTCATAAACCCGTGCGACAATCTGGTGCTCATCGAGCAGTTTTCCCAGATTGCTGGCAGCCTTCTCGCCGAGCACCGAAAACAGAAGCCTGGCGCCTTCCGAGTGAAGAGCGCATGCAGCATGCCACGCGATGCTCCATCGGTTCTGTACGCCCGTGATCAAAACAGTTTTGCCTTCAAAGATCTCCGGCATTCCAATCTCCTCGAAGCGCAAGTTCGCTTTCTGCGGCGTGACGCAACCATTCTACCCGCACGCGCGTTTCCCACTGGGCTTGTGGCGCGGTACCATAGATAGGGCGTAAAGCCGTTGGCGCCCGACCCCATCGTCATCCGGAGGTGTTATTTTGAGCCTGGGATTTGCTACCAGTTTGCGGTTTTTAGGACATGCAACGTTTCTGTTTGAAACGCCGGCCGGCAAGCGCATCATGTTGGATCCATTCCTGACGGACAACCCGCAGTGTCCGGAGGCGTACCGCACCGATCCCGGCCCTTTGGATGCGATGTTGATTACTCATCTTCACTCCGACCATGTTGGCGACGCCGTCCGCTTGCTGCAGTCCAATCCGGAGTGCCATGCCCTGGGCGTGATAGAGGTCGCCGGCTGGCTATCGTCGCACGGCGTAACCAACCTGGAAGGCGCAAACATCGATGGTGAGGTGCCGGTATGTGGCGCCAAAGTCTCCTTTGTCCAGGCGGTCCATACAAGCAGCTTTACGGAGCCGGACGGCACGCTGGTATCCGGCGGAGACCCGGTTGGCTTTGTGATTGAATTCAGCGATGGCCTGGTCGTATATGCGGCAGGCGATACCGGCGTGTTCGGTGATATGGCGCTCATCCGTGAGCTGTACGCACCACATCTGGCGCTTTTGCCGATCGGCGGCTACTACACGATGGGACCACGCCAGGCCGCCCACGCGATGCGTCTATTGGGTTACCCGCACGTCTTGCCGTTCCACTACGGCACTTTTCCAACGCTCACAGGTACGCCCGCAGCGATGAAGGAGCTGGTACCTGCGGAATACGCTGGGCGCATCCATGTTGTGGCGCCCGGCGAGCTATTGGGTGACGCAACAGGTGGGTAGCTCATGTCACGGATTGCGGTGATCATTAGAGACTGCTGCATAGGTGCACTGTGACCTGCAGCGGTATTCCGGCGAGCATTGTCGTTACGGGGCCAACGGCGAGCGGCAAAACCGCAGTCGCCGTGGAGTTGGCGCAGCGACTGAGCGGCGAGGTCATCAATGCCGACTCCTCGCAGGTATACCGGAAGTTTGACATCGGTACAGCCAAGCCGACGCCGGATGAGCAGCGGAAAGTCCGATTTCACCTCGTGGATTGCGCCGACCCGGACGAAGCATTCAATGCGGCAAGGTGGAAAGAAGCCGCAGAATGTGCAGTGGATGCGATTCGCAGACGAGCTCGCCGCGTAATCGTCTGTGGAGGCACGGGTCTCTACATCCGCGCGCTGGTCCGTGGATGGAGCCTTGGCAGCTTGCCCGCAGTCCCAGAAATCCGAGCCGCATTGCATCATGAAATGCAACAGCGCGGTGCGGCGGATCTGTATCAGGAACTCGAACGGGTGGATCCAGATACCGCGCGCACGGTACACCCGAACAATCGCGTGCGCGTAGAGAGGGCATTGGAGGTATTTCGGGCCACGGGAGTACCACTTTCCATGCGGCAGTTCGCGCCCGGCGGCGGTCCGCGAACGAAATGGGTAGTATTTGGACTGGATCTGGATCGTGAATGCCTCTACCGCAGAATCCAGGACCGGGTTGAAGCGATGTTGGCTCGTGGCCTCGTGGCGGAGATAGATCTGCTTTTGGCCTCCGGTGTTCATGCCAGCGCCGCCGGGTTTCGGTCGCTCGGCTATCGGGAGATACTTCAGGTAAAGGAGGGTTTAATCGCGGAGAGTGCGCTTGCCGAAACCATAACGCGAAATACGCGACGCTATGCTCGCCGCCAACTAACCTGGTTGCGGGCCGAACCGGAGCTGATATGGATAACCGCAGATGGCAGGTCGGCCGCTGACATTGCCGATGAGATAGTGCGCCGCGTCGAGCGCACGGATAGCGTGGATGGTACGGATAACAGCGAAGGCGCGGCCGTAACCTCCTCATACCAAATTCCGGCCTGAGCTGCAGTGCCGGGCTTTCTTTCCCAAATCCTTTATATGGGGGAATTTCGTTATGAACAAAATGCAATTGAACCTTCAGGACATATTCCTGAATCAAGTGCGCAAAGAGAATATCGGCGTGACGATCTACCTGATCGGCAGTGTGCAGTTGCGGGGATACGTGCGCGGATTCGATGCGTTTACGATCCTGCTCGATTCCGGCGGCAAGCCGACCCAGCTTGTGTACAAGCACGCAGTAACCTCGATTGTGCCCAGCCGGCCTGTGCCAAACTTCCATCAGGATGCTCATCGTGAACCACGGAGCGAGCATTCCGGCGATAGAGCGCGTCAGGTGGTTGAGTCCGACGGTGAAGTTTCGGAGGTGGCCGAAGACGAGTCCGTCAGCGCCGAGGCGACTGTGTAAATGGCTCAGCTTGCGACCTTGCCATTTACCAAGATGCACGGTATTGGCAACGACTTTGTCGTAATCAATTGCCTCCACGACGCCCTGTCCGAAGAGCGCTTACCGGGCTGGAGCATTGCCCTGAACGATCGGCGCTTCGGCATCGGCGGCGACGGCCTCATCCTCGTACTGCCGTCCAGAAGCGCGGACTTCCGCATGCGCATGTTCAACCCCGATGGCACCGAGGCGGAGATGTGCGGCAACGGAATCCGGTGCTTCGCACGCTGGGTGTACGATGCGGGCCTGACTAACGGCCGTCAATTAACGGTGGAGACGCTGGCCGGCGTGAAGAACCTTCGCCTGGATGTCCGAAATGGCGCATTTGTCAGCGTCCGTGTGGATATGGGTGAGCCGGTACTAAAGCCGAAGCTTATTCCAATGCGGGTCGATGGTGACGGCCCCGTCGTTGGTCAGACGATCAACGTAGATGGCAAGAAGGTGGAGATCACAGCGGTGTCGATGGGCAACCCTCACGCTGTGCTTTTCGTTGCCGACGCCGGTGCAGCTGCGGTAAGTCGTCTCGGTCCGCTAATCGAGAGTCACCGGCTGTTTCCGAGCCGAACGAACGTTCAGTTTGTTCAGGTACTCGGACGAAACGAGATCAAGGTTCGCACGTGGGAACGTGGCGCCGGTGAGACGCTGGCATGTGGGACCGGAGCGTGCGCCGCCGTAGTCGCCAGCGTCCTCAATCGGCTAACGGCACGCCACGTTACCGTACATCTGCCCGGTGGCGACCTCTCGGTGGAGTGGTTGGGCGATAGTCGCGTCGTGATGACAGGTCCGGCCGCCGTGGCGTTTCATGGGGAGATTGCACTTGCCTAGCGATACGGAACGCTTTGTGATCGGCGTGGATGCAGGCACTGCCAGCGTCCGGGCCGGCTTGTTCCGGCTGGACGGGCAGCGGGTCGCTACGGCTGCACACCCGATTCAGCTCTGGTATCCGGAGCCGGATCATGTAGAGCAGTCCTCCAACGACATTTGGCGTGCCGTATGTGCCGTAACGCGCCGGTGCCTTTCCGACTCCGGCATTGAGCCGCGACTTGTGGCTGGCATCGGCTTTGACGCGACCTGCTCGCTTGTGGTGCTGGATCGTAATGGCGAGCCGCTCTCCGTTCACCCGGCAGGTGACGCGGAGCGTAACGTAATTGTTTGGATGGACCACCGTGCGCTGCGCGAGGCGGATGAGATCACCGAGGGCGGCTACGATGTACTCAAGTTTGTAGGTGACCGAATGTCGCCCGAGATGGAGACGCCGAAGCTGCTTTGGCTGAAGCGTAACCATCCGTCGACATGGCGAGCCGCAGGCCGCTTTATGGACCTGGCCGATTTCCTGGCATGGAAGGCAAGTGGGGTTTTTGCGGCCAGTGTCTGTACATTGACCTGCAAATGGACGTGGCTGGCACATGAGCACCGGTTCGATCCGGCCTATCTGGCGGCCATTGGTATCGACGACGCATTCCGGGAGCGTAAGGTGTCGGTCGATGTGCGCTCCATGGGATCGCCGCTGGGTGGTTTGACTCCGGAAGCGGCCCACGAGACCGGCCTGAGCACAACCTGCGTTGTGGGCACCGGCATGATTGACGCACATGCTGGTGGGCTGGGAGTGCTTGGTGCTGCACGGCAGTCCGTAGATTCCTCGGAGAAGCCATTCGAGACGGCGATGGCCCTGATTGGCGGCACGAGCAACTGCCACATGGCCGTATCAACTGAGCGGCGCTTTATTCCCGGATTGTGGGGGCCGTATTACGGCGCGATGGTTCCCGATATGTGGTTGACGGAGGGCGGGCAAAGCTCCGGTGGCAGCGGGATCGATTATGCAATCGACGCCCATCCAAACGCCGCGCGTCTGCGCGCCGAGGCGGAGAACACTGGATCAACCGTCTACGAACTGCTCAACAACGAGGTGGCAAGGCTCGCTGCGGCCGAGTCGCTGGCGATTCCCGCGTTCGTCACGCGCGACTTTCACGTGCTACCCTATTTTATCGGCAACCGGTCGCCCCATGCCGACCCGCATGCTCGCGCGGTTTTCGATGGCATTTCGCTGGATACTTCGATAAGTACACAAGCGGTGCAGTACTACGCCACAGTGCAGGCCGTGGCGTACGGGTCTCGGGATATTGTGCGCGCGCTGAACGAAGCCGGTTACCACATCAACACGCTCTACGTAACCGGTGGCGGCACCCGTAATCCGCTGTGGCTGCGTGAGCATGCCGATGCAACGGGCCTTAACCTGATCTTGCCGCGTGAATCCGAGGCGGTGCTACTTGGCAGCGCCATGCTTGGCGCGGTAGCTAGCGGCGCGTATTCGACACTGGTAGAGGCGATGCAGGGTATGGCGTCCGCCGGCGAAATAATCCGGCCGAATCCAGCGACTGCCGCGTATCATGACGCTCGGTTTACAATCTTCCGAGAGATGTATCGGCAGCAGCTGCTTCGACGGGAAAGCATGAAGAAGTTTGGAGCCGCAGTCGAATGACGCATCAACCGATTTTTCTTGCCACCTGGCCCTTTGGGCTGCTCGCGGCGCAGCGCGGATACGAAGAGTTGAGCCGCGGCGCATCGGTACTGGAGGCAATTGAGCGCGCAGCTAACGTGACGGAGGATGATGTGTCGGTCACCTCCGTTGGGACCGGTGGCATGCCGAACGCGGAAGGCGTCATCGAGCTGGATGCTGCTATCATGGGCGGTCCTGAACATGAAGCCGGCGCCGTTGCCTCTCTGACGGGAATTGTCCGCCCAATTTCGGTAGCGCGAATGATTGGCCGCCGCACCCCGCACACCATGCTGGTTGGTCACAATGCGAGGAGGTTTGCCATTCAAAACGGCGCGCGCGAAGGCGACCTGCAGACGGAGAACTCGCGCGCCCGCTATGCAGAGTGGCTGGAGCAGAGATTGGCGCCGCAAGTAGCGCACTTCGACGAGCCGGCATCAGAACCACCTCGCCGTCCCAGCGATACCCACGACACGATCGGTTTGGTTGCACGGGATTCCGACGGCAACATCGGCGCCGGCTGCACCACGAGCGGTATGGCCTGGAAGGTACCGGGCCGCGTCGGTGACTCGCCGATCATTGGTTCCGGACTCTACGCAGATAACGAGGTTGGCGCCGCCGCGGCAACCGGTCACGGTGATGAGATCATGAAGGTGTGCCTCTCGTACCGCGTGGTACACCTGATGGAACTTGGCATGGGCGCCGAAGAGGCTTGTGTTGCCGCGATCCGTTATCTGCTGCGGAAACGCCCACCCGAGCGCCACGGTGACTATGGCGCGGCCGTCATTGCTGTGCGGAAAGATGGTGACGTCGGCTCGTGTGCATCGTTCTCGGGGTTCGAGTCTGGACGACGCGGGTGGGTTTGGGCGCGCGCCGATGACCGAGCTGCCCGGCTGATTGAAGGACCGTACGCCTCGCTCGCAGAGTTTGCGCCCATCAAATCGCAGGATTGACAGTGCCTGGGCACGATCTGTGAAGCACATTATTATCGGTACCGCTGGCCACGTTGACCACGGCAAGAGCAGCCTCATAGAGGCGCTTACGGGCCTTCATCCGGACCGACTGCCGGAAGAGCGCGAGCGCGGGATGACGATCGATATCGGATTCGCTGCGCTCAAGCTGCCGAACGGTCAAATCGCGGGTGTTGTGGATGTACCCGGACATGAACGCTTCATCCGAAATATGCTGGCTGGCGCCACGGGAATCGACGTAGCCCTGTTGGTGGTTGCCGCAGATGAGAGCGTAATGCCACAGACAGCTGAGCATCTGGAGATCCTCGACCTCCTGGAGATTTCTAACGGCGTTGTGGCGATAACCAAAGCCGATCTGGTTGAGGAGGAGTGGGCCGATGAGGTAGAAGCCGATATTCGGCTGCATATCGCCGAAACGAGACTTTCCGGCGCACCGATCGTACGCGTCTCGGTGCGTACCGGTCGCGGCCTGGAGCAGCTGCGACAGCAGTTGATGGCGGCGGCAAGCCGTGCGGCTGAACGGGATTTACGACTGGGGCCGCGGCTGCCGGTGGACCGCGTGTTTACGATGGCGGGATTTGGTACCGTGGTGACGGGAACCCTGGCATCCGGGTTGCTTCGCGCCGGCGATACCGTGGAGATCGCACCGCGCGGATTCACGGCCAGGATTCGTGGCATCCAGGTGCATGGCTCGAAGGTGAACGTCGCGGAGGCTGGTACACGAACGGCCGTCAATCTGGCCGGCATCGATCCATCCGCGGTGGAGCGCGGCTTTCAGTTGTGCGTGCCGGGAGCGATCCCGGCCGCGCGGCAACTCGACCTGGTACTCCGCTGGCTGCCGTCGCAGCGACACCGACTGCGTGACGGAATGCGCGTGCGACTCCATACCGGCGCCGCCGAAAGCCTGGGAAGATTGCGGGTCGGCAATGCGATGGCGCCAATTGGGCCGGTTTTTGCACGATTCCGCAGTGATCGTGCGCTCGCCTGTTTGCGCGGCGATCTTGTAATCATCCGTGCGGGTTCGCCGAGCGCGACCCTTGCAGGTGGTCGAGTGGCCGACCCGCAGCCAAAAGCCAATCGACTTTCCGTCCGGCGTCAGCTGGAAGCACTTCAGGCGCGCGAGGAGGCGCCTGGCGCGGCGATGGGCGCCGCACTCTTGAGCCAGGAGGAATTCGGCCTTTCGCATGCAGAGTTTGCATCACGAATGGGCCTTTCCGCAACCGACGCAGTGGCGATGGAGCAGACCCTGTTCGAGCGCGGCGATGCCCTCGCGCTGGCGAACTGGGGTATTGCGCACACGAAGCAGTCCGATCGTCTGACCGCCCGTGCAGTGGCGTGGCTGGGTGAGTACCATCGAACCAACCCGCTCCGGGCCGGCGCCCAGCGCGAGGAGTTTCGAGCAGCCCTGTCTCGACGCGTCGAAAGCAAGCTTTTTGCGGCGCTGATCGCCTTTTGGAGCAGTGCGGGCGTTTTGGAAACGGACGGACCGCTGGTCCGTATTGCCGGATTTCGGCTCGTGCTGAGCGAGCGGCAGACCGAGCTCCTGCAGCGAATCGAAGCGATCTATCGCGATTCCGGCGTTGTAACGCCTGCAATGGACGAGGTGGCGGCCAACGTCAAGGCGCATCGGGATGCAGTTCAGGCGCTGGTGGCAGCCGGGGTATCACTGGGTCGCTTTGCGCCCATCGGCGACGGTTTGTACTATCTGACGGAAACCCTCGACACAATCAAAGTGGCTGTACGTGACGAGGTGCTCCGGAACGGCTCTGTGACAGTCGGGCGGTTCCGCGACCGATTTGCCACGAACCGAAAGTTCGCGCTTCAGGCGCTCGAATACCTGGACGAGATCGGATTCACTCAACGGCAGGGCGACGAGCGAATTCTGGCTGGGAAATGATGGTTTCGCCGGTTACTGGACACAGCCGCGCGTAGCGATGGGCCATACCGCCTCAATGGCCTCATTGCGTACCGCCGTCATCTGGTTATGCATGTTGATACATGTGCACGCGTGGTTGGGAATGATCCGCAGCTTCTCGCCGACGCGCGGCGCCCTACCCTCCTGCAGCTGAAGGTGTCCGTGCTCCTCACTGGCCGCCGCAAACTTTAGGCTCGGCCATCCGATGACTGATCCGTAGGTTCGATCCTCGAATGGGCAGTCTCCGGCCAGGGATTTTGTTCCTGCGTCCACGATTATCCGGCCGTCGGTCCGGACGCTTATCACCGTAGTAAGGACGGAAAGTGCGCAATCCTCCTCGGGCACGCCTAGACGCATCTCCATCCGGTCGTTGAATACATAGACTCCACAGCGCATTTCGGTGATTCCGGGCTCGCCGGCCATGTATTGCGACGCCGGTGTAGAACCCACACTGACATGCTCGACGGGCGTGCCGGCAGCAGCCAAAGCCTCGGCCAGATGGCGCAGTTGCTTCGCGACGGCTGCGGCTGCAGCGGCGCGCGCATGTTCCTCGGCAAGGCGCATCACGTGACCCTCGTACGTAAAGATGGAGTGGAGATGAAGCCCGGGTCGTGCGCTGATTTCACGCGCCAACTCTACAGCTTCGCCTTCGCTGCGTACGCCAGCCCGTCCGAGACCGGTATCCGCTTCTATCGAAAGCTCAATCTGAGTGCCGGCGGCCGCAGCGGCGGCGGCCAGCGCGGGAAGAGTATCGGTTCCATCAATGGCAATGCGAACCGGCACGCGGCGCAGCACACTGGTCAGCCTCTCCAATTTGTGCGGACCAACCAGTTGGTTCGCAATGAAGAGGTTCACTCCCAGATCGGCCATGACTTCGGCTTCTGAAACCTTCGCCAAAGTCAGACCCGCCGCCCCTGCGGCGAGTTGTAGTCGAGCGATTTCAGGGCACTTGTGGGTTTTGGCGTGCGGCATGAGCCGCTTTCCGCCTGCCTCTGCCCTTCGTGACATTCGTGTGATATTTCGCTCAAGCCGATCACAATCAACAATGAGCGCAGGCGTATCCAAATCGTAGAAACTCTGCATGCCATCTCCGTAGTCGATTTAGAATGGTATATCGAGCTGCGTTACGCCAGCGGACCGGCATACGGGCGCAAATCGCCATGCCCAGAGTCTATGATATAACTGGACTCGGCCCCGCACGGGCACGCACCTGCCAATCAACGCTCGGGAGCACACTCCGTTGGTCGTACGCACGCTTTTGCTTCAGCTTGCCGGCTCGCACTGGTTGGAAGTGTACGCACGGAACAACAGGCTTTCCAGGCGCCTTGCCCGGCGTTTCGTGGCGGGCGACTCGCTTGAGGAAGCTACTGAGCCGATCCGACAGCTGAACGCACAGAAGATTGCGGTGTCGCTCGATTTTCTAGGCGAAAGTGTAGCCGATGCCGGCGAGGTTGAGGCGGCGGAGTGCGTAGCCCTTCAGATGCTGCAGCACATTCGCCGCGAGCAATTGGACGCGAATATCTCGGTGAAGCTGACGGCGCTCGGCCTCGATTTTGATGAACAGTTGTGCCGCGCAACCCTCGGTCGGATCCTCACGGCTGCAGGTTCCGACGGTTTTGTAAGAATCGACATGGAGGACAGCTCCCACACGCAGCGCACCCTCGATACGTGCATGGCGATGTGGAATGGTACACCGGCGCAGCACAATGTGGGCGTGGTGATTCAAGCGTATCTTTACCGAAGCGAGGAGGATGTCAAAGCCCTGCTCAAGGCCGGTGTGCGGGTACGCTTGTGCAAAGGCGCCTACAAGGAGCAAGCTACTGTTGCCTTTCGGCACAAACACGAAGTTGACGCGAATTATCTTCGTCTGGCCGGCATGCTACTCGATTCCGGCTTGTACCACGGATTCGCCACGCATGATCCGGCGATGATCGCCGGGGTTCAACGCTACGCCGCCGAGCATAGCATCAAGCCGGAGGCATACGAATTCCAGATGCTCTATGGCATTCGGCGTGATCTGCAGACTGCACTGGTTGCCGAAGGATATCGCATGCGCGTCTACGTGCCATTCGGCACTCACTGGTACCCGTACTTTATGCGCCGCATGGCCGAACGTCCGGCGAACCTCTGGTTTGTCTTGCGGAATATGGCTCGATAGTACGTCGCGGTTATTGCCACCGAAGCAGTACCGCGTCGCCCGGACCAGCCGTTATCGGCACAACCATGTTGTTGTTATCATCGGGCTTTCCGGCAGCGGAAACCCATCGATCGTTGTGCAGATCCAGCATCTGAACCGGGTCACCGTTGGATTCCAGAGACAGATCCATGGTGGCTGGGGCTGTATAGTCGCGATTTGCTGCGAGCACATACACAAACCCATCACCACCACGAAATACTCCGATTGTCCAGTTGGTTTTTGAAGTTGTGAATGCCATCGCATCCGGTGGTTGCGGATTGCCGCCGGCCGGGATATCGCCGGTCTGATAGACCTGGAGCGACAGAGCAGTATAAAGCCATCGCGCGATTTCTGACGTCTCGGCATCCACGGTCGAGATGTCGCCGAAGAGCGCTGCCGGCTTTCCGGTTGCGTCCACCACGTCGTGGCTGCTCTTGAGGCCCTGGGAATCCGGCGGCCACCAGGTGAACCAGAGGAGCCCGTGCGCGCCGTATGCCAGCGTTTGCAGTGCCTGGAACCGTAACTCCGCTAGCGTGGGAGACCGATAACTCAATATCTGGGTAGAGAGTACAATCTGCCAGAATGGCAAACCGGCGGCGGCGGCATCCGTCCGGCATTCGGCAAGGTTTGAAAAGAAGCCGTTCCGATCGTGCGAGATGAGCAGCGTATAGTAGTCCCACGAGATCAACCACGGACGCGCCTCCGCTGCGAACTTCGTGACGTAACCGTGGTACGTGTTAGTCTGCAGTTGACTCTGTGGCCGTTGCAGATTAGTGGTGGCGTAGTTTGGAAAGAGATTGACGTACACAATGTGTGAAGGATCCGCTCTACGAAACGCCGCAATCACCGATCCTTCGTTGGCAAAAGCGTCTGCGCCGGGTTCGTCGGCCAGGAAGTAACCGAGGAGCGCGGGCTGATGCGCGTAATCCTTTGCGATACTCGCTACGGCTGCCGTCGCGCCGGCTGAAGACATGCCGGCAGGCATTCGCGCGTCGGCGATGATGGCTTGCATGTGGCACGCTCGGCAGAGATCCAGAATGTGCAGGTTTTCTGTCACGGTAGGAGCTTGGCCAAGCGGTGGCATTACCAGTGTGAGCCCGGCATGCTCCATAGCCTGGTATGTCGTGAGGTTGGTATAGGCAACTGGTGGCGCGCACCAGGCCGAGATGGAAAATCGGCGCGGCGGCCATGGGTTTGGCGGAGCTGCGCTGGACGCATTCGTTAGCGAAAGAAGCAGGGCTGCTGTTGTGATCAACATCGTTTTATCGATCCGCCGGCGGGCCGATGTAAGGCAGACGGCACGTGGGCATATGCTGAGTGCGCCAGACGCGCGGCGCGGGTAGTATATTATCCTGTGGTGACGATTCGGTGGTAATCCGCGTTTATCTCCGCGGATCCCGGTGAGGAACGTGATTTGTCTGACAACGAAACGGGTGGTTCCACAAAGGGCGTTGGGGCGCGACGGCTGACCGACGCACAGGTGCGAGCCCGGCGGGCAAAGGCTGCACAAGCCGGCAATGCGCCTGCCGCTCGGAAGGCGCCGCGCAGAGGCTGGGTGCTTGTACGTCGCATGACGGCCGTTACGTCCCTTGTGCTGATTGCAGGAGTTGGGGCATTTGCCGGCCGAATGTGGCGGAACCGCATATTTCGCAACGTCGTTCTTACGGGCCTCAGCCATCCGGTAACCTCACTCTTGCATGGCGTAGGGGCGAACTACACGCCAGACAACTTTTTCCCTGGCCAGACGGCGGTGAACATTGCCCTGATGGGTTGTGACCACGATTACGAGAACGGCGTTCCCGTACCTATCCTGAATTCCCCGGCACGTACGGATGCGCTGATGATCGCCCACGTGGATTTCCTCAACAACACCATCACGGTGGTCAGCATCCCTCGCGACACAGCCGTCGAGATACCGGGACATGGTATCTGCAAGATCAATGCCGCTCATGCATTCGGCGGTCCTCAGCTGACAGAAGCGACTGTACAGCGCGTATTCGGCATCAGTACCGACCGGTACATCAGCATGAGCTTTGAGGGCTTCCAGAAGATCGTCAACTCGATGGGCGGCGTATCGCTGCTGGTGAACAAACCTCTAAATTACGATGACAACTGGGCGAACCTGCACGTGCACCTATCGCCCGGGTTCCAGCATCTGAATGGTTACCAGGCGATGGGTTTCGTACGCATCCGCCACTCAGACAGCGACCTGATGCGGCTGGACCGCCAGCATGAGTTTCTCGCCGCGATGCGGCAGAAGGCGAAGGACCCGGCGATCTGGGCCTCACTGCCCGATGTTTTGGACGCCGTGACCAACAACATTCAAACGGATATGACCGACGACCAGTTGCTAACGCTGGTCAACTTTGCTCGGCAGGTGCCACATACCTCGGTTGAATTCGACACGCTGCCCTCCACCGAAGGCCCGAGTTACGTCTATACGCAAGTCCCGCAAAGTGAGGCGATGATACGGCGCGTGTTCTTTAACAACAATCCAGACGCGCCCGTGAACGTGGATGTACCCGACATGCGCATGGTGCGGTACACGGGCGTGCGTAGACGGACGATCGCAAGTCGGCCCTGGCGACGGCGCTCGGCAGCTGCGGTTACTGGCGGAAGTTCCGAACTCACTCCGCCGGTGAGTGTGGATGAACCGGCGGTCCTGCCGCCCGGAGCCGCACCGCCGATGAGCCCATCGACTTCACCGGTGCCAAGCGCTCCGTCCGGCGGCGGCGCTTTGGGCGGGACCGCGGCGGGTGGAGCGGGCAGCGGTCACGGCGGTTCGCCGGACGGAGGATCCGGCACGCAAGGCGGTAACTCTGGAACGCAGGCCGGTGGTACCGGTTCCGGCAGTGGTAAAACGCCGCCAACTCAACCACCACCCTAGATGAGGCAGATCGGCCAGCGGGCGATGCAGTGCCGGACGTCCGCCCTCAACCGGAACTAGCGAACGTCGCGGTTCTCGATGCGTCGTGCCTTGGCCAACTTGCGCTGTCGAGCGGCCTCTTCGCGTCGGCGCCGCTCACTCGGCTTCTCGTAGCGCTCGTGCGCACGGGCTTCTTTCAAAATGCCGCTCTCCATCGTCTGCTTCTTGAAGCGGCGCAAAACCATGTCAATACCTTCACCCGGCTTAACAATAACCTGTGCCAAAGAGCATCTCCCATTCCCAGGCCGCACAAATCGATATATCGCGGCGACAGCCTTGACCGGGTCATTATACTCGATTCGCGCGACAAAAAAGGTGCTTTTTTCCGAGAGGTTGAGCGGCGCCACGCGCGGTAGGGCCCGGAGCGCACTGACCTTCTTCGTACGACTTATGGGGTGCGCGCTGGCTGGATTAAGTTTGGCGTCGCCCGCCCTGGCGCTGAGACAAACGCGCCTACCTGTTGTCCCGGTTATTCAAGCCACGAGCGCCATTCTTGTTGACGGTGACACCGGGCAGGTGCTCTACGCGCACAACGCCGATGACCGTCTTCCGATGGCCAGTACCACCAAGATTATGACAGCCATGTTGTTTTGCGAGCGCGTGCCACCGGAGCAGTTGATCACGGTAAGCAAATATGCCGCCTCCGTGGGCGAAAGCTCCCTCCACCTGAAGACCGGCGAGCGCCTGACCGCGCATGATCTGCTCTATGCCATGATCTTGCGCTCGGCAAACGACGGATGTGTGGCGGCAGCAGAGGCAACCTCAGGCAGCGAGGCTGCTTTTGTACAGCTGATGAACAAGCGCGCCCGCGCACTGGGCTTGACGAATACTCACTATGCCAATTGCCATGGGCTAACCGCGCCAGGGCACTTTACATCGGCGCGCGATCTGGCGACCCTCGCCCGTGTGGCGCTTACCGATCCCCGCCTGGCCGCCGTATTCCGGACAAGGCTCATCGACATTCAGCGATCGATCGATGTGAAGGATGAGGCAATTCGCACGCATGACCACTTCCTCGCAGATTATCCCGGCGCCGACGGCGTAAAGACCGGCTGGACCGTACCGGCTGGGCACTGCTTCGTAGGTTCCGCCGTTCGCGACGGACTGCATCTCATCTCCGTGGTCCTCCACAGCCCCAACTATCTGAACGAGACGACTGAGCTCATGAACTACGGTTTCGGCGCCTTTACGCCAAAGATCGCGGAAAGGGCCGGCACCATGGTTGGGCGATGTCATGTATCGGGCGGCACCGTCTCACACGTGTCGGTTGAGACGCTGGCCGACCTCCACTACGACGTGCTGCGCGGAACGACCCCGCGTGTACGTGTCCAGAGCAGTATCCATGCGCTTCAGGCGCCGGTGGCGATGCATGGTATTGCCGGTGAAGATACCGTACTGCTCGACGGTCAGCCTGTGTGTAGTACTCCGCTGGTGGTAGAACGTCCCGTGCCGCACGCGGCAGCGCGCCAGAATACGGCGGCATTCGGTGGCTTTTGGATCTGTTCCATCCTGCTGCTCCTGCTTCTGGTATCCTTACGCAATGCCCCGGTCAAGCGCAGAACCAGAACGTCTTCACAAGCTTCTCGCGCGCGCCGGAGTGGCGTCACTACGGGCCAGCGAACTGCTGATCGCCAGCGGGCGGGTAGCGGTAAACGGTAACAACCGTCTGGAGTTAGGCGTGAAAGTGGATCCCACGCGCGACAGGATTACACTGGATGGTAAATCCGTATCCCTGTTAAGTGAGCTACATCGGTACCTGGTTCTGCATAAGCCTACCGGCGTTACCAGTACCACCAGCGACCGTTATGCATCAAAGACCGTGTTGGACCTCGCGCCGTCGGATATGGGTCGACTCTACCCGGTTGGGCGGCTGGATCGAGAAACCAGTGGACTGTTACTCTTAACGAACGACGGCGCGTTCGCAAATCTCATGATGCATCCACGCCACCACGTTCCCCGTGTTTATCGGGCACGCGTCAAGGGCATATTGCAACCTGAAACGCTGGACGTTTTGCGTTCCGGCGTCGATTTGGAGGACGGTAAAACGCAACCGAGCCATGTGCGCCGATTGCCGGCGCTGACCGTGCCGGACGCTGACGCATTGGAGATTACGGTGTTTGAAGGCCGTAACCGTCAGGTGCGGCGGATGCTTGAGGCCGTTGGACACCCGGTGACCGCGCTGTGTCGTGTTGCAATTGGCCCACTGAAGCTGGGACGTCTACCACGCGGTCGGTGGCGCGAAATGACGCGCGGCGAGGTTGAACAGCTGCGCGCATTGGCGCTGCGCACCACCGCACCCGCGGTTTGAACTGGCCGACTTTGGTCGATGGAGTTACCACTTTCAATACCGTTACCCTGCGCTTCCTCAGGAGCTTTGTACGACCTCTCACGCTTGTAACAGCCGCTGTGATGCTACCTATGCTGTGCAGCGGATGCGCCGGAGGGCGTCACGCCGTTTCGTCCATTTCTGTGGCGCACGGAGTGTGGCCACGTACGATTGTTGATGACACCGGCGCACGCATAACGCTGAGCGCCAAGCCGGCCCGCATTGTATCGCTGGCGCCGAGCAATACCGAGATTCTGTTTGACCTGGGGGTTGGCCGCAGTGTGGTAGGCGATACGACGGCATGTGACTATCCGGCGGCGGCGCGTCAGGTACCCAAAGTTGGCGGTTACCCAATTCGAGAAGAGGCGGTTTTGGCGCGCAACGCCGACCTTGTGGTTGCCGTGCAGAGTATCAACGGCCCTACCATAACCGCTTTGCGCAGGCTTGACATCCCCACATTGGTCGTGAATCCACGAACGATCCGCGGCGTTTATCGCGCCATTCAGATGATCGGTACCGCCTGCGGTGCATCCGCCAAAGCTGGGGCGATTGTTGCGAGCATGCGCGGGGCATTCAAGCGTCTTTCAGACCGTACAGCTCGGGCAAAGTCACATCCTAAGGTGCTTATCGCTTATGGAGCCAACCCGGTTTACACAACCGGGTCCGGATCGTTCATTGACGACGTCGTACGAATTGCCGGAGGCGCCAACATCGCGCACTCCGCCGCGAGTGGCGGCATCATCTCCTCAGAGGAGGTTATCGCGGCTCGACCGGATGACATCATCTGCTCGCCCGATCTGCAGGCAAGCCTAATGCGACTGCCGGGCTGGAACGTCGTGCCGGCGATTCGATTTAAAAGGTTCTTTGCGCCATCCGATCCGGAAACGCTCGAGCGACCGGGACCCCGCCTGGCGCGTGCCGCATTGCAGCTCGCCGAGTATCTTCATCCGCGTCTGTTTAACACTCGCGCGTTTGCAGGGTCGCCGAATGTCGTTCCCAAGCGCTAGAGACGGAGAAGAATACCCGACTGACCTGCGTGGCAGCCGCCGGTTCCGATGGTACTGGCTTGGCGCCGGAGCATGCGTGCTTCTCGGTACATCCGTCCTACTGGATGTCGGCATGGGCGATCCTGCCGCTGCGAGGTTGATTACACCGGTAGTGGTGCTTCAAACCGTTGCGCGTCACCTGCCTTTCGTCGGTGCGGCTGTGCCACGGCTGCACGGCAGCACGGCTGCGGCGGACGCCATCGTTTGGCAGTTGCGAATGCCGCGTGCTCTGGGCGGCGCCCTGGTCGGAGCGCTGCTGGCCATGGCTGGAGTTGCGTTTCAGAGCTTACTGCGGAACCCGCTCGCTGATCCGTACATGGTAGGTGTCTCTTCGGGCAGCGCAGTCGGTTCCATGGTCGTTATTCTGCTCGGTGGTACGGGGCTGTTCGCGGGCCTTGCGCAGCCCGTTGCTGCGTTTGCAGCGGGAATCGCGGCCATGATGTTGGTCTACCGCTTTGCCTCGGTTGGCGGGCGCATTGCGGTACACAGCTTCCTTCTTGCTGGTGTGGTTGTTGGTACGTTTCTCTGGTCGTTTGTTCCGCTGATGGTAACGCTGGCGCAACGAGCCGGTGACTCCGGTCGTGGCGCCGACGTGATGTCGCAGTTGTTCGGTTCGCTGCAGTTTGTCGATTGGCGCGTGGTTGCGATATTGGCGCCGATCGGGATCCTTGGCGGACTGGCGCTGTACGCCAGCGCGAGGGAGTTAAACCTCCTGGCGGTTGGTGAGGAAGCCGCCCTGCATCTGGGCGTAAACGTGGAGCGCTTAAAGCGGCGTATTGCTGTCGCTGGCGCGGTTTGTACTGCTGCGGCGGTATCGGCGGCCGGAATAATCGCATTCGTCGGCCTGGTGGTACCACATATTTGCCGCAAGATATCCGGACCAGATCATCGAAGGCTGATTCCTCTGTCCGCTGTCGGCGGCGCCACGATGCTGGTGTTGGCCGATTGGCTTTCACGCGTGTTTCTTCACGAGCTTCAGATCGGTGTGATCACATCATTCGTAGGGGCGCCCCTCTTCTGTGTACTGCTGAAACGCGGTGAGCGCTCGCCGTTGTAGCTCGCGAAACGAAGTAGCGGAATTCGCCGTCATTACCAGAGCCGAACTTAACCGTTCGTCAGGAGGCGCGATGCTGGAGTGCGATTCGTTGGTTCGCCACTTTTCAGATCGGAAGCGCGGGACGATCCGGGCTGTCGATGGGATCTCGCTGAGCTGCCACCAGTCCGAGATCCTTGGAGTCCTTGGGCCGAATGGCGCCGGCAAGACTACGCTGCTGCGAATGCTGAGCACCCTCATCACGCCGACGAGTGGCACTGCTTCCGTTGCCGGTTTCGACATTCGATTTCACGCAAGTCAGGTTCGCGCACGTATCGGCTTCCTCTCAGCGTCAATGGCACTGTACGAACGGCTGACGGCGCGCGAGAATGTCGAGTACTTTGGGGCGCTGCACGGCTTGCATGGAAACGCACTGAGGCGGCGCTGCAGCAGCCTGTTCGACCAGCTGGAGATCGAGGAGTTCGCGGATCGACGCTGCGATCGCCTGAGCACGGGTCAGAAGCAGCGCGTGGCGATTGCAAGATGCATTGTGCACGAGCCGCCGGTCATGTTCTTCGATGAGCCGACCACAGGGTTGGACGTTTTGGCCGCACGCTCCATCAAGGAGTTCATACGTGGCTGCAAGAGCCAGGGACGGGCAGTCATCTTTTCGACCCACATTATGAGTGAAGTAGAGTTGCTATGCGACCGGATTGCAGTCATTTATGAGGGCCGGCTCGCAGCACTGGGCACTTTGGCGGAACTGCGGGCTGCCACCGGCTGCACTGCATTTGAGGAGGTTTTCCTCAACCTGATCGGCGCGAGTGGCGCACAGGATCGTCCGCCGGCGTCGGTGCTGGGCGGTGCGGCCAGACGAGAGGAGAACGACTGATGCCGGCCAATCCAAAGCGTTTGGCTGGACTCATTTTCCGGAAAGAGACGCGCGAGCTTTTTCGGGATAAGAGGACGCTCTGGTCGGTCATCATATCGCCACTGGTCGTAACGCCACTGCTCCTGGCCCTGATGGGGCTTCTTATCGGAACACAAGCTCAAAAGGAGCATGACAAGGTCATTCGTGTAGGCGTTGTGGGTCGGATGCCAACCGACCTGCAGACGATGCTCACGCCGGCTCGGACAATCGACTTTACACCCATCGCTGCGGATCGGGTGGACCATGCCATCCTGTCGCGAAAACTGAGCGCAGCCATCAGCCTGCCCGTCGGCGCCGAGCGCGACCTCGCAGCAGGAAAGGCAATCAGCGTGCCGGTGCTGGCTGATGAAGGAAACCAGGATTCTCAGGCGGCTGCCGCCCGCGTTACCGGCGCGCTGGACGCAGTTTCGCAACAGATTGTAACGATGCGTCTCGCCGCGCGCGGGATCCCTGCCGATTTCGCGCACCCAATTCGTATGGTGCAGCAGCCGCTCGCCCACGGCGGGACACCGGCCACCGCGATCCTGGCGATCATGCTCCCGTACGTTCTTGCGCTTGCGGCCTTTAGCGGTGGCATCTACGCCGCCTTTGACCAGGTGGCGGGCGAAAAGGAGCGCGGCACCCTGGAGGCGCTGCTGGTTACGCCAGCGTCTCGCTCCGACATTGTACTTGGCAAGTTCACTGCGGTTGTAAGCGCCAGCATCTTGAGCAGCGTGCTCTCTGTGGTGGGCATGATCCTCGCCTTCTCTATTCCCGGCAAGGCGATGTCGTGGCTTTCACAGGGCGGATTGCGCCTCTCGCTTCCGGCGATAGCGACAACGCTGGCGGTGATATTGCCGCTCGCTGTGCTGTTTGCAGCACTCCTGCTGGCGGTTTCAACGTTCGCCCGCAATCAGAAGGAGGCCCAGACGTATATGGCGCCCCTGTTCATGATGGTGGTACTTCCGGCCATGGCCTCGATGTTTATTGGAACTGACGCTGGAATAGGAATGGCGTTCGCACCCGTGCTGAATGTAGCACTGATCATCAAGCAGGCGCTGTCGGGCGCTTACCACCCTGTCTTCATTGCCACCGCGATCCTCTCTTCGAGCGTGTATGCTTCTGTGGCGCTCCGGTTCGCCACACGGCTCTTCAACAAGGAGTCGGTGCTCCTGAAGGCGTAGGTCAAAAACTGCCTAAAAGCCCGGAGGATATATCTGCTTGTTGCAGACGAACATCGGCCGCCTCAACTGGCCGTAGACCATCCGTTTGGCGTGACCGTCGGCCCAGAGTGTGTTTGCGCCATCGCGGTGCAGGAAGTGAAAATGTGCGCGGAGGCTGGCGTTGTCCGGCGGGCTGCCAAACCAGTCGTACGGCTGCAGCCAGTTGCACATCGGTAAACGATAGGCGTGTTCCCACATCACCAATGTATTGGAGGGCTCGTCGATGGCGCTGTCGGCCGCACCGGTGAACACGAATGCGCCCGTTGTGGGGTCCACGGACTCGAATTCGGTATCGGGACCAAACTCCTGCCCTTGAGCTTGGGGATTGGTGGTGTAGTATGCTGATGGCGTCACCGAAGACCAGGCATTGAGCGCATACGAGGTCTGCCAGGCGGACGGCATGCTGGGACACCGCTTGATATCGGGATTGTGAATGTACGGGTCCAGCAAACCCGGATGGTCTGGATGAGTTGCCGGAGCATCGGCATCGCCCCCGCCGGGGGCGTTGTTGTTGTCATAGCCAATCCACGGTTCGACGTTGCTCAGGCCGGGCCCGCCGCCCCCTAGCGTTTCAGCGGGCGCCCATACGTCATCATAATCTGAGGAGTACATGCTGAGCGCGAGGCCCAGCTGACGCATATTGGAGATACACGCGATCTGACGCGCGGATTCTCGAGCCTGGGAGAAGACCGGAAACAGTAGCGCGGCCAATATAGCTATAATAGCTATAACAACTAACAACTCGATCAGGGTAAAGCCGGGTCGGCGGTTACATGAGTGCATAGCGGGAGACCGGCGCGCGTTTAGTGCCACCGCGCAATAGTGAGTTGGCGGCACGGCCTCGTAATTCCTGCATTCGTGATCGAACTATGCCCGCTGTGCGCGCTGGTCGCGCTGGTCGCGCTAACGGTTCACTCGTTTCCGCTGAGCAGCCTCTATGGCATCTGGATCGCTGCACAGTCGCTTGCAGACGGTAACCAGTCGGTCCACGGCCGCCGCCTGGTCGGTTGTATAGTCGCATGGCGCGAGGACAGCGAGATCCAGCAGCGCCATGGCGTCCGCCTCGGTAAGCCAGAGAGCGACCTCCGGCGCGCGTATTGTGGTTGTAGTAGTGCACATGGAAAGAAGTCTCTTGATGAGCGGTCAGGGTTGGCAATCGTGTGCCGGTCCGTCGGCTCCAATCCGTTTGACGGAAACTTCGGCATCCAGGTTCGGCCAAAGTCAAGAATTAATAGTACGGCCGTTTCCACGAGGCTAAACTGGTAGATTGAACGACCAATCCAGTCCAGATTCCGGTACGTAGCGCCGCAGGTATTCGGCGCTGGCAGTCAGCTCCGACAGCAGTGCCGTTTCCGTCTTTGTTGAGCCCGGGATGACTTCCAGAACCAGCCAATGCCGTGGCGCACGTGGCAGCACATTCGATATGGGGTTGCTGCTCCAGGCGGCGTGGCTCTCAAATAGCGTTTCAAGGACGCGCTCCATCCGTATATGGCCTAAGCGGTTAAACTCAGCGGTAAACGGCCAATGGTGGGATGCGTCCGGCGTGGTTTGCTGTAGATGGATAACTTCCGAGCAAGCGCCAAAACGCCGGAGCCATTCTCCGTAATCCAGGTCGGGACCAGACAAGCCATAATGCCTGCCAGCCTGATGCCCAACATCCAGCGTAACACCGACCGGAACCGCATCGCCGCGACTTTCGTTTACCGCTTGCAAGAACGTTTGGCACTCGTTGAGTGTCCAGGGCATCTCACTGGGAATGTACATCTGCTCCTGCATCAGGCCACGCAGGCAACTTGCCGTTAGCGTGCGGGAGAGACTGCGGAAAGTTTCGTGCAGCCGGTTGGTAGCTTCCGCGCGCAACACTGGGTTGGCCAGTACCTCTACGGAGAGCGCATCCCAGTGCCCACCTACAAGGTCCGTACCCATTTCATGGGCCAGGCCGGCGGCATCCTCGATCCACCGGCACATTCGGTCGCGAGCGCGGGCGTCGGAATGCGAGAGGCCGTGGAACCGGTGCGTCGCCATACCCGTGTAGAGATCGCAAATGGTAACGCCATACCGATCTGCCGCCTGCCGTGCCGCCACGGCCTGCTCCGTGCGGAACGATGAGTCGCCGGAGAAGAAAGGATCGAGCACATCGGCGCAGAACGAATGGGCCGGGAAGCCGCACTCGCGCGTGAGCCGCATCCAGTTGTCCGGTTCCTCCCAACGTCGTGTGAGAAACGCGCCGTTGACGGCAATCTGTACGGTTACGGAATCGGAATCTGTCAAGGGTTGTTTCTGCTCTCCCGCCGCGATGGTTTCGAATTAGAGTGGCAATCGTCCAGCGGCCACTGCGCCTCGGACAGGTCCACCTGTTCACCCTGGCCCGAAAACGGCACGTCCTCCGCCAACAGGAGCGCGTGCTGCTCGGCGCGCAGTTCCGGGCTCCGTCGCGCTATTGGCAACCGTCCGTTGGCGCCCACCACGCGGTGCCACGGAACGTTGGGAGGCGCCTGCCGCATGATGCCACCTACCTGTCTAGGTGTGAGGCGTGCAGTCGTTACCGCCTGTGCCAATTGACCGTAGGTAACTACACGCCCGGGCGGTACAGTCCGAACCAGTTGCCACACGGCGTCAAAGCATTCGTCGTCCAGCACTACAGAGTTATCTCGCGTCCTTCGCGCGCTGACCGATAACAGGCTTCCATGAGCTGCACGAGGTTCCAGCCGTCATAAATACTGATGGTAGCAACGGTGCCGTCTTTGATCGACGAGATCCATTGCTGCATTGGCGATGGCAGCGCCGGGGGAAGCCTGGTTGGCGAAACATACCCCGTGATATCGCCCATGGAGATGCGGCTGGAAGCCAATTGAATCCGTGGTCCCAGTGGCGAGCCGTCGATCGAAAGGTAACCGTCGGTGCCGTAGATTTCCAGGGGATTCGGACCCTGGCGTTGAACCCAACTGACGTCAATGACTCCCACCGCTTTATTGCGGAATGTAACCACAGCTACCATGTTGTCATCGATGTTGTAGGCACCGGAGTGGTTGGTCTTTTGCGCTACAACCGAGATAGGCTCACCGAGGAACCAGCGCATCAAGTCAACGCGGTGGCATCCCAGGTCGAAGAACGCGCCGCCACCTGCCTGAGCCTCGTCACCGAACCAGTCGGTGCCATCGTGAAACCAGCGGTCGAGCGCGGCGGAGTGTGCGATGCGCGCGCGCATCAGCGTGACTTCGCCAAGATTGCCTTCGTCCAGTAAGCGTTTGGCGAAAAGGTTCTCCGGGCGTGTCCGCGACGGCAGCGAGATCATGAACCGTACGCCGGAGGTCTCTACCGCCCGCATTACCTGCGTGGCGTCTTCGGTGTTGATGGTCAGTGACTTCTCTGTGAATATGTGCTTGCCGGCATTCGCTGCCGCGATCAGAATCTCTTTGTGCATGGCCGTCGGCGCGTTGACCACCACGGCCTCAACATCGGGAAGCGCCAGCACATCGTTCAGCTCGGCTACGAACGTTGTGCCGCGCCGGTCGGCCTCAATTCGTCCCCTGCCCTCATCCTCGTCCCATATCGCCACAACCTTGCAATCCGGCGACTCGTGCACAGCATCGGCATAGCCGGAGGCATGTACGTGAGCGAACGACAGTAAGGCAATGCCGATGCTGGTATCCGACATGCGAGTTACTCCCTCCTAATCCCGTATTACAATCCAAGTTCGGCAGCGGTGCCTTGCATAGCCGTGAGGCAGTTCGCCGTGTGGACCTCCAGCGGCAAGCCCAGTTCAGCTGCGCCACGAACGATGTCGTCGCGGTTTACGGCTCGCGCAAACGATGCCTGCTTCAGCTTCTTCAGCACCGAGGTTGGCTCAACCTCAGCCAGAGTCCGGTTTGGACGCGTATATGCTACCGCCATGATGAAACCGCACAACTCGTCAACCGCGTAGAGAGTATGCGCCAGCCGGGTGAGTCGCGGGATGCCGAGGTACTCGGCGTGGCCGCCGATTGCGTCGATCATCTCGACGGGCCAGCCTTCTTCGCGGAGTATTGCCATGCCAACTGTTGGATGGTTCGGCGGATCCGGGTTGCGCTCATAGTCAAAATCATGAAGCAATCCGGTGCATCCCCATACCTCCTGATCCTCACCGTATTGGCCTGCGTAGAATCGCATCGCCGCCTCAACAGCCAGGCAGTGCTTCCGAAGGCTTTCGGATGAGACCCAGCTGCACAGCAGGTTCCAGGCATCTTCTCGTTGCTTGGGCATTGTTGAACGTGGGGCAGTCAGCGCCGCCGGTAGCGCACGGCCCTGCCA
This sequence comes from Armatimonadota bacterium, assembly GCA_028871815.1. Lineage (NCBI taxonomy): Bacteria > Bacillati > Armatimonadota > Armatimonadota bacterium. The sequence goes on along the minus strand of JAGWMJ010000003.1, from coordinate 110,160 downwards.
ATGTGGTCGGTTCGCTCGGATACGGCCGGAATCCTTCGTGCACGGCGCGTGCTACACTCTGTTGGTTCGCACGTCGAAGCAGCACGCGCCTTCGGGTTCTTGAATGACCAGACCAGCACCGAATGCACCAGCGAATGGGGGCTTTGCCGCACAGGGGCGCATCTTTAGCGCGCTTTCGCAGACCGCAGTGGCCAGCCTGGGCATCTCGTCCTGTGTTGAACAACTCGTAGCGGAAGGTCGCGCGGCTCTCCCGCAGGTTATGATCGCTCGCCGTTGCGGCATCGCTCCCCGTGCGCAGTTTGCCGCCGCAGCGGCCGCAATCCGACTTGGGTCCGAGGATGACAGCCTGCTTCTGGACAGGTTGACGCGGCACAATCACCACTGGAGCACGTTTGTAGGGCCGCTCCGTGATGCCTTGATTGCATCTGGCAGTGAGCACATGATGCAGCCTCTTATCGAGGCATGGAGTCAAGCGACTGCGAAACCATTTGTTCGTAATTCCGAGCCGGACGATGCGTTGGGTCTGTCGCCTACCCGCTCCGTGATCGCGGCAGTTTGGCGAAATTGGCGCGACCCGGCGGCGATTCCTGCAATCACGGCTACGTGTCTCGAATCACCCGCTGCATTTCTCAATCTGATGCCGCTGTTTGGGGCGGAAGCTGTCTCAGCACTGGCTCAAATGGCTGAGTCAGGTTCATCTGAGGTTCGGTTAATGGCGGCGCGGAGCCTGGCGAGTGTATCGCACCCGGATACGCGGCAGGTTCTTGGTCGTCTATTGTACGACGAGGAGCAAGCAGTACGAGACCTTGCTGCGGATGGCCTTGCCGTGACGCTTGGCACTGCGGCGGCTGCCCCGGCAATTCTCGACGCCCTGGCTGCTGGTTACGCCAGTTGCCATGGCGCTCGCGTGGCTTCGGCTTCCGCTCCATCAGGGTGGCAGGAGATCGTCCGGGGATATCTGCTGAATCTGGCGGATTCCAGCTCGGACGGCCATCGTTACCGCCTCGACGTAGAGCAACTGGTTCTACCTGCGTCTCTGGCGGCGGCCATTGGCGTTGAAAGGACATCGGATCCCGCCGGCCCGGCGCTGACCTGGCTCGACGCACTGGCAGCATCGCCGGGGTCGGCCGAGATGGCGGCGAAGTTGGCGGCACAGCTTACACGGGGTGACACTCTAGGCGGTATCCGCATCGGTGCGATCAATAAAGTTGCCGCATTGGCAGCCGCAAGCCGGATGCCGCGCGATGAGGCGATCAATGCGCTGCGCTGTGCGGCATGCGCGGTGGATGGTGGAGTGCGTGATGCGGCATCCACGGCGCTTTCCAGCCTCGGAGATCGCCTTGGCGAACAGTTTGCCTTCTGCATTGCTGAGGTTGTAGTACGCCAAAGTCCGGTAGCTGTGGCAAAGGCGCTCGCGGTCGGCGAGCCGGATGCAGGCGTTCGCGCCGCCCGTGCGCTGAGGAAGTGGGGCTCTGTGATGCGTGCAGCGTTGCGCAATGAACGCATCGAATCGTCGCCTGCCCTACCTGTATCTCGCGACATGGAGCCAATGCTCAGGCTAGGTCTCAATTGTGCCTCAACATGCCTGTTAACCGCGCCAGTCGCTGGGCTCGGACCCGTTTCCGCGTATGGAGCAGCTTGCTGCAACCTCTTGAGCGATAGGCGACTGGAGATATCGCCCGAAACGGAGACCACGCTGGTGGCAGCGCTGCGCGTGGTGCGATTCGGGGTGGAGTATGGCAGCGAGGAGACAGCCGGCCAACGCAAGTCTGTGGCAATCGATTTCGGCGAGCCGATCCGATTTGCAGCTGCGAATACGATTGCAGCGCGCAGGTTGCCGGCTGCGTTCGATGCGCTATGCGACATCGCCAACTCCTATGCTCCCGGGCTGCCGGCTGCAGGTATCGCGGGCCTCGTCACATTAGGCGACATGCGCGCGCTGCCGGTTCTGGAACGCATTGCCGCTGCCGGTGGCGCCGATGCAAAGCGTGCCCGAGATGCAGCGGCTGCAATACGGGGAATGAATACCGACGCGGCTGTACTGCTGCGGCCGTCCGGCGGCAGCGTGACTCCGTCTCACGAATTGGTTCGTCCGGCCGGTCACAGCGCCGATAGCGACCCGGTGCAGTTACTTCGGCCGGATGGCGATCAGACTGCGAGGCTGCAACTCGGCCAGGAGGAGAGATAACGGCCGATAAGCGTAACCGAATGGTGGGCGCCATGCCGGAGTCTGCGCCGGCGGAATGGCCGCTGCGGGTGCGTTATGCGGAGACCGACCAGATGCGTGTAGCGCACCATGCGAACTACTTCATCTGGTTTGAGGCGGCCCGCAGCGAATTCTGCCGCGTGAACGCGCTGAACTACAGTGCGCTGGAAGCCGCTGGATACTCGATGCCGGTGGTTGAAGCGCGGTGCCGCTACATGAAGCCGGCGCGTTATGACGACGAGCTGGTTGTTCGCGTGATCGTCGCCGAGGTAACGAGCCGCATCGTCAAGTTTGAGTACAGCGTACATCGAGGTACCGAAACCCTGGCCGTGGGCGAGACGCGGCAGGTTTTGTTGGACCATGCCGGCCTTACGGTACGGTTTCCGGCCGAGTTAAGGGCCTTATTCGCGGCGATCAAGCCTGTCGGCGGGGAGCAAGATGCCGCCGACTGAGTTCCATCGACCGGTGCTAGCTCACGTTTTGTGAATCTATCCGGCTCGGCATCCCATCACTGTGGTTACGTGTGTGATTGCGGTTTTTGCGCGTCTATGCGGCTCACGCGTTGGCAGGCTCCAGCGCCGCAACTCGGTGTGAGCGCTCAATCGCCAAACGCAACAACTGCAGATCACCGGGTCGCATCCCGGGTATACGCGCTGCTTGTCCCAGCGAAACGGGCCGGATGCGTGTCAGCTTTTCGCGTGCTTCGAGCGAGAGGGAAGGCACCTCGTTGAACACGATGCTCGCGGGTATGATCACCTGCTCCAGTCGGGCCATTTGATCAATCTGCCGGCGCTGCCGAACAATGTAGCCCTCGTACTTGACCCGTGTTTCCACTTCATCCGCTGCGCCGGCGACGCTGCAGCCTGGCCATGGCCAGCCAGCTGCTTCGGAGATTGCCTGCAGATCGTCCATCGAGACCTCGGGCCGCCGAAGAAGCTCCGTGAGCGATGTGCGCCTTCCGTTCACCGGCGAGGTAGGCAAAGTATCCAAAAGCGCACTGTGCGTGCCCGTAACCCAATGCGTATTGCAGTGGTGCTCAAGTTGCTCGATCGCCGCCTTCCGCTGCTGGTACCTGCTCCAACGCGCGTCGCAAACCAGACCGATTGTGCGGCCAACAGGGGTAAGGCGTTCATCGGCATTACCATGCCGCATGGTGAGCCGATGCTCGGCGCGCGAGGTCATCATACGATACGGATCGGTAACGCCACGCGTCACCAGGTCATCGATCAGTACGCCGATATAGCCCGATTGCCGGTCCAGTATGAGCGGGCTGTCGCCACGAGCAGCCAGACCGGCGTTGATGCCGGCCACCAGTCCCTGAGCAGCTGCCTCCTCATAGCCGGAGGTGCCATTGATCTGTCCCGCCAGATAGAGGCCGCCAATGTCGTGTGCCTCCAGCGTGCTCTGGAGTTGATCTGGAAAAACGACATCGTACTCCACCGCGTACCCGGGCCGCAGCATCTCGGCGTGCGCCAGTCCCGGTATAGTTGTCAGTAAGGCCCGCTGAACGTCGTGTGGCAGACTGGTGGATATTCCCTGTACGTAGATGCTCTCGCCATCCCACGTCTCGCGCTCCAGAAATATGGGGTGCGACTCCTTATCGGCAAAGCGAGCAACCTTGTCCTCGATGCTCGGACAGTTGCGCGGACCGATACCGTGGATCGCACCGGAATACATGGCGCTGAGGTGCAGGTTCTCCCTCACGAAGTCGTGCGTGACGCTGGTCGTGTGCGTCTCAAAGCAAGGCAGCAGCGGGCGACGACCGATGAGCTTTTCACAGAGGAACGAGAATGGCGCGCACTCCTCGGCGGGCAAGCACGTGAGGCCCAGATAGTCCACCGTGCTGTGGCGAACCCGCGGAGTGGTTCCGGTTTTGAAGCGGCCCATTTTCAGGCCGAGCCGCTGCAGCGCGGCCGAGAGCCCAATGCTCGGCGCCTCCCCGAGCCTGCCTCCTTGAGTTTGAACGGCGCCACAGTGCATCAGCCCGTTCAGGAAAGTTCCCGTGGTAATCACAATCCGTCCACAGCGAATGGTATCGCCACGTTCCGTGATAACACCGTCAACACGCGGCACGCCTGCGGAAGTGTGACTAACCGCCAGGTCCATGGCCTGGCCTACGATCAGGGTGATGTTGGGCTCGGCGTCTATCAGGCGCCGCATGGCGGCAGGGTACTGCTCCTTATCCACGTGAGCGCGCAGTGTCTGCACTGCAGGGCCCTTCCCAGTGCCTACATATCGGATATGCGTCAGGCTGTCATCGGTGGCAAGCGCCATGGCCCCACCAAGCGCATCGATCTCCCGCACAAGATGCCCTTTGGCCGGGCCACCAATCGAGCAGTTGCAGGGCAGGTGGGCGATCCGTTGCGGGTCCAGCGTCAACAAGGCTGTATGGCATCCCAACCGTGCGGCTGCCAGCGCAGCTTCACAGCCCGCATGCCCGCCCCCGATCACGACCACCTGGAACCCTGGCGGCCGCCTCATTTCGTGGTGGTTCCACCGCTGGAGGCACCGGTGGCGCCACCGGATGGCGCAGTGCTCACGGGCGGTTCGGTAACGGTAATCGCCTGAGTAACAGGCGGCAAGGCGTACCAGAACACAGCGACGACGCCGGATCCGCTTGCGATGGCCGTAAACGTTCCGTCTGGGTTGACAACACCAAGGTTGCCGAGTGCAAGCACGGTCGGCTGAACGGCTACCGCCTTACCGGCCGCATCGAGAAGTTGCGCGTTGAGCGAGGCGGTCTGGCCAACCTTGAACGACTCAACGGGCAGTGCGAGGCTTGCGCCGGTGTGGCCGCCGACGGAGGGATCCAGACAGACTAGCAGATCGCCATTGATCGACTGCTGCATGACAAATGAGACCTGCTCCGGCCGGTATGCGTTGGTTGGCGGGGTTATTGACACGGTAACAGCGCCCGTTGCTGCTCCCAGGTCAACCCGCGGGAAGTAGAACGACCCGGTAGCGTTGGTAACCTCGCTCAGATTGACGGCCCGTCCGGACTGGGGAACGGCAGTAATCACCACGGAAGCGCCGGGTATCGGCTTTTGTACCGGCGAGGTTGCATCCACGACGCGGCCAACCAGCGCCGGCGGAAAGCTGCCTCCCGTGAACCCTGAACTGCCGCCGCATCCGGAGACGACGAACGGCAACATGGCGACGGCGATGGCAATCATACGCTCGACGCGTGGAGCGCGAGCCTGGCGAAGGGTCGGAGGTTTCGTCATGTTGTTGTGACGTTGTGAAATCGAAATTCGTTATGCCAGGCTTTGGAAGTCAGCGTATCGCGCCCGGCTCATCCGCAAGTGGCGGCCACGCGGCCAGTTCCAGCAGTTCCGCAACGGCATCGTCTCTGCCGGCTGCCCGCAGAACTGCAAGCAGCTCAGCGTAGACTGTGAGACACTCCCCATTCTCCATCAGTGTATCCGGCAGACCGGCAATACGGAGTTGTGCGCGCAGCGACTCCAGCATATCGACGCTGCTGCGCAGGTGCTGCTCCTGGGCAGTAGTGTCTCCGCGCCGGGCTGCAGAGGCGGCAAGCAGTGAGTGGCTGCGCCAGATACCCTCCGCAGAACCGATCTCTCGGGCCAGGTCATTAGCCGATGCACCAAGGCGCTCGGCTTCCGGCACATCCGACGCCGCAAGCCGGCTATTTCCTGACCAAACCATCGCGATGCATTCCAGATGGCGAGCTCCCAATCGATGGGCTGCGGCCAGTGCCAGGCTGGCCTGGTGCTCGAGGTCCGCACGATTGGCCTCCAGCGCGGCAAGTCGAGCTAGCCGCAAGCGACACTCGATCTCGCCTCGCTCTTGACGCTGCGACACGGTTACCGCAAGCGCCTGCGTAGCATGGTACCGGGCTTCGTTACGCCTTCGCACATCCGCCGAGTAGGAATCGGCAAGTCCCAACTGGGCATACAGTTCGGCGCGCCGATCTCCGGTAGCCAATGCTTGCGCCAGCCCCTCCTTGCCACATGTGACCGAAGCATCGGCGTCACCAGCGGCGCTGAGCAGAATTGCAAGCCAGGCGTTGGCAAACGCCTCCCGACCACCATCTCCCAGAAAGCGTGCCAGCTGCCGCAAAGCCAATAGCCCACGCCACGAATCGGCCAGCGTCCCGGTGGCGAAATCGCACCATGCGAGGTTGAACCGCGCCTCCAGTCCCTGGGCAGCAATGCCGAGCGATTCTGCATCCACGAGGCACTGTTGAGCCAGTGTTCGCGCGCCTTCAAAGTCACCGCCATCCAGATAGACATTCGTGCGGTTCATGTTCACGTACAGAAGGCCGGTTGCCAGTTCCGCGGCCGAAAGCTCGCCCGCGGTCGCTGCGTCTTCGAGCATCGCCGCTACGTCGTCGAAGCGAGCCATTGCCGTAGCATAGTCGCCACGCATCTCTGCAATTCCGCCGAGCGACAGCGTGCCGCGCCAACGCCCGCTTACGGTCGGACCCGCAGAGGTGCGCACAAACTCCGCCTCGGCGTCAGCGTCCCGACCAAGCGAGATAAGCGCGGCTCCCAGGCACTGGCGCGCCGCGATCTCAGCGCCGGCGTCGCCGGACGATGCGGAGAGCGAAACGGCCTGCGAAAGTGCCTCCACAGCTTCCGGGTATTCGGCCAGAGCGAGCCGGGTGGCGCCAAGCCTGTGGAAGGCGCGAATGCGGGCGCCTGTATCGTTCAGCTGCTGGGCCAGTGTGAGAGCCTGTTGGCAGGCGGATGCTGCCGCGTGGAGGTCTGCAGGCGACTGCTGCGCTTGTGCGAGTGCTTCCAGGGCTTCCAGGCTGGAGCGCAACCGATCTTCAACATCGGGCGGCGGAGTTCGGCGCACGTCTGGGCCGTCATCCTGATAAAAGAGGGCCAGGTCAACGCCACATACCGACGCAATCCGCTGCAGCCGATCGGGCTGAGCCAGAGTGGCCCCGGAGAGATACTGGTAAACAAGCGCTCGAGAGCAACCGACGCGGCCCGCCAACTCTTCAGCCGACATGCCGGCGCGCTCAATCGCTCCCTGAATGCGCAGCCCCTGCTCACGCCTGCCCGAACGCGTAGAAAGATCCATAGTGCGGCGAGCCGCTTCAGCGCTTGCCTGGGGGCAAAGGGGGGTGGCTTACGACAGGGGGATCGTAAAAGCGCTGGCTGGCGATTATTATAGTACCATATGAACCCGGAAGATGCAAGATTGACCGCAACCGAGAAGAAATCATGGAGCTTTGGGCGGCCAGGCGTTGCCGTGCCGCAGAGCGATCCAGCGGCATTCAGGCTGTCGGCGTTGCTTGTTGCGATCGACACCGACCCGCAGGCCGGTGGTTTGTCATGGGCGCAGACTGCCGCGGCAATGAACAGCGACACGAAGGCGCCAGGTGGCCATAGGCTGAGCGGTTTTACCATTCTGAGCGCTGGTTCGCGTCGTACGGCGAAGGGCGATGGCCTGCTTCAGATGTTGCGATGGCTGAGTGGCGCCCCGGAGGAGTTCCTTCACCCGGCACACCCGGCGGAACGCATGGAAATCGCTCTTCTGCAGCACACGCGGTCAAATCGCGTCCTGCGGTTCGATACGTGGAAGCTGCGCAAGCTGTTTGTCCCGCCTGGCCAACAGCGGTCCGAACTGGGACTTCCGCGAAACGATGCAGCCAACGCAGTCCACGTGGATGCGTCAACGCCTAAGCACCTCGCGATCGGCGCCAGAACAGCGTTTCTGGAGGTCATGTCGATGACTCCGTGGCTGCGGCGGCCGGCGGCGGCATCTGTGCATGCGGGGCAACCGTAAAATGGACCCGGCGATATCGCGTTACAGAGTTTACAGAACAAATGGAAGGTTGATCAATCGATGACTACTTCGGAATCTGCTCCTGCCGTGGTCGACGCTCGCGCAGCGGCCGGTACCGCGCAGGGCGGCTCGATCCTGGAGCGCCCATCGGACCCATGCACGCTCGTTATCTTTGGCGCTTCCGGCGACCTGACACACCGGAAACTGATCCCTGCGCTCTACAACCTCTCCTGCGCGCATATGCTCCCCGAACGATGCGCGGTGATCGGATTCGCCGTGTCGCCGATGGAGGACCGGACGTTTCGGGAAGCGATGGAGGAAGCAATCCGCAGCAGCGACGAGGCCGATACATACGATGAAGCCGTCTGCAGCGCGTTCATCAACTCACTTCACTACATCACCGCAGATTTCGAGGGCGCTGCCGGATATGAGGCACTGTCGGCCAAGCTGGAAGAGATAGAAAAGGCACACGGGGATGCGCCAAACCGGTTGTTCTACCTGGCGACTCCGCCGAGCTTTTACGGAGATATAGTTGCCCGCCTGGGTGAGCATAACCTGGTGCAAAAAGGCATCTCCAGCGGCAACGGCTGGACCCGGGTGATTATCGAAAAGCCATTCGGCCACGACCTGGCGACAGCCGAGAAGCTCAACCAGGACATTCATACCGTTCTCGACGAGGAGCAGATCTACCGCATCGATCACTACCTCGGCAAAGAGACCGTGCAGAACATTTTGGCGTTCCGGTTCGCCAATACCGTGATCGAACCGATATGGAATCGGCAGTACATCGACCACGTGCAGATTACGGCAGCCGAAACACTCGGTGTGGAACACCGGGCGGCCTACTATGAGGAAGCCGGCTGCCTGCGCGACATGTTTCAGAACCACCTGCTGCAGTTGCTCTCTACAGTTGCCATGGAGCCGCCTGTGCGATATGCCGGCTCGAGCGTGCGGGATCGCAAGGCCGACGTCCTGCGCTCCATCGTGCCAATCAATCCGGAGAGCCTGACCGACATCGTGGTTCGCGGACAGTACGGTCCTGGCAATATCGACGGTGGTGTTGCAAGCGGTTACCGACAGGAGGATGGTGTTTCACCTACGTCCTACACGGAGACGTTTGTGGCGCTGAAGCTGTGTGTGGACAACTGGCGCTGGGCCGATGTGCCGTTCTATCTGCGCTCCGGAAAGCGGCTGCGCTCCAAGACGACGGAGATTGCCATTCAGTTCAAGCGCGTGCCAAGCTTGTTTTTTCAGTTCAGTCCGGAGGATGTGATCGAACCGAACCACATCGTGATCCGGATCTACCCGGATGAAGGGATATCGCTTCATTTCGGGGCCAAACTGCCGGGACCAACCATGCACCTCCGGCAGGTGGAGATGAACTTCAGCTATGCCACGGCGTTCAAGGCGCAGCGCGCTACGGCCTACGAGACGCTGCTTCTAGATGCGATGCACGGCGACCCTACCCTTTTTAACCGGGACGACGCCGTAGAGACCGCATGGGCGGTACTGCAGCCGATTATGGACGTATGGAGCGCGTCAAGGCCTTTTCAGCCATTTCCGAACTATGCCGCAGGCTCGTGGGGCCCGGAGCAGTCGGAGGAACTCTTGCGCCGCGATGGACGCGCTTGGCGCAACAATCCGGCGCCCGCCCCAGCCCGTTAATGCCGCGGACCGTTGAGATACTCACTGCCGAATATGTGCCGGTTGTTTACGATGCGGCCGGATTCGTGTCGCGGCTTGCGGCTTTCATCATCGACTTCATCATCGAGGTGCTGCTTTGTATGGTGATTGTGGCAGCAATACGGCTGATCGTTGGGGCGTCCGTTGGCTATTTTGCGTTTCTGGCCAATTTTGGCGCTGCCCTGACTTTCATTTTGATCTACGCCGTCTTGCTTGGGTACGGCATTTTTTTCGAGATGTTGTGGTCCGGCGTTACTCCCGGAAAGCGACTCTTTCACCTCCGGGCAATGCGTCGCAGTGGCGGCCGGATCGATTTCCTCTCCAGCACGATTCGCAATCTGCTGCGCTTTGTCGATTTCGGCATACTGAACTTGCCCGGGGGTTCCGTACTGATACTCAGCGGCACGCCGGCGCTTGCGGCAATGTGGTTCAGCAGTGCCAATCAGCGTATTGGCGACTTCGCGGCAGGGACCGTTGTAGTGGCCGATAGGTCGGTCGGCAGCGGAAGCTGGATGCGGCCCGAACGTCCGGAAGCTGCGGTCGCCGCGATGACGCCCTACGTGCATCATCTGGAGCGGCTGACGCCAATCGAGTACCGCCAAATCCGGCAATTCGTGCGCAAAGCCGCCGACCTCACGCTGCCTGCGCGCGCTGCTTCTGCGGCGCGCATTGCTGTACCGATCGTGAGGAAGCTGGAGATCACGCCGCCATTGACATGCCAGCTCGATTACTTTAGCGTGTTGGCAGCGATTGAATGGCAATGGGCCAAACTGCATGGCCTCATCTGACGTTGACGATGGCGGAGGCGACTCGGGCATAGCCGAGGCAGACATCGCTGAGTACGCGCAGATCGCGGTGCACAGCACCAAAACACCTGTGGGTGCGACCCGCCGGCCGGCCAGAAGACGCACCTCCCTCTACATTCTTCTCGCCGTTCTATGCGTGCTGCCATATCTGGCGCTCACGCTCATTACTGCAGTGGCGGCGCACATACTCGTGCCAGGCGGCGAGCTAGCATTTCAGGAGCTTAACCCTCGCTTGCCGGTACCGGTGCTCCTGAATTGGCCGTCGCCTCTCGTACAAGCTGCGGCGATGCTGGCGGATTTCAACCCTGTAGCGCGCGGCGCCTTTAATGCCTGCTGGCTGCTGGCGGCCCTTATTGCCCTTTCGGCTGCCGTCAATCCTAACTTTCGGCCGGTCTCCATCGGTCGAGACGGCTCGAACCGGGTGCACGGCGCTCTCATGATCTCCAGGGGTGCTTTCGGCGTTTGGTTGGTCTCTGCCGTAAGTGTCGCATTTGTGGCTGCCATCTCGCACGTGATATTCCCTGTCCACGGCGGCGCCGATTTCGCCTGGCTTGCGGCCGGCGCGGTGGCCGGCATGCTGGTTGGTCCGGCTGGCGCCTTCGGTGACCCCGGTCAGATCGCCCGTCGCGGTCCTTTGCTGCGCTCCGCCGCGGTAGGCGCGGTGGTCGGCTTTGGCTCACTGCTCTCGATGACATGCTCGGCTCCAGTGCGCCTCAGCCCGCTCTTAGTGGATTACCAGATGCTCGGCACGTTCAATCTGCGTTACCTGCGGCAAATTGCATTTTCGTGGCTTGCCGGCGGACTTTGTACCGCCGCGGCCATCTGTTTGGTTGTCGTGGCGCTGTTGGCGCCTCGCCAGAGTCTGCACAACCGCCTCCTCACGCTGATTGCAGCGGTTGTCTGTGTCGGAGCCGGTGCCTCCATCCGGCAGCCGTTCACGGAGAGTCACCTGGCCTCCAGGATGGATATCACCAGGCGACTGCGCCGGAGCATTCCTGTTCCGTACAGTGCAGCAATACCCGCTTCGGGCGTGCCGGATGGGACCGGTGCCGGCGCCGCGTTCGCTGCAGCCGCCCATATCGCCGTTGGCGCCAGTGACGCCCAACCCAATCGAAGCCTGTTGCTTTTCACCGGACGCCCACAGCCGGTTATAACGTGTCGGGAGAGCGGCTTTACTGAGGACGCCGTAAGCGGCAGTCTGGCATCAGCTGCGGCCACAATGGCGTTCTTGCGGCGGCGTCGGTTCCAAACAGCACTCTCCTGGGAAGCCGTCAAGCAGCTGTTTAATGTTGCCACCATCCATTTCGATGACACAGGCGCAATGAGGGCACTGCTCCTGGATCTGGATAACTCGCCGCACGCCGAGCAGGACGGCGCGACGCTACGCTCGATGCTTTTCACGTGTGCAGCAACTCCGGCCAACCGCGCGATTCTGGACGCCTGGTGTGACCCGCACAGATTCGTAACGTTCAACCGCTTCGCAACACGTATGTATGGTGACCTCTATTTACGCTTCGGTGATACGAAGCTCGCTTTACGGTATTATCGCGCGGCAGGCATGCCCGCGAGTTTTCTCAGCCGTACCGCTTCGCAAAGACCGCTATTTCATCGCGGCGAAGTAAGCGGTAGACTGCTTTTGAATGGTGTCCCGGTTGCCGGCGCCCAGGTTGGCGTGATTCCTGTGCGCTTGAATGGGCTGCCACCAGATCTGGAACCGGTAGTGTTTCGCTCGTTACGCGACGTATTGGCGCCGTATCGCTTCGGGGTGTTTCCTCCCTACCACCCGCGTCCATTCGCGCTCCGTTGGATTGTAAACTCGGTGGTTTCCAACGCGGATGGCAGCTTTAGCGTGAACGATCTGACCGAGGGAGAGTACGTGTTGATCTGCGCCATGCCGCCTCGTTATCGTTTTGCCGTTCCGCTGGACGCGAACCTGCGTTTGCAGACGCCAGTCCGCGCAATGCGGTTTTCTTACGGGCATCCAACTGTGGCGCTTGGTAATGTCCGCCTTTCTGTAACTTCCGCACGCATAAAACCAGGAGGACCTGATGCTGCCGGACCGCGTTGAGCAGGTTGTGGACATGGACGGTCTGTGTGCGCTCGCCGTGGAGGCTGGAGCGCTGGCCCTTCAGCTCTGCCGGAACATGAATCCGGCATTCAAGGCAGACGGCTCATACGTAACCGAAGTGGATCGCGGCGTGGAGGACCTTATCCGCATACGCCTGATGCGCGACTATCCCGAATTCGGGTTCCTCGGCGAGGAGACCGGCCGGAGCGGGAAGACCGACGGACCGCTATGGGCCGTGGATCCGATAGATGGCACCACTAACCTGGTATTCGGCATCCCGTTCTGGTGTGTATCTATTGGTTTGATCGACGATGGCGTCGCGGTGGCTGGGGCCGTTTGTGCTCCCAGGCTCAATACAGTGTGGTCGGCAATCCGCGGTGGTGGAGCATGGCAAGGCAATGTACAGTTCATGTCCCGCGGCCGGACCTCCCTGCATGCGGAGGATACGGTCGGATTCACAAGCGCCGCCATCAAGAATCTGGACACCGGCGCGATGCCTGGCCGAGTCCGTTGCCTCGGCAGCATCGCTCTCGATCTGGTATATGCCGCCACCGGCAGCCTGACGGCCTTGGTTGGCCTGCGCGAGGGCGCTTACGACATGGCCGCGGCTTTGTGCATCGCAGCGGAAGCCGGCTGTGTGGCCGAATACCTGGCCGGCGGCGCATTGGATATCAACAGGATTCTCGCAGAAGGCGCAACCCACGCGCCGTTTGTCGTCGGGCCGGCTGAGACCGTCACCACGCTCCGTGGCCTGTTGGTGGAGCGGTCCGGCCCGTTCAGGCCGTAGCGCCCTCCACGGCGGCGCCGGCAGTGCGGAAGAAGTTCTGAAGCAACTGTGCGCCGGCAGGAAAGCGCGCGGACGCGTCTTCAGGATGAAACTGCAGACCGTACACCACCGATCCGCGGCGGCGCATTGCCTGAATACGGCAATCGGATGTTGAGGCCAGCAAATCAAATCCATCGGGCACGCGTTTCAACTCGCAATAGTGCGACTCAACGAAGGCTGGTTCGGCTATTCCGCTGAACAGCGGGTCGGTTCTGCCCTCCTCGGTTAACTCCATCCGGTATACACCACGTTCCATATAGTATTCGGGATGGTAGTCGGGATTGCAGATCGGTTCGCCGTCGCGTAGTCTGCGCATCGGCTCATCTTGCAATTTGCTTCTCCACAACTGGCCATGCAGCATCACCTTGCCCAGCAGCTGGTGGCTTCCGCAAAGGGCCAATGTTGGCAACTGCGGAGCCGAAAGCCACTCTACGGCCCCTTCCAGTTCATCGGCTGTGTACGCCTCAAACGAACGTGCAAACCCACTCATCACCACGGCATGCGGGCGCAGCTGCGCGATGCGAGCGGTGTCGATTTGGTGATACGGCACTACTATTGCGAGAGCCCCGGATGCCTCCTCAAATCGGCGCGCGTGCCTGGCATAGGTGCCTGCCCAACCCTCCCACTCGTCCGGCTGTGCAAAGCCGATGTAGAGAATCAGTTTCATACGATCGGCGTCACTCCTGCGCTCCTGAAGATGGCGTCCATGGCCGAACCAACGAGTTGGGCCCGATCGGAATCGCTGGGCAATTCGCTCAGCGAGCGCTTGAACGGTTCCGGCGTAACGGGACCGTCGTAGCCTGCGGCGTCCAACGCCTTCAGGAAACCTGCGATATCGATGACGCCGGTTTCACCGGGCAGCGCGCGTGTGTTATCCACCTGGGCATCTATCTCCACGCCAACGGGGGCGTCATTTACGTGCACCATCACCACATTCTCGTTCGTCAAAGCTCGCAGGGATTCGAGTGTGCCATGGGATGTGTACCAATGCCACGCATCCAGCAATAACCCGGTGTTCGGGCTAACATCGTGCGCCAATTCGAGCATGCCCGCCAGGTCGCAGACGAATGGATGCGTGAAGCGCTCCCGGATGGTTAACGGGCCAAGGAACTCTAGAGCCAGCCGAACTCCGCAATCCGCGAGCACCGTCGCAACAGGCGTCAGGCGTTTTAAGTGGAAGTCGCGATTAGCGGAGAAGTCCAGCTCGTTCGATCCAGAAAGTATCCAGGTGCCCGTGCGGAGGCAGCCAACAGAAGCGCAGGCGGAGGCAAGAGACGCAAGCTCGCCCACCGAAACTCGGTACGCATCCTCTTCGGCACGGATGTCGACTGTAAAGCCGAACGCGGCCGGTACAACGCCTGCCGCGTGGAACAGGGACTTGACGCTGTCGGACCCTTTGGCTTTCACACGCGATGCAATATCGCGCGCGTTCAGTTCAAGACCCTGGAAACCGCTTTCGGCGGCCAACTTCAATGCCGTTTCGAGGTCGACTGGATTCATGCCGATGGCATGCGGTGCAAGTGCCTTGTACATCTTTAGTATCCTTGGTCCTTCGGTGAACAGAAGAGTCGGAGACCGGGCGTATCCACGTGCGCTCGCCATAAACATGCCGCACCAGGATCGGTAACGAAGAGCAAATCCATTTGCGGACCCCCAAACTCAACGTTTGTCGGCCCGCCGTCGGAGTTGTGAGCCAGCGGTATGGTTTTGGCGATATGTCCGGAGGTATCCACTACCAGCACCTGGTGGGCGCCGTAGTGTGCAATCCACAGGTTGCCGGCAATGTCCAGGTTCAGGCCGTCCGGCTCACCGTTTCCTGCCGGGGAAAGATCGGCGAACGGCTCCAGATCTCCCAGCGAACCATCGTCGTTAACGCGGAACCGGACGATACGGTTATGCTGAGACTCCGCAACGAATAACACTTTGCCGTCGGCGGAGAAGGCCAGACCGTTCGGAAACGCCATGTCGGCGGCAACTTGTGATACTGTGTTGGCGCCATGAGCGATTCGGTAGATTCTACCAACCGGGTTTGCCTTGCCGGAGCCGCCGGGACAGGTGACGTAGAGGTTGCCATGGGGATCGAATGCCAGGTCGTTCGGCGCCTCCAGCGGCCGGCCTCCGATTGTGCGAGCAACTTCCGAGCAGACGCCAGATGGCTTGATGCGAACAATCGCGTTCCGGCCAAAGTCACACGCTACCAGTGAGCCATCCTGGTAAAAGGTCATGCCGTTTGTCTTTTCGAACCGGAACGTGCCGGTTGCGTCGCCGGCCCGGAACGCGATGGAAGAGTTGTTGTGCAGATCAACTCGGGTTATATAATCGGCACTGCAGTTCGAACAGAACAGAGCGTCTCGGCCATTCCATGCCGGACCCTCGGGAAACTGCAGATTCTCCGCGACCTTTTCAAAGGTGGATAGCATGGCGTGTTTCCTGAAGTGCTGAAAGTGGCGGCCGGATTTCGCCGCAAGTCGGCTGCCCACGGCGGATATAAGCAGCGTGCGGCGACTGATCATGCGGCTCCTCTTCGGCCACTTGAAATGCGGCCGCGCATGCTGCAAATCCTTCTGGTGACCGCCCCCGGACAAATGGCGCGATGAACGGAGGTTTCGAGCTACGCCTTTCGGATACTATTGCTGCAATAGCCACACCGCCGGGCGCGGGTGCGATTGCCGTGATACGGGTAAGTGGTCCGGCAACGCCCGAGATTTGTGATCGCGTACTGGCTCCGCGCGTCGGACCGGCGTTCAGTCGCTCCAGGGCACGTTATGCCAGGCTGGTGACTATTGCGGCAGGCGAGAGTGCTTTAGTGATTGACACAGCGCTTGCCACGCTGTTTCGCGCGCCGCGCAGCTATACGGGTGAGCATTTGGCCGAAATCTCTTGCCATGGCGGACGAGTTGTACCTCAGTCGGTTCTCTCCGCGCTGTTAGCGGCCGGCGCACGCGCTGCCGATCCCGGCGAGTTTACTCTACGCGCGTTTCTCGCCGGCCGCGTTGATCTGGCACAGGCCGAAGCCGTCGCGTCGCTAATTGGCGCCGGCACGGAAGCCGCCGCCAGGGCGGCGCATGCACAACTGGACGGCGCGCTGTCTCGGACCGTTTCCGCAGCTAGAAACAGCTTGCTGGATATAGCAGCGCAAATAGAAGCAGCCATCGACTTTCAGGATGAGGCCGGAGACTTTGAGCACGAGAGTGTTGCCCGCCGGCTACAGCAGACCGGTGCGGACCTTGCCGCTCTTCTCGAGACAGCTCGGTACGGAGCCGTGTTACGAGACGGCATTCGCATTGCGATTGTGGGCCGGCCGAACGCCGGAAAGTCGTCTCTCCTGAACCTCCTGGCGCAGCGGAGCCGGGCTATCGTAACACCAATCGCCGGCACCACGCGCGATACGATAGAACAGGAGGTAAACCTGCACGACCTGCCAGCGACGCTTGTTGATACTGCCGGCATTCGGGCGACGGAGAACGCGGTCGAAGCTGCCGGAGTGAACCGCGCACGGAGCGAGCTATCACACTGTTCCGTTGCTCTCGCGGTTTGCGACATCTCCGGCCCTTGCGGAGTAGAGGACGAGGCGATTGTGAAGTACGCTGCTGCGAGCGCACCGGCTGTTGTCGTGGCGCTGAACAAGGTTGACATCGCTGGCCACGATCACGGCCGGCAAACTGCGGGACGCGTGGCTGATTGGTGCGCCGCGGCGCGCCCGGTATGTGTCTCGGCTCTCACCGGTGAAGGGCGGACCGAACTGATCACGGCGATTGCCGAGGCCTCGTACGGTGGTCACGCGGACGAGCGCCCGGATGGAGCGTTGATTCTGGCGGAGCGGCATCGACTGGCTGTTGCCAGGGCTGCGGCAGCGGTTGGCTCCGCCCAGCAAACATGCCTCGCAGGGATGCCTGCCGACTTTATCGCAATTGACCTGCGCGGGGCTCTGGATGCATTGGGCGAGGTTACCGGTGAAGCCGCATCCGAGGATATAATCGAGCGGATATTCCGAAACTTCTGCATCGGCAAATAACCGGCTATAAGGGAATCCCGTGCGCGCTGTCACCAACCTTGAAAACAAGCCGCATAGCGTGGAGCTTCAGGACCGACCACTGCCGCAGGCAGGTCCCAACGAGGTACTACTACGCGTGAAGTGCGTTGGCGTCTGTGGCAGCGACCTGCATCAGTGGCATGCGTCGCAGTCATGGCCCGTCAACTATCCTGTAACGCTCGGGCACGAGTTCTGTGGCGAGGTCGCCGAATGCGGCTCCGGTGTTTCGCAATTCCGGCCCGGCGACCGCGTCGTGAGTGAAACTGCCGCCGTAATATGCGGTGAATGCGCGTATTGCCGCACGGGCGCCTACAATCTCTGTCCGAAGCGGCTCGGTTTTGGCTACGGAATCGACGGTGCGATGGCGGATTATGTTCGCGTTCCGGCGCGCTGCTTGCACCGCATTCCGACCGGTGTTTCATTTGAGGATGCGGCAATGACGGAGCCGGCTTCGGTTGGCGCCAATGCCGTCCTCGAGCTTTCACGAATCGAACCGGGTGACACCGTCATCGTTATGGGCCCAGGAACCATTGGGCTCATGGCGCTTCAGATGTGCCGGCTCCAATCCCCGGGAACACTGATCCTGTCGGGGCTCTCACGTGATGCCAGGCGTCTGGAGCTCGGAAAGGCGCTCGGCGCCGATATGAGCATAGCCGGTGACACCGTTGACCTTGCCGCGCTGGTTGCAGGTGTAGGTGATGGCCTCGGGGCACACCTGATTGTAGATTGCACAGGCGTGTCATCCGTACTGTCGCAGTGTCTCGCCCTCGCACGCCCGGGTGGCCAGATTACCAAGGTTGGCTGGGGACGCGAGCCGTTCAACGCATCATTGGACCCGCTTGTGCAGAAGGCGCTGCGTTTGCAAGGCTCATTCTCACACACCTGGGCCACATGGGAGCGCGTCCTCGGCCTGATGCAGCGCGGGGCATTGAACCTTGCTCCGATGCGGCGCGTATTTCCACTTGCAGAGTGGCAAGCCGCGTTCGAGGCAATGGACTCCTTGGAAGTGGCAAAGAGCCTGCTCACGCCATAGCGGTTGTACCGGCTTGGCGCTGAAGTGCCTCAGGTTTACGTAGAATCACTTTAGTCCCGGTCAGCCTATTGACACGCCTGCGCCGTTGCCTCCACAATGGTAAGGTTAAGTGGATGGTTGCCGGACCACAACTCGAATAGTTCAGGAGCCCTATGAGCATCTACCCCAATCCGAATGAGCTGGACGCCTTTCCTTCCAAGTTTGAGCTGGTTATTCTGGCGGCAAAGCGCGCACGGCAGTTGAAAGATGGCGCTCCGCAATTGATCGTAACGCAGTCCATGAATCCCCTTACTATCGCTCTGGAGGAGATCGCACAGGGAGCTGTGCGCAGCCGTCGTGTAGAAGATGCCACGGCAATCGCGCACGAGAAATCGCTCAAACCGGCGGAGCCCAGCCTGGAAGACATTATTGGCGCCGGCTCTGTTCTTGGCCTGGATATCGAGATGGATAGCGCAGCGGCACAGGCTGCCGCATTGCGGAGCGCCGATCCCGACAGTCTGGACGACATCGACGACTCAAGCGGAACCGGCTTGCGCATTGCAGAAGCGCTTGGGCTTGGCGAGCCGGATGGATCGGATGAGGAAGAGGAGGATGACGAGTTTCTCTCCGACCTCAACGAGGAGACTGAATAGAGACCGGGCCCGGCTGCCGGTTGGAACCGGCAGCACTTGGGCTAGTCTGCCCCTCCAGTTGTTATGGCGACGACTCCACGCGACTATTACGACGTTTTGGGTGTGGAACGCCATGCAAGTTCAGACGACGTCAAGCGCGCTTATCGGAACCTTGCGAAGAAGCTGCATCCAGATGTCAACAAGGCCGCCGACGCTCCGGATCGGTTCAAGGAAGTCCAGGAAGCCTACGACGTCCTAAGTAACGAAGACCGGCGTCGCAGTTACGATCAGTTTGGTCACGCCGGTGTCAACGGCGGCGCCTCCGGCTTTCCCGGTGACAGTCCGTTTAGCGACATCTTCGACGCGTTTTTCGGTGAACGGACGGCCAGCCGCGGTCCGGCCGGTGGCGCGCGTGGCGATGACCTCCGGGCCGACGTTCGTATCACGCTGGAGGAAGCGGCACGCGGATGCGAAGTTCCGCTGAAGATCTCCAGAATGGAAACGTGTGAGAAGTGCACCGGAAGCGGCGCCAATCCTGGTTCGGCGCCGACGGTGTGCGGATCTTGCAACGGAACCGGCCAGGTAAGGCACTCAACCAACACCATCCTCGGCACGTTCGTTGCAAGTGCAACCTGCCGTGATTGCGGAGGCACGGGTCAATTGATTGCCTCGCCGTGTGATGCGTGTCGCGGTTCGGGCCGCGTCCGGAACCAGAAACAGCGTACCGTGAAGGTGCCTGCGGGAATCGATACCGGCATGCGGCTTCGTCTCGCCGGCGATGGAGATGCCGGCGAGCGAGGCGGGCCATCCGGTGATCTTTACGTGGTCATCTCCGTTGATGATCATGAGGTATTCCGTCGTGACGGTACGGAACTCTACTGCACAGTCGAGATCAGTTTTCCGGTGGCTGCGCTCGGCGGAGTGGTGCCGGTTCCCACTCTGGACGGCGATGAAGAGCTTACCATCCCCAGCGGCACCCAACCCGGAACCGAGTTCACGCTCCGCGGCCACGGGTTGCCAGTGGTACAAGGCAGAGGTAAGGGCGATGAGCACGTGCTTTTGCAGGTGTCGGTGCCCAGGAAACTCAGCGATGAGCAGCGTGAGCTTCTAAAGCAGTTCTCGACGACCCTCGGTGAAGATCCCGGCGAGACCGGTGACAATCGCGGCCTGCTTGGTCGCATCTTCAAGCATTGACGGCCGCGAGTGGTCGCCGGCTGCTACGGCTGCGGGTGTTTTGCGACCTACTTGCTTTGGACGCTGTATCCGCCCTGCTGATGGAGCACGGCGCTGCTGGAACCGAATTGCGGTCCGACGCCCACCCGGTTGTGATTGGTTGGTTGCCGGTTCACCGCGACTTGACACCGCGGTTGCGAGCTATTCACCAAAGGCTGGCGTTGTTTCCAGCCTACGGCCTCTGCACTGAAGTGCCCTCGATGATCGCAGTTGTTGAACCCGAGACCGATTGGCCGCGACAGTGGCGTGAATACCACACGACGCGTCGGATCGGGCGGCGCTGCGTTATCGCGCCGCCGTGGGAGCAGCCGGAATCTGCACCGGGAGACTGCCTCATCACGATCGATCCCGGAATGGCGTTCGGTACCGGCTCCCATGCCACAACACAACTTGCGCTAGAATCGCTGGAGAAGGCAGTCTTTGACGGGGCTCGGGTGGCGGACATTGGTACAGGAACCGGCATTTTGGCCATTGCGGCCGGTTTGCTTGGTGCAAGCTGCGTGCTGGCGACCGACATCGACATCCTGGCCAGGGAGATTGCCCAGCAAAATGTGGAGCTGCACGCGCTTCGCGATACCGTAGAGGTACTGGACCCAACGGAATTCTGGAGGCTGGCCGACGATTGCGATATTGTAGTCGTCAACATCGTCGCGGGCGTCATTCTGGAGTTGGCTGCCAGAATTGCGGATGCCGTTGTGCCCGGGGGCACGGTGGTGCTCAGCGGACTTGTAGCGGACCAGGCGCCGTTGATTTGCCGAGCACTGGCAGACGTGGGCCTGGTCAGTCCGGATGTTGTCGAACGAGATGGTTGGGTCGCACTTTCGCTGGTTGCCGATCCGGCCGCCCGACGTGACACTGGGGCGCTGGCAGCCGTGCAGCGCGAGCTGCTGCGGATTGGCAGTGCGATCTGATGTCGATTCGGGTTTTTGTGGAGCGGCAGCGCATCAATGACACTCAGGTCCACATCGCGGGCTCGGCCGCCGAGCATCTGGTTCGCGTCCTCCGTATCGCTTCAGGGGACCTGCTTATTGTGCAGCCGGGAGATGGAACGGCGTTTACCACAATAGTTCGTGAGGCAACGCCGGTGCTCGTACGGGCCGAGATACAGGGCCCGGCGGCTGCACCACCAGCAATCTCACCGTGTGTGAATATCTTCCAGGCGCTGGTGAAGGGCGACCGCTTTGAAACGGTGCTGCAGCGCTGCACCGAGATCGGCGCGAAGCGATTTATCCCGATAATAACGGAACGGACCGTTCGGCGCCCGGAAGCATCGCGCACTCCGCACCAGATGGCGCGGTGGCAGGCAATACTCTGCTCTGCGTCCGAACAGTGCGGACGAGCTGACATTCCGGGCATCCAGGCGCCGCAAGCCCTTTCCCAGGCGCTTGAAAGCCACAAGGCGCCGGGGATTATGCTTTCAACTCGAGATTCTGATCCGCTTGGCGTGGTACTGGAGCGAATGGGGTCGCCGGCCGAGCTCGATCTATTCATCGGTCCCGAGGGCGGTTGGGCCGACGCGGAGATTGCAACCGCACGCCACCACAACGTTTCTCCCGCACTACTCGAAACGTACACGCTACGGACAGAAACCGCCGCTTTAGTGGCGGTGAGCCAAATCCTGTATGCATGCAGAAGGAACGCCAAATGAGCCCGCCGGTGCTCGGCGCTGATGATAACGTCTATCGATCGCCTGAAGACCCGGCTGCGGCGATAATCGGCGAGGCACGAGCGCTTATGACGCAAGGCGCCTCACTGGCGCTGCAGCGTCTTTCGGAAGTGTTTTACCTGGACGTCTCATCGGATGCGGTGATCGATAATGTGCTCGCAATGATGCGGACGGCGATGGCTTTTTCCGGCGAGCAGGCGTCGGAGGAACTATCGCTATTTGAGCGCCTGCAGGCCGAGCGCGGTAACGCAGAGTCCTACTTCCGCATCGGCGCCCGATTTCAGGAACTGGGCAATCCGCGGGTCGCGCTTCCATTCCTCATCAGGGCGCGCGACCTCGCCGCACCGCATACCACCGAGTTCCAGATTGCCCTCGGCACAACGCTGGCTCGGGCGCATATGCAGAGCGGCGCATATCAAGCCGCGGTGCTGGAGTATCACAAGGTTAGTGAACTGCTGTCTGGTTTGCCGGGGTGGCTGATGTTGGAGCTCGCGGAATGCTACGCGCTCCTTCGCCAGTGCGATGACGCCGAGCGCGTGTTGGAGGCCGCTCCCAGAGAAGCGCTTTCGGATGCGGCCGACTACGAGCAGGCCCTGGAAGAGACAGCCGATTTAATTGCGCGTGTGCGTGAGTTTACAACCGTGGCCGATCCCGGTATCCGTGAATGGCACTATGCGCAGACGCGTGGCGCCGTAATGAGCGTGTCTCCAACAGATGTTGGCTTCAATGGGCGGTACCCCGCCATCCGTCTGGAGGTCGCCAGCGTGGCCCTGTTGTGCGCCGGGCTGTGCAAGTGGCTGAGCCTGCTGGACTTGCGACCGAAGTGCGTGTCGTGGCTGGGTCCGGCGGCCGAGCCACTGGCGCTTCACATCGCCGCCTTGCTGTCCAACGGCCCAACTTCAACAGCGCCATGGTCGCCCGGGAGCAACATAGACGGCGATGCTCCCGGCCTTCTTGTACTGGCGCATTCGTGGGACGTCCAGTACCTCGCATCCGAACTGGATTTGCAGGAGTTGGCTACGGCGCGTTCCGGCATGCTCCTCTTTTGCTTGCAAACCGGCTCAACGGAGCCGCAACCGGTAACTCCGGATATCTCCGGTATGCTAGCCGAGTCGGCGGAGCTTCCTTGGGAAACGCCGGGAACTACCGCCGCGCAAACCGCAGCAGACTGGGCCGCCGCTCTCGCGGAGCAGGCTCCGGACACCGGAGCGACGGAAGCGCTTGCTACTGAGTTGGAACAGGCTTACGAGGGGTTTACGGATCTCCTGCTGAATCACCGTGACGGTACGCTTCCACGCCGAATTCTGCCCGGCCACTCACCACTAAATGCGCCGAATAACTAACGCCCACCCGATCGCACTGCTGGTGTTCTTGCTGGCCGCGGCGCTATCCTCACCGTGTTCCATGGCCATTCCGCCCCTCTATCCGGTCTCACTGATTCCCGGCCAGCCAGCCGAGGCATCGGCAATCGTCAAGAACAGCGCAACCACGCTTAGTGGCTCGCTGCGCGTGTTTCCGGCGGGCGCCTTCGCCGTCTATGCCCTACCCGCCTCCCGAGGGTCCGACTGCAGTCTCACGTTAAACGCCACGGCAGCCGGCCTGTCGGCGGCGCCACTGGATCCGAACGGAAAACCGCTGCCGTCGACATCTTCGCACGTCGGCGGAGCCGAGACTACGACCTGGAGAATGCCTGCTGGTTGGACCGGAGCCGCCGTGGAAGTTATGGTATCGGCCAAGTCCGGCGCCGCGAACATGTCCAGCCTATTGTACAGCCAGACATTGGCATCTACCGTTCATCCCGGCCTACCAGATTCCGTGCCTGAGTTCCTGCTCCAGGGGTTGACAGACCACCCACCAATTCACGTGGTGCGCCGCCCCGCTTCGCCGGTTACCGTCACCCAAACGCCCCAGGCCGCGGCTCCGCAGATCGACTTACAGACAGACGCGGTGTTCGCCTACACCGACGATCCTCTCGTAATCGGTTCGTGGAAAGAGCGTGGCTATCGGGTGTGGACAATGGGAGGTTCGCGCGCAAATGGAGCGTTCGCAAAAGCGCATCCCGGCGGGGTACAGCGCTCCGCAAATGGTCAGCCACTGCATATTGCCGATAGCTACTACGTAACGCCAACACCTGCACGAAGCGCTGCAGAGAGCTCGGCGTTTATCAGCGCACTGGATGCCGGCTCACAGGGCGTGTGCCTGGAGGAGCCGGAGTATTGGGCGTCCGCCGGATATGAGGCGGATTTCAAAGCGGCATTTCGGGCAATGACAGGTCAGGCGTGGCAAGATCCTGCATCCAGTGCCGCGGCGCGTTGGGCCGCAGGGCAGACGATGGCCAAGCTGGAAGCCGCTCACATTGGCGACGTTTTGTCATCCGTAGAGAATCACGCGCCAACCGCAAAGCGACTCGTAGCATTCCACAGTCCACTGAACTATGCGATGTGGGGCATCGTTTGCCCTCAAGCAGCAATCGCGCAGCTGCCGCAGGTGCAGCAGGTTGTCGGCCAGGTCTGGACCGGTACAGCCCGCACGCCGGTGCCGTACGCCGGCATACGGCGCGACAGGACGTTTTCGCTTGCGTGGCTCGAGTACTCGTCATTGGCCCAGTTGATGCGCGGAACCGGCAAGAAGCTCTGGTTCCTGATGGACCCGGTTGAGGACGATCCTGCGCGAACCATGCAGGACTATCGCTCACACTACGAGGAGACCGCGGCAGCAGCGCTGATGTTTCCATCCGTAAATGCCTGGGAAGTGATGCCCTGGCCCGAGCGCGTTTATGGTCGGATTCCGCCGGACTACGCGTTGGAGGTTGACAGCGTGGTCGCCGCGCTCCAGCAGATTGGCGACTCGCAAGCGGAAACTCAGTCGTCTGGGCCACCGGGTATCGGCGCGTTTACATCCGACACCATGCAGTGGCAGCGCGGACCGGGTTCCGGCGACTCGCTGGACGGCTTTTTCGGCCTCACGCTGCCGCTGCTGCGCCGAGGCGTACCCGTCCAGGCGCTCAGCCTCGACCGTGTGACCTCGCCTGGCTACCTCGCAGGCTACAAGACGCTGCTGCTTAGTTTCGATTACCAGAAGCCGCTCTCGGCCGCCACGGACCAGGCGCTGGCCAGTTGGGTGCGAAATGGCGGAAGTCTCGTACTGTTCGGGGGGTCCGATCCCTTCAACGCGGTGCCCGGCAGTTGGTGGCTCGGCGCAGGAGCTACAACGCCGGGACAAAGCCTCCTGCAAGCGTGCGGCGTTGGCGACGCGGGAGCACCGCATACGGTGAACGGGCCGGCGGAGCTCGGACGGCAGTATGCGCCGGTGCTGGTCGCGCCGAGCGGGTCCCTAACCGGCAACCGTTTGAATCGTTCGGTTGACATATCGTCGGAATGCTCCAAAGGCGGCAGTGTGGCGTTGAACTTCAGCACGGGGTCTTCCGGACAGCCTCCGGTACAACTCTATAGCCTTGAGCTGCACATCAACGGAGCGCTTGCCGCCGCGTTTGTTGTTGGGACGGACCTTGAGAACCGCTTCATCGAATACGACAACGGCAGCAGCATTGCTGAAGGCGCGCGCACGGTAGCAGGCTCCGGCAACTGGACCTACCGATTCGATAACATCCCTGCTGGCGCCCACGTGACGCTCCGGCTGGATATTGCGGGCGGGTTCTCTGTAGGCGCCGCCTCGGTTCAGCCCGATCTGGGTCACACTTTGCTCGCTGCGGGACCGGATGATCCGCTTGCGCGGGCGTTCCCCAGGTTGAGAATCGGCGCCACCTGGCCGGCAACGCTGTATTCTGGCATTGATCATAATACAAACCATACGAGTGGTTGTCTCTATACGCTGCGGTCTGGCGGCAGTGTAATCTGGATGCAGCGCTTCGGCAAAGGCGCCGTTATTAATGTCGGCGTACCCGCGGCGTTCTTCAGCAGCAGCGAGCGTGCCGCCGGGCTTTTGCGCGCGCTTACGCAGTATGCCTACCAGCTCGCAGGGGGTGATTACAGCGAGCCGGGCGCTTTGAGGGTGCAGCGCGGCCAGTTTACGGCCATTCATGCCTGGGCCCGCGGTGTGCACGTCTCGGATCCTACCATCGACCTGTTTTCGCCCACACTGGCGGTAGCCGATACTCGTGATCTACCGGCGCACTCTACGGCTCTGTTGTGCCAGCTGTCTACGCATCCCACGATTCCACATATCAACTTTATCTCTGGCCGCACTGTGGCCACAATGGAAAGCACCGATCGAACGGGGATGTATGTACGCGGTCCCCGTGGCGTTGACGGGGCGGCTCGGATTTCTGCCGCAGGTCGCACGCCCATCGGTGCCCGTGGCGTGGATATGCTTGGCCGGCAGATTCCTGTACAGTTGATCCAGGATGACGGCAGTAGATCGGTACTCGTCGTTTGGCCAAACGACCCGGATGGTGTTGTTGTGCGCGTCAGTTGGCGATGAGTGGCCACACACATGGAACACGGTGCAGCGATCTATCGCCAAAAACGCGATGTGGTACGCTTGGCCGCAGTAGCTCAGATGTGATATACGGTACAGTCACGGGTGTATTCAGCCACCGTGATTCAGTACTACAGGTTGTCAGCACTCCTCATAGAGGATGCGCTGCAAAGGAAAGAATATCGGATGACGCCACCAGACGGTCGGATTGGGCGGGCACCGGGTAGGTACTGAACCGAGTACCGAGTGCGTCGGCACAGACGCGGACAGCAGTAACGTTTACGCGCCCCGGTGATGCCTTTCGGCAGAACCGGGGCGTATTCATTAATCGGCGCGGTACTTCGGTGGCAGTTGTGCTTAGAGTATGGGAGCCAGGAAGATGGAACAGCAGAATCCGACCGAGTTTTTGAAGCGAGTCGAGGAGCAGCGGAGCCAGGAGCGCGCGCTTGCCTGGGAAGGCACGTTTGCCGAGTATCTCGATATCGTCAGCAAGAAGCGTGCGGTGGTGGACCTTGCTCACGCCAGAACATACAACATGATTATGGCGGCGGGTATGGAGGAGACGCCGGAGGGCCAGCCGCGGCGGTACCGCTTCTTCCTTGACGAACTGTACGGCCTGGAGCGGACCCTGCAGCAGCTTGTGGAAGAGTATCTCAACCCGGCTTCACGCCGGCTGGATATTCGCAAGCGGATCCTCATGCTTGTTGGACCCGTTGGAGGCGGAAAGTCGACGCTGGTCTCGCTGATCAAGCGTGGTATGGAGCAGTACTCCAGAACCGACGTCGGCGCCATGTACGCCATCCGTGACTGCCCGATGCATGAAGAGCCACTGCATCTTGTTCCGGATGAATTGCGCGCCGATTTCAGGCGCGATTATGGGGTGTATATCGAAGGCGACCTATGCCCGGTCTGTAGGTACCGGCTGGACCATGAGTGGCACGGCAACACGCAGGGTGTACCGGTGCAACGGATCTTTTTCTCGGAAAAGAACCGCGTCGGTATTGGCACATTCAAACCTGCGGATCCAAAAAGCCAGGATGTGGCAGAGCTCACCGGCAGCGTCAACATTCAGGCGCTTACCGAGTTCGGACGCGAGTCGGATCCGCGCGCTTACAACTTTGACGGCGAACTCAACATCGCGAATCGTGGTGTTATGGAGTTCATCGAGATGTTGAAGGCGGAAAAGCGGTTCCTGTACGAGTTGAATACCGTGGCGGGAGAGCAGACTATCAAAGCGAGCCGGTTTGCGCTGATCTACTGCGACGTCATGGTCATCGCGCACACCAACGAGTACGAATACAACTCCTACTTCGGAAACAAAGAGAACGAGGCGATGATAGATCGCATCTTCGTGGTCAAGGTGCCATACAACCTGCGTGTCTCTGAGGAAGTTCGTATCTACGAAAAGCTCATCGGTCAAAGCGACGTCCACGACGTGGGATCGGATCTTGACCTGGCGCGAATCCATATTGCGCCGCATACGCTGCGAGTCGCGAGCATGTTCGCAATACTCACCCGGCTGAAAGCCAGCCGGAAGGCCGGGCTCTCGCTGGTGGCCAAGATGAAGCTTTACGACGGCGAAAAGCAGGTCGGCGACTGGGACCAGAGACACGTGCGAGAACTGCACGACGAGTTTCAGGATGAGGGCATGAACGGTGTATCACCGCGGTTTATCATCAACCGGATATCCGCCGTGTTGGTGAAGAGTGGCCGCCACTTCGTTACACCAATCGACGTTCTGCGCTCGCTTCGCGATAGCGTGGTGGAGTACACCACAAGCGAGGAGGAGCGGCATCGGCTGATGGGCTTCATCGACGAAGTCCGCAAAGAGTTCGATGAGATGGCCAAGAAGGAAGTGCAGCGCGCGTTCGTCTACTCCTACGAAGAGTCAGCCCGGACCCTGCTCGATAACTACATCGATAACGTGGAGGCGTTCTGCAACCATGAGAAGGTGAAGCACCCGATCACCGGCGAGGATGTGGATCCCGACGAGCGGTTGATGCGATCCATTGAAGAGCAGATCAGCGTCACCGAGAACGCCAAGCGCGAGTTCCGGGAAGGCATTATGCGCAGCGTCGCTTCCCTGATGCGTCGCGGACAGGCCTTTAGCGTGGCCTCGGACGAGCGGTTGCGCGAGGCGCTTGAAAAGAAGCTGTTCACCGATCTCAAGGATATCGTAAAAATAACTACAAACACAAAGACGCCGGACATCGAGCAGCAGAAGAAGGTCAACGAAGTGGTAGAGCGCATGTGCCGTGAACAGGGCTATGTGCCGGAATCGGCCAATGAGCTGCTGCGGTATGTTGGTACGCTGCTGAACCGGTGAGGGGCGGCGGCGTTGGGAGGCTGGACAAATGGACGCTGACTTCTCGCTGAGCACCGATGCGTGGGACTTGCACCACCGCGCGGATCGAGATCGGGAGCGGCACAACCAAAAGGTTAAAGAGGCTATTAGGCGTAACCTTGGCGCGATTATCAGTCAGCAGGATATCATCACCGCTGACCAGGGCAAAATCGTCAAGCTGCCGGTGCGAGGGCTGGAGCTGCCGCGAATCCGATACGGTGACAACGACACCGAGCATGTTGGCCAGGGTCCGGGGGGCACACGCCCGGGGGACGTCATCGGGCGTGCGCCAGCTTCCGCGGAAGGAACCGGCAAGGAGGCGGGGACCGAGCCGGGAGTCGACTTCTACGAAGCGGAGCTAACGGTGGAGGAGCTTGCGGAACTGGTTTTTGAGGACCTGTTCTTACCGAACCTGCAGGAGCGTGGCGTGCAGCAGATTCCGTCCGAGCAGGCGGAATTCAACAGCATCAGCCGGCGCGGAATCGCTTCCAACCTCGACCGCAAACGGACCTTGCTTGAGGCATGGCGGCGCAATGCGCGGAGCGGTACGCCGGGCTGGAGCGTGCACCGGGAAGACCTGAGGTTTAAGACCTGGGAGATGGTTACGGAGCCCCACCGCAACGCGGTGGTATTCGCGATGCGTGACGTATCCGGATCGATGGGCGAGTTTGAGGCATATATATGCCGATCGTTCTATTTCTGGATGCTGCGGTTTCTCCAGACCCGGTACGCGAGCGCTGAAATCGTATTCATCACGTGCCACACGGAGGCGCACGAGGTAGACGAGCATACGTTTTTTGGCCTCGGCGATTCCGGCGGAACGCGGATGAGTGAAGCGTACAGGCTGGCGCTGCAGATTATTGAGCGTCGGTACAACGCTAGAGAGTGGAACATCTATCCGTTCCTGTTCTCCGATGGCTACAACTGGGGTGACGCAGAATGTGTCGATCTGATGCGCCAAATGGTGGAGATCTGTAATCTCGTGGGCTACGGCGAGATCGCCGAGGATGTTGCGAGCAGGTCTCTCGAGTTTGCCCCGCTCGGCCAGGCTTATGCCGAGGCTTTTGCCGGTGAGCCACGTGTGTGTCTGGTCAAGATCAACTCGCGCGAGGATGTTTGGCCGGCTCTCCAACGGTTCTTCAGCCGGCAGCCGGGCGTCATGGCGAAGGTGGCATCATGAACGCATCCGAAAGGGCCGATTTGGAACGGTGGATTGACCTGATTCAGGAGGCAGCGCAT
Organism: Armatimonadota bacterium; assembly: GCA_028871815.1. Classification (NCBI taxonomy): domain Bacteria; kingdom Bacillati; phylum Armatimonadota; species Armatimonadota bacterium. Next base: position 80,215 of record JAGWMJ010000003.1, on the reverse strand, counting down.
CAGAGCGGCCTCGACTTCTATCCAACCCACTTTGAGGTGGCGCCGGACCACGTCATTTACGAGCTCGGTAGTTACGGGCTGCCCGCGCGATTCTCGCACTGGACGTTTGGCCGCGACTACCATCACCAAAAGACGCTTTACGAATACGGACTTGCCCGCATCTACGAGATTGTGTTCAACACCGATCCGTGCCAGGCGTTCTTGCTGGACAGCAACTCTATGCTCGCGCACAAGTTTGTGGTGGCGCATGTGCTGGGGCACAACGACTTCTTCAAGAACAACACCTACTTTGAGCGTACGAACAGACAGATGGTCGAGCAGGTTCGTGTACATGGTAACCGGATTAGAAAGTATGAGGAGACCATCGGCACGGATACCGTAGAGCTGTTTCTCGACGGAGCGCTTGCGCTTGCCGACAACTTTGACCCGGGCCTGACTGCCGAGTTTCGCCCGCCGGTTGAACCGGATGAAGGCAGTGGTAAGGCGCCATCCTCGCTGTCCGGCACGGAATACGATGACCTATGGAATATCCGCGTAGAAAAGCGGCCGGCCGGAGACGCTTCACCTGCAGCCCCGGAGCCGACGCGCGATCTCCTCGGTTTCTTGCGTGACCGTGCGCCCAGTCTGGCGCGGTGGCAGCGCGACATCCTCGATATCGTCCGCGATGAGACCCTTTACTTCATCCCTCAAATGCGCACAAAGATCCTCAACGAGGGCTGGGCCTCGTTCTGGCATGAGCGAATTCTCACCAGTCTTCCGTTGACGCCGGAGGAGCACCTCGAGTTCCGCCGGCTGCATGCTTCGGTCATCTCCCCGGGATCACGCATGACCATCAACCCCTACTATGTGGGTTACACCATCCTGCGGGACATCGAGCGGCGCTGGAACGGCGAAACCAGTGACGAGGCGCCAGAGGAAAACTGGCGCGGAGAACCGATCCAGCGTGCGGCTGGCGGCGGCATGGAGAAGCTGTTCGAGGTTCGAAGTATGGAGTGTGATGTAACCTTTCTGCGTAAGTACCTGACGCGCGCGTTGGTTGAGAGGCTGGACCTCTACACGTACCGGCGCGATGACTCTGGTGGCGAAGCCAGGTGGGTAGTGCAGGACGCCGGTTGGGAGAAGGTACGCGATACCCTGGTGGACAGCATGACCAACTTCGGCTTACCGATCATCACTGTTGAGGATGACGACTATATGCACCGCGGCGAGTTACTGCTGCGGCATGCGTGGGACGGCAAGGACCTGGATGTAGATTACACATCACGAACTCTGGCGTATCTCGCACGCATTTGGCGAAAACCGGTACACCTTGCCACCAACCAGTCTGGCCAAAACGTAGTGTTATGCCACGATGGTGATACAGCCGCGTCGCACGCTCCGTAAGCGGCTCACCGCCCCTCCTCCAGCAGCATGTCTTGCAGCCCGTCCCACTCCTCCCACATATTCACCATCGTGCTCCGAAGCCGCTCGGCGTGGCCCTGCTTGTGCATCCGGAAGTAGGTGGCATAACGGATGAACGGCGAGACATTGGCACATGCGCTGTGCGCCAGCAGATAGTGGCAGATTGCAACGTCTCCGGCCTGAGCCATAATCTGTGTTGGCTCGCCCAGATCAATCTTCGGCATACCATCCAGGATTGCCTCGGGACTCGTGTCGCGAAAGAACTGCTGCAGCCGGGCGTGGCTCCCGGGCCAAACGGCGAAATTGCCGGCATACTCCTCATTTACGCCGGAGAGGTAGATGCCAACCAGGCCCGTGAAATTCTGGATCACACCTTTTGGCACACCGTTCGTGGGGGTGTGAATGCCGTCGATGTGCGGTGAAGGCGGTCGCGGAGGATCGGCTAGCGATGGGAAGCGGAGCGCAATCTGGGCGCCCGTGGCCTCTGGTATGGTGCCCTCACCGACCATCGACTCAAGCAGCGCGTGCGCCGGCGACCGGTTAAACAGGTCTGAAATAACAGGCTGCGTCTGAATCTCTTTGCAGTAGCTTTGCGCCCGCATCTCTTGCATGCGCTCGGCCGGCAGTCCCTGGTCGAGACAAGCGTTGATGGCACGTAGCGCCGCGTTTACGAGAGCCGTGGGCACCACCCCAGGAACAACCACGTAGCCAAGATCCACAAACTGCCTCTTCTGTGCGTAAGAAAGCTGCATCGGTTGTCTCCATCAAGTTGACCGCAACCACGAAATGCCGGCGAGGGCGCCATCCAGCTTGAGCTCCAGGATGCAGGGCATCTCGGCAAACGCTCGATTAGCCACCAGCCGCTTAAGGCCGGCGCCAATGGTGCCCTGGCCTGGGATTGCGTGGCGATCACGGTAGCTGCCACACTCCGCCAGTGCGTCATTCAAGTGAAAGGCGGTCACAAACCCAAGCAGTCCGGCATCCTCAAGCTGGCCGGCCAGCCTGTCGGCGGAGTCAGCTGCCGCCATATCGAAGCCGGAAACATGCAGGTGGCAGGTATCCAGCACAATGCCTACGGATGCAGACGACGCCTGGATTCCGTTTATAACAGCAGCCAACTCGGCCACAGTTTCACCCAGTTCACCGCGCTCGGCACCGTTTTCCAGCAGAACTCGCGCACCACGGTCCAGCCTGGAGACGACCTCGCGCAGCTTGTAACAGACGGCCTCGAGCGCCGCCTCACGCGACGCGTGGCCCTTGGCGTAGCCAACATGAAAGCACACGCCTTGCATGCCCAACCGTGCGGCAAGGTTGGCATCCGCTACGAGCGCGCCGGCAGAAGCATTTCGTATCCGGGGATCGGTGGAAGCCAGGTTGGTGATCAGGGAGGCGTGAACAATGCCCCAGAGTGCGGGCGTGCTGGTCCGTGCCTGCCAGGCTTCCTGATCGGCCTTATCCGGTACGCCATCTTTGCCGAGGCGGATTGGGTTGCGAAGGGTGGTTTGAAAGCAGGTCAGCCGGTGCTCATTCAGAAGCGCTGGTATCGCCGCGAGTGGTGGGTCAATGTGCGGTCCGGCTAACATCACCGGCATCTTTCTCCAACTGTGGCCGCGGCTCCTTTGCGGCGGGCCCGGCTGTGTTATAATGGGTTTAATTGGAGTGCGAAATGGCTGTAACGCGATACAAAGTTGAGCGTGTATGGGAAACGGATTGCCCTCGTTTGTCTATCTTGAGGTCCGGGATTGCGATTATCGGCGTGCTCGCAGTTGCGTTGTTGCTGGGCGGATGTGGCGGCGCCCAGGATATCTCCACGCTGGGCCAGGGTCTTGGCGGCGACATCGGATCACCGTATAACACGCCTCTCGGGGCCGGATATCGTGGGGGTCAGACGCAGGCAGACCGCGTGATCGGCAAGGGCGTATATCCAATGATCGAGTGTTCGTTCAGCCTCGCCGGCCTGAAGGGAAACCCGTTCGATCCGACGTCCGAGTTGGTGCAGGTAACGCTGAAGCGGCCGAGCGGAGGAACCGCCAACGTTACCGCCTTTTATGATGGCCAGTCGACCTGGAGGATGCGGTACAGCCCCACCCTTCCGGGTGCCTGGTCCGTAGTCTCCGTTTTGGTGAACAAGCAGATCGTCCACGAACAAAACCTCACACCGGCGTCGTGGAATGTCACCGGCGAGCCTGGACCTGGCTTCATCCGTATCGATTTGGCAAATCACGGCGCCTTTGCTTTCGGCGACGGCGGACGGTTCTTCCCCTTAGGGCAAGACCAGGCATGGCAGAACACCGGCGCCCCCGATATCCCGACGATGTTCGCAAAAATGCATGCTGCCGGCGAGAACTGGGCGCGCGTTTGGATGACCGAGTGGGATGGGCGCAACCTCCTCGGTGAATCGGCTACCAATAAGGTTCCGGCGGGTGATATCGACCTGCCTGCAGCGCGCAAATGGGACGCGATCGTTCAGGCGGCCGACAAGTACGGAATCTATCTCCAGGTCACCATTTTCTACCACGGTATGTTCGCGAGTAGCGGAGGGTTTTCCGATTCCAGTAACGTGAATCCCGCCTGGCATGACAATCCCTGGAACATCAAGACTGGAGGCTTTCTGTCACGGCCGGATGCGTTCTTTACCGATCCCACCGCCCGCGCTTATACCAAGCGCCTGCTTTCGTACATTGTGGCTCGTTGGGGATACTCGCCGCATATCATGGCGTGGGAGTTGTTTAACGAGGTAGAGAATACGGATGCCGCCCATGGCAAGAAGTGGGACGACATCGCGATGTGGCACCGCGAAATGGCCCTCTACCTTCGGGCAACCGACCCGTGGCAGCATCTCATCACGACCAGCGCTTCGCCATCCATACCGTATTCGAGCGACGTTTGGCAAACGGTGGACTACGCGCAACGCCACGTCTACGCGGCGGACCTGATCACTGCGCTGGGGAGCGCCCCACCCGCCGGCTTCAACAAGCCCGTTTTCGTTGGTGAGTTCGGGTCGACCAGCTTCAGCGGACCTGCCGAACCGGCACTGCATAACGGGCTGTGGGCAAGCCTGTTCAGTGGAGCTGCCGGCGCAGCGTGCTGGTGGGATTGGGACGCGGTGGATAAGCAGAACCTCTACTCCACCTATCGAGCAGCGGCCGATTTCCTGGATGCCTCAGGCATGTTATCCCGTGGCAGGTTGACTCCGATAACCGCCAATACGACGACTCAGAATCTAGCGACGTTGGCATTTGCACCTGGTGGTGGATGGGCGTCTGCCTCGGCAGCGGCGTCCGCATTTACTGTGACGCCAGAGGGACCGCCCACTGGAATAGATCGGTTTCCGTCGTTTCTACAGGGTATCGGGCACCGTGACATGCAGCCGGCGCCGCTCACCTTCAAAGTGACCTATGACCAACCCGGCACATGCAGGGTGACCGTTGGCCAGGTCGCCAGGTCTGGCGCTCGGTTAGTCGTCGCCGTGGATGGCGTGCCCGTTTCACGATCGTTCGCGCCCGGCAATGCCGACTACGCGCCGTTAAGCAAAGACGCCGTTTTGAGCGCTCCGGTTCCGGCGGGCAGCCACACCATTACGATCTCCAACACCGGCGCAGATTGGGTTACGCTGAACCGCATCGCGTTAACGCACTACGCTTCCGCCCTTGGCGGAGAGATGCTGGCGACCCGCAACTATGCAGCGGGCTGGCTGTACAACCGCGCCGACGCGCCCGCAGCCGGCAAACTGATGCTGCCTCACCTGGCTGCAGGCAGTTACAGGATCACCTGGTGGGACACCTCTGCGGGGAAATTGGCCGGAAGTACCGACTTTACCGCGGCACGTTCAGCCGCCGCTCAGCAGAATGTGGATGTGCCGGCCGTAAGCCGCGATGTGGCGTTCTACGTCGAGACGCGGAGAAGCGCCGCGGCGACCGCGTCCCGCAAGGCAGGCAAGCGCGCGAACCGCTGAGCCTCTTACTGTGTGATCGTTGCGTCACGGCCGCTCGCCGGCGGCCTGGCCTTGTAGCGGAGTGCTGTGCTGGCCACGCCTCTGCGCTTGCAGTGCCGTTTGGTCTGCGCCACCACGCCTGCCGCCAACCGTCGTCTTGAGCGAAGCGAAGGACCTGTCCGGCCGAAGCCACACGACCCTGTTATTGCGGTGTGCCCAGTCTAAAACGCTCCCTGAGTACCGGGCCACGCAAATTGGGGCGTAACCATTCTGCTGCCAGTAAACATTTCACTTATTGTTGCGTCTACACTCGCGTGCCGCCCGGCACGGCATCGATTTTCGGGCGGAACTCTGTACGCAGCAGGAGCACGCTATGAGCGGTGCGGCAACAACTCTCACGGAGTACGACAGGATCGCACACCTGTTCCGTCGGGCCGGTTTCGGCGCTACGCACGATGAGGTCACGGCCGCGGTGGGCGATGGCATTCAGAAGACGATTGACCGCTTGTTGAGCTTTGACACGGACCCCTCCTCGATCACATACGATCACGTGGCAGATCGGCTGATGGAGAACCTGGTCGATTTTCGCGACTTTGCCGATCTGCAGGTTTGGTGGATTGACAAGATGGTGCGCAGCGCAAATCCTTTGCAAGAGAAGATGACGCTGTTTTGGCATGGCCACTTCGCCACCGGGTTTTCGAAAGTAAACCAGCCTCTGTTGATGTTCCAGCAGAATCAGCTGTTCCGTCAGCACGCGCTGGGCAACTTCAAAGCGCTGACGCTGGCGGTCTCTCAGAATCCTGCGATGATCCTCTATCTGGACAACCAGACAAACCGCAAGGGCCACGCAAACGAAAACTATTGCCGCGAGTTGATGGAGCTCTTTACGCTCGGCATCGGTAACTATACCGAAGAGGATGTTCACGAGGGCGCCCGGGCATTCACCGGCTGGAGCTGCCAGCCATTGACGGGACGGTTCTTCTTTCGACCACGTGTTCATGATGATGGAGTGAAGACGTTTCTGGGCCAAACAGGCAACTGGGACGGCGGCGACGTTGTGAACATGGTCGTGGATAATCCCGCCTGCGCGCGGTTTATCGCTACCAAGCTGTTCAAGTTCTTTGTACACGACCATCCGACTCCGGAGGATGTAGAGCCGTTTGCACAGCTGTTTACACGGAGCGGGTTCGAGATCAAGCCGGTGATGGCAGCGATCTTTCGCTCCGATCAGTTCTATTCACCGCTTGCCGTATACGGCAAGGCCAGGAGCCCCGCCGAGTTTGTGGTTGGGACCCTTCGAAATACAGGGGCGGAGGGGCCGATGCGCGCCGCACCCTACGCCATGAAATCTATGGGGCAGGAGCTGTTCAACCCGCCAAACGTCAAGGGCTGGGACGGTGGAATGACGTGGATCAACACCACCACACTGCTCACGCGGTTCAACTTCGCGATGCAACTCGCCAGGATGAACGAAGCCAACGCACCGCTCATTCGCGACATCCACCAGCAGCTTGATTCCGGCGTGATCACGTCGCCCGAAGAGGCGGTGGATTACTGCTCGATGCGCCTCATGAACCGGAACTTATCGGCGGCAACTCGCAATGTGTTGCTTACCTATCTCGAAACCGGCCCGGATGGCGACCAGGAGCCGTTTGACATCAACGGACCGGGACGCGAGCGCGCCGTTGCTGTTCGCAAGATACATGGACTGCTGCATATGGTTATGTTGACGCCGGAATATCAGCTGGTATAGGCGCCGCCAGACAGGCATAAGGAATACGAGATGGAACTCACTCGCCGGGCATGTATCAAGAACGGACTCACATTCGTATCGCTTGGAATGGCAGCTCCCTCCATTGTTGCCCGAGCGGCGGCACAGGCGGCGGCTGGCGGAAGCAATGGCAGAATCCTTGTGGTGCTGCAGATGAGTGGTGGAAACGATGGGTTGAACACCGTCATTCCCTATACCGATCCACTCTACCGGCGCTATAGGCCCACAATCGGCGTCAACGCCGCGGACATTGTAAGCATCTCACCAAAGATCGGTCTGCACGCATCCCTCGCAGCGCTGAAGCCGATCTACGATCAGGGACGGCTGGCAATTGTGCAGGGCGCCGGTTATCCCGACCCAAATCGTTCGCATTTCCGGAGCATGGAGATATGGCAGACGGCCGATCCTACTGCCAGAGTAGAAGCTGACGGCTGGTTGGGCCGCTGGTTTGATGCCGACGGCCACTTGAAGTCCAACCCGTTGATCGGAGTCAATTTCGGCGGTGAAGTGCCGAAGACGCTTCACAGCGACTTTGGCTCGGTTGTTTCGATGCAAAACCCGCAGTCGTACCAGCTGCAGACAATCGCCTACCCAGAGAAGGTCCCCGAGATCCGGGCGTTCACACAGCTTTATGAGCAGGGCACCATGGCGAACTCGGTGGTGGATCTGGTGCGCAAAATTGGGCTGGACGCCTACACCACAAGCGAGAGGGTCCGAAAGGTGCTGCTAGCCAAACCAGCTCCTGCCGAAGAACTGGGGACGCCCAGCGGCCAGGCGTTGGATGCGGGCTCGCCGGCAAACAGCACGCTGGTTCCAGCAGCCATGCCAAACTCACTTCTGGCGCGAAACCTGAAGGCAGTGGCGCAGTTGATCGGCGCCGGCATTGGAACGCGCGTCTATTACGTATCGACGGGCGGGTTCGATACACATGCCAACCAACCACCGACACAGGCCCGTGTGTTGAAGGATGTCGGCGACTCACTGGCCGCCTTCTATGCGGAGCTGTCGCGGATAGGTGCGCAGAATGATGTGGTGGTGATGACGTTCTCGGAGTTTGGTCGCCGAGTTCAGGAAAACGCATCGGCCGGAACGGATCACGGCCAGGCCGGCCCGATGTTCGTGATGGGCGGCGCAGTCAAGGGCGGCCTTTACGGTGAGTATCCGTCGTTGGCCGATCTGGACGAGGGCGACCTGAAGTACAATGTCGACTTCCGGCAGGTGTACGCCACCCTGATGGACGTCTGGTTGAAAACGCCGTCAGCCTCAATCCTGAACGGCAGCTTCAATCACTTGCCCTTCGTATAGGCGGACAGAGTCCGGTTGCTGCCGGGCCCACCGGGCCACCTCGGCATGCGACACGGGCCTACGGCCTCAACATTACGGCCCACCCGTCATCCGGCTTCCAGCGGGTGTCCGATCTCCCAGTGGTGCCCGAAGGGATCTACAATCCGGCCCAGACGCCAGCCGTAGTTGTCCTCAACGCACTGAACCTCGGCAGCGCCGGCGGCAATAGCCGCCGCCTGCAAACCGTCTGGGTCTTCCACCACCAGCACCATCCGCGTGGTAGAGCCGCCCAGCGTTTCCGGGCTGTAGTTGGCGTGCTCCGGGGATTCATCAGCAACCCAGAACTCAGCGCCTGCAATGGCGAGGCGGGCGACAACGGCTCCATCCGGCGCGTCAATCCGAAATACAACGGCGCCGCCAAACGCGCGCTGATAGAAATCGACTGCATCCGAGCCTCGCCGCACTGAGAGCATCGGCGCTATTGTGCAGGAGGGCCCAGCCAGTTGCTTCCCGTTAACCAACGGATGTACCTCGGTTCCGCAACCTGGCGATCTAAAGGATGTATCTGCTCAGGTCTTCATCGCTTGCGATTTTGGACAATCGCGTCCGAACATACTCGTCATCGATATGGATCACGGGAGAGTCCAGATCGGGAGCATCAAACGACACATCCTCCAGCAGCTTTTCCATCACGGTGTGCAATCGCCGCGCGCCGATGTTCTCACTGGAGCGGTTGACCGCGGCCGCAACCCGGGCTATCTCGGCAATGCCCTCGGCAGTGAACTCCAAAGTAACTCCCTCGGTTGCAAGTAACCCGGTGTACTGCCGCGTTAACGCGTTCCTGGGTTCAACCAGGATCCGCTCAAAGTCATCCTGATTCAGGTTCTCAAGCTCAACCCGGATCGGCAGGCGGCCCTGGAGTTCCGGTATCAGGTCGGACGGTTTGGACACATGGAAGGCTCCGGCAGCGATAAAGAGGATGTGGTCCGTTTTTACGGGCCCATATTTGGTGTTTACCGTCGATCCCTCGAGAATTGGCAGGATGTCGCGCTGCACGCCTTCCCGCGAAACGTCTGGTCCGCCGGCACCACCAGGACCGCTCTTTCCCGCAATCTTATCGATCTCGTCCACAAATACGATGCCGGTCTGTTCGGTGCGCAGCACCGCATCCTTCATCACCGCGTCACGATCGATAATCGCGGCAGCTTCCTCCTCGGTAAAGACGGCCTTTGCCTCGCCGATCGTCATTTTACGCGTTCGCCGCTTTTGCGGCATCATCCCGCCCAATGAGCTGCTCATATCCATGCCCATCTCTTCCATCCCTTGTGGCCCGAAGAACTGCATCATCGGTGGACGCCCGCGATCCGCGACGGTGACGCTTATCAGTTCCTCGTCGCGTGTCCCCGCTAACAGTTGCTCCTTCAACCGCTCGCGGATTCTTGCTCGGCGCTCAGCGTCACGTTTCTTCTTATCGGCGGCTTCCGGCGTGAGCTCGGCCTCCGGCTCTGCCGGCGGTTCCGGCACGGTCGGCGCAACCACCGGACCATCTTCGCTTGAGAAGATCGAACCTACCAATCGGCGCATTTGTGCCATGACGTCGCCGGGTTCACCCTCCCGTGGGCGCTGCTTGGCAGCCGCACTCTCCCCAGAGGCCGGCTGTAGTATATCCAGTAGGCGTTCGATGGCTCGACGCTGTGCCTCCGGACGTACTTCTGTGCGCTTCTCAGCTTCCACCAACCGGGCCGCAACCTGCGTGAGATCGCGAATCATCGAGTCCACATCGCGCCCTACGTAACCGACCTCTGTGAACTTGGTGGCCTCCACTTTAACGAATGGAGCTGCGGCCAGTGTGGCAAGACGCCGGGCGATCTCCGTTTTGCCAACGCCCGTTGGCCCGATCATCAGGATGTTTTTCGGTATTACTTCGTCGCGGAGGTCATCGGGCATAAGGCGGCGCCGGTACCTGTTGCGCAGCGCGACGGCAACGGCTCGCTTTGCGGCAGCCTGTCCAACAATATATCGATCCAGTTCCAGAACAATCTGGCTCGGTGTAAGGTCTTCGGTGATTTCTGGCATATTGACGTGCGACAGTCCCTTGGTGCGAACCGATATTATACCGATACCGTATCGGCTTCCGAGGTGGCTTCCGCGACTGGTAGGGGCGGCAGATCATCCAGAGTTGCCAACCCGAAGTAGTGCAGGAACTCATCGGTGGTGACATACAGAACTGGTCGGCCGGGAGCATCCTTGCGCCCCTGCTCGATAATCAGGCCGCGATCCAGCAGCGTCTTGAGTACCGAGCCCGACGATACACCGCGGACAGCCTCGATTTCCGGGATGGTGACAGGGGCATGGTAAGCCACAATTGAGAGAGTTTCGAGTGCTGCTCTGGATAGGCGTTGGGCGGATTGTTGGCTCAGGCGGGCGATCACTGGAGCGTGCTCGGGCCTGGTGGCCAGCTGCCATCCGCCGGCGATCTGAAGAAGCTGCAAACCGCTCCCAGTACTATCCAGATGCCTGCGAACGGCCCGCAGCACATCCTCGGTGAGCCATGGCTCGGTCTCGAGCGCCGCGGCAACCTCCTCAACCGTCAGCGGACGATCGGCTGCGAACAGGAGTCCTTCCGTCACCGGTACGAAGGTCTGTTCCGGCGATACAGGAGCGGCTGCGTCAGTGCGTCGCAACGCGTTCCTCCGACGGCGTCAGCCGGATGCGTATCGGCGCGTCATGTGCCCGTTGAACGGCACGTAGGCGGCCGCGCCGCATCAGTTCCAGCAGGGCAAGAAATGTGATTACAATCTCGCCGATGCGCGTTTCGACGTTAAAAAGATCATCGAAGGCCAGGGAACCCGATGCGCTCTCCAACTGTTGCAGCACCTCCGCCATCTTCAGGCGAAGTGAAACGCGGCGCCGTGTCAGAGGCGGCGCGGATTCGCGATCCTCGATTCCCACACGCGCCAGAACTCGCTGTAGGGCCTTGAGCAAAGTCATCGGGTCGGCATCCGGTTGCGCCAGCGGGATTGCCCACCCGTCTACAACCGAACCGCCAAGCCGGAACCAGAGATCTCGTCGTGCTGCCTCACACTCTGCGAGATACTCGGCTGAATCGCGAACTCTTTCGTACTCGAGCAATCTGGCCACCAGCTCGGCACGCGGGTCGTCTTCATCGTCTGCATCAACGGAAGGCGGCCGCGGCAGCAGCATGCGTGACTTGATTTCTATGAGCGTGGCCGCCATCACCAGGTAGTCTCCGAGCTCGCCCAGGTTGTGCAGCTGAACCAGCCTGACAAGCTCAAGGTACTGGGCGGTTATCACGGCGATTGGGATATCATAGATCTCTACCTGGTTTTGGCGCAGCAACTGCAGCAACAGTTCGAGCGGACCCTCGAATACGGGAATGCTTATCGTAACGCCAGCCGCACTTACGTTTGACCCTTGGAGATTGATTTGAGCCATCGCCGGACCTACTGTCGCACCGTGTGGTGTCGGTGTGCGTTGCTGGTCTCCGCCGTTATTCCGTTCACCATATGTGGATGCGCGTCGCGAATGAGGGTCTCGCCGGCGAGTCGCGCGGCCGGCGCGTTTATGGGAATGCCTCTGTTCCCGGGCGCGAAGCCACTCATCGACGACAGTGGCCAGCCGATGCGCGTAGAGATGCCGACGGTTTCGATTGCCGTATACAATACTCCGGCGTCGTACAGCACCGTGACGGCATGGTACCGTTCGGCATTCCCTTCAGCAACCCACGTGATCGAGCAGACTCCAAATGGCAAAGAAGCGCGATTCGAACGGCCTGAACAGCGCAAACAAGATAGCATTCGCATTTTCCCAGGACAAAATGGAACCGGCATTGAGCTAATGCAAACCAGCGCGGACGCCGCGACACGCAGGGTCATGCAGCGGCTGCGCACGCGTCATCGCTGAGCTATCACCATCCGGCAGCCGCATTCTCTGGTCCGACGGCCCTCTCAAGCTCAAGCAGTCGCTCGGCCTCAATTGCCGCCATACAGCCGCTTCCTGCTGCCGTTACGGCCTGGCGGTACTCGGGATCCTGCACGTCACCCGCCGCGTAAACACCGAATCGGGTGGTACGAACGTTATGGTGGGTCACGATGTAGCCGGCAGCATCCAACTCCAACTGTCCGACAAACAGGTCCGTATTCGGTTTGTGACCGATAGCTACGAACATGCCCTGCACTGCAAGCTCCGAGCGATCGCCCGTCTCCGTATCCACCAACGTCAAACCAGAAAGCTTTTTTTCGGCAGGATCGTGTACTTCCGCCACTCGTTTATTCCAGAGGAACTCAATCTTGGGGTGATTGCTCGCCCGGTCCTGCATAATCTTGGACGCTCGCAGAGTGTCGCGCCTATGGATGACGAAAACGCGCGCGGCATGGTTCACGAGGTACAGCGCTTCCTCCATCGCCGTGTCACCACCACCGATAACAGCAACCGGCATATTGCGGAAGAAGAAGCCGTCGCAGGTTGCGCACGCAGAGATACCGGCGCCGCCAAGTCCGCCTTCCCAGACCGGCCGCTCCTCCGGCAAGCCCAGCCATTTCGCCGACGCTCCAGTCGTGACGATAAGCGCTTTGGACTCATACAGTTCGTCGCCGACCCATACCTTAAATGGTCGGCTGCCAAGATCCACGCGCGTTGCCAGATCCTCCACGAGATCGACGTTGAAACGCAGCACCTGTTTGCGCATGATCTCCATCAACTCTGGGCCCTGTATTCCGTGCTCGAATCCAGGGTAGTTCTCAACCTCTGTGGTGATTGTAAGCTGCCCACCAGCACCGAGAAGGTCCTGACCATGCCCGGCACCGCCATCAATGAGAAGCGGCTTCAGATTGGCGCGGCCGGTGTAGAGTGCCGCTGTGTAGCCGGCAGGTCCCGAGCCGAGGATAATGAGGTCACGCGTCATACGGTAAACTTGCCTTTCATGCCGCCCCATCGCGAGCGTGTGCTAACGATACCTGAGGATAGGCGCCTGTGAATACCTGTGGTTTGATGACCCAGCTTGCGAATACGGTCCGCACGGCGGTGCTGCCTTTTCTTGGTTCGGCAACTGGACGCACCGTCACCGGCCAGGCATCAAGCGGCGACACCACCTTTCAGATCGACGAAGTCGCCGAAGAAGCGATTGAAGGCTTCATGGCTCGGCAGCACCTGCCCTGGGCAGTGTATACGGAGGATCGCGGGCTGCGGGTACCTGGCGGCAGAAGTTCGTATGAGAGGGTGTTGATCATCGATCCGATTGACGGCACGCGCAGCGCAATGGCAGGTCTGGAAGCCTGCGTTGTTTCGATCGCGGCAGCTCCGGGGCTGGCAAGGCCATGTTTCGGCGACGTGGATGCCGCCGTGGTTGTGGAGTTGCTAACCGGCGATTGCATTGCTGCTTCGGGTGGCAGCGTGACCAGATCCCGGTACGACGGGCATGAACTGCCGGTTCTGCTCCGAGAAGGGGCGGAGCCGGGCAGAGCGGGAGTCGCTGTGGATGTGGTTGGCGCACCGCTCGACGTGGTTTTCCGCGTGCTAAATGAGGTAGTGAGCGGCTGCACGCTCCGCGGCGGTCTCTTTGTACTGAATAGCACTGCGTTTGAATTGACCCGCCTGGCCACTGGCCAGCTTTCGGCCGTTGTGGACGTTCGCGCCAGACTGCTGCATGAGCTTGACTGGTTACAGCCTCGATTCAATGCGTACGGCGACGGGAGACCGATCGCTTTGTGCCCATATGACGCGGCGGCAGCCGCGTACATCGCTCTCCAGGCAGGCGCCTGTGTTACGGACGCTCACGGTCTGCCGATCGATCGGTGGGATCTGCTGGATACGCAGCCTTCGAATTTCGGCACGTTGATCGCCGCGGCTAAACCGGCGCTCCATGGGGCCATTCTGGAAAGCGTTGAGCGCGGCTGTGCGGAACTTGGCAGCGTTCCGGCAAGACCCGACGGTTACCATTCGGGCAGGACCGCCTAGCGCGCTCCAAACGGGACACACTCGCCCGCCGAACCAACCCAGTGCGGCACGTGCGGATACTTAGCCTCCAGGAAATCCACAAATCGGGCCGGGTCTTCCTGATTGCCAATGAACATGTCGTAGTGCGCGGGCACGGCAAGACCAACATTGAGCTCGCCTGCTAGTTCTGCCGCTTCCTGAAACGTCAGGTTTCCCATTATGTTGTTCTTCAGGCGCTCGGCATCCCGTCCATTAATCGGAACCAGAGCAGCATCGAGGCGAGGCCATGTCCGCAGCAGAGCCTCCAGCCCGTCCCACGGTATTGTGTCTCCGGCGTGATAGAGGCGGGCGCCATCGCGCTCCAGTACGAATCCCAGAAACGGGAAGCCGAGTTCGGGGTCCTCATGGAAGAACTCGTGCTTCGCCTTGATGGTGGTGACCGCGAAACCTGCCTCGTGGAGATGCTCATCTGCCGACGCGGCGCGGATGCGAGATTCTGCGATACCCGCCTCCTCTACGAGCCGGTGCGCCTCCGTTTTCGGGCAAACAAACACGGCATCCGGCGAGGCGCTGCCGATTCCACGAAGGGCAAAAGGATCCAGGTGGTCGAGATGGCCATGGCTAACAAGCACCAGGTCGGCATTGGTCACATCGGATGGCAGCAGCAGCGGCGGTGTTTGGCGCGCCGGCAACGGGGAGAGGAAAGGATCGATGTACACAACCCTGCCGCCAACCTTAACGATAAACGAGTGCTGGCCCAGCCACCAGAAGCAACCGCCACCCGCTCGCGATGATGTGCCGTCAACATCGGCGATCAGCGCCGCATTCGTCCGCGCTATCTGAACCTTTGCCACGGTCGACTCCTGCTGCACTTCTAGTGCGCAGCATAATGTCGGAACAGCTCGCTTACCGACATATCGTCATGTATCCGGTGGATCGCCTCGGCCAGCAGATTGGCCACCGACAGCACTTTGAGGCGCGGAAATCGGCGTTCCGGCGGGACCGGGATTGTATCGGTAACGACTACCGATTTCAGCGGTGACTCCTTGAGCCGCTCCACAGCGTGGTCGCTTAGTATGGCGTGCGTGCAGCAGGCGTGCACCTCCTCAGCGCCACGGTCCATCAGCGCGACGGCGCCTTGCACGATGCTGGAACCCGTGTCGATCATATCGTCGATCATTACACACCGCTTGCCGGCCACATCGCCGATGATCTCCATGATCTCAACTTTGTTCGGTTCGGGTCTCCGTTT
Organism: Armatimonadota bacterium; assembly: GCA_028871815.1. NCBI lineage: Bacteria > Bacillati > Armatimonadota > Armatimonadota bacterium. The sequence goes on along the minus strand of JAGWMJ010000003.1, from coordinate 64,618 downwards.
AGCAATGATCGCTATGGGCGTGCTAAGATGCTCGGCCAGAGCGCGCGCTCGCGCTACCCCGCCTACATCCGGGGAGACAACCACGGTGTTTCCGTCCTTCAGGTCTTCCTCCACGAGATGTTCGGCGATAAGGGGTCCGGCGTACAGGTGGTCGACCGGCACGTCAAAAAAGCCCTGTATCTGCCCGGCATGCAGGTCAACGCAGAGTACGCGCGTGGCGCCCGCCTGCGAAATCAGATTGGCGATAAGTCGTGCCGTAACCGGTTCCCGCGGCTTGATCTTCTTGTCCTGCCTGGCATAACCATAGTAAGGCAGCACAACGGTAATTCTTCGGGCCGAAGCGCGACGGAATGCATCCAGCATGATGAGCAGTTCCATCAGGTTGTCGTTCACCGGCGCGCAGGTCGGCTGCACGATGAAGATATCCTGCCCACGGGCGCTCTCCTCGATCTTGACGCGGCTTTCACCGTCGGCGAATCTGCTGACGGTAATGGCACCAAGCTGAACCTTGAGGACGGCAGCGATGTCCCTGGCCAGTTGCGGATTGGCGTTACCTGCGAAGATGCGGAAGCCTGAATCGAATTCCACGCGAAAGCTCCTGTCGGGTCTTCAGTGTCGCCTAAGGCTGCGGCTTTTGCGGCGAGGCTGTGGCCATAGCTTGCGCTCGTCGCGCCGCGGCCCAGCCAGGCTTCGTAACAGGCCGGGCACGTGCAATCACGAGCGCATCGGCTGGAACATCCTCCGGAACAGCCGAACCTGCTGCAATAAACGCCCCATCCCCAATCTCCAGCGGCGCGATCAGCGTGGAGTTGGAGCCGACGAAAACGTTGCTGCCGATTCGTGTCCGATGTTTGTGGGCGCCGTCGTAGTTGCAGGTGATTGTGCCGGCGCCGATGTTTGTACTGCGGCCTATTTCGGCATCACCGATATAGGCCAGATGCGAAGCCTGCGCGCCGGTCTCCAAACGGGAATTCTTGATCTCTACAAAGTCGCCAATCTTCACACCCTGACCAAGTACTGTCCCAGGCCGAAGGTGTGCGAATGGGCCCACTTTACATCCTGCGCCAATGCGGCTATCCACTACCTGAGAACTACAGATCACGCTGCCGTCGCCAATGGTACTGGATACGATGCGCGCTCCAGGGCCAATCACGCATCCCGCCCCGATATGCGTATTGCCCGAAAGCAGTGTGTTCGGTTCGATCACCGTATCTTCGCCAACCGTGATGTCGAGGTCCACCCAGGTCGTCGCCGGGTCGGTGATGGATACGCCCGACAACATCAGCGCGTCCAGGATACGTCCGCGCAGTATCGCAGCGGCCTGTGACAACTCGATCCGGTTGTTAACGCCGAATACCTCGGTGTGATCGCGTACCGGCAGACCGGCGACCTTTTCTCCCATATCTCGCAGCAGATGGAGCGTATCGGTCAGATAGTACTCGCCCTGTTGGTTGTTGTTGGTAATGCGCTCCAGAGCGGTCCATAAGGCATCAGCGCGGAACACATAGATCGAGGGATTCACCTCGCGGATCGCCAGCTGTTGCGGGCTGCAATCGCGGTGCTCGACGATGCCGGTTATCTCGTCCGTCTGTTCGTTGCGCACGACGCGACCATACCCGGTAGGATCCGGGAGCACCGCCGTCAACAGTGTTACCGCGGCTCCAGATACCCAATGCAGACGGAGCATGGATTCAAGCGAGTCGCCGCGGATAAGCGGCACATCTCCGGCCATCACCAGGATGTCGCCCTGCCATCTGCCCAACGCCGGCCGGCATTGCGCAACAGCGTCTCCGGTGCCTAGCTGGACCGGTTGATCAACGTACTCCACGTCATCACCCAGGCCCGCGCGGACCAGTTCTGCCTGGTGGCCAACAACTACGTGAATATTGCCGGCCCCAACGGCCCTGCACGCTCTGACAACGTGTTGCGCCATGGGTATGCCGCACAGGTTGTGCAGCGCCTTTGGCGTGGCGCTGCGCATCCGGGTCGATTTTCCCGCCGCCAGCACCACGGCCGCCAGCGGACGTCGATCATCCGCCGTCGAGTCGGAAAGCGTGGCGTCACCCATCTTTCGTGGGACCCTGGCTGCGAGTCACAAAGTTCATTCGTAAATCGTTGGTGCGCCGATCCAGCTCTGCGGCTGCCTCAGGCGGTATCTCACGACGAACCCTTGGCGCAAGGAATTGGATAAGGTCGATCGCCAGGCGGGCGTCATCCAGGCTAACCTTCACCTCACCCGTATTGGGGTCCGCCAGGAGACCCATATGGATACGGGCTTTCTGGTCCAGTACAAACACCAGCGTAGCGCAGAGTTCCGTAACCGAAAGGCTCAGGCATGCCAGATTGAGCAAGTACTCGGGCGGCGGCATCTGCAGCTCGGGCTCCGCATCGGTCTGGTCGACGTCGGGTGCAACTTCCGGCATTGAAGCGACGGTTTCGTCCGTTGCCTCCACAACATCATCGCCGCTGCTGCGCCGATCCACAACCGTAAATCCTGGCGCATCTTCCTCGTTCATCGCACGCGGTTCTCCTGGATAACGCTGTGGAGCTGATGCCGGCACACTTAAGCCGGCGTGGGTTCAAATGAGTATACCCGCGCTCCAGCCGCGCGCTCGCGCAAAAGCCGGCGCCGGATTAAGGCGCGCGATTGCGGCTTTTATGTACGGTGGGGCCATACGGGAAGAAAATGGTACGGCCCTCCGTTTCGGTTCTAGTAGTGCGCCGCGCCACTGAGTGGCAGAGATACCACCCAGATATTGCGAAACGACATCGGATTGCCGTGGTACTGCAGAATGATGCCGCCTGGGCTGTTTCCTTCGCTGCCGCGACCTATGCCGGTTGTGCCCTGTATGCGCGTGTTATTTTGCACGATCATTCCGTTCTGGAACACGGTGACACGGGCGTCTTGAGTCTTCTTGCCGTTTGCATCCCAGCGCGGCGCGCGGAAGATGATGTCGTAGCTTTGCCATACGCGCGGCGGTTTGCACGCATTGATCAGGGGGGCCGATTGCCCGTAAACCGACCCGCAATCACCGCTGCCCGGCGAGGCGATGCCGTACGAATCGAGCACCTGGATTTCGTAGCGCTCATCCAGGCCAATTCCGCTGTTTCCACGCTCCTGACCGTGCGCATTAGGCATGTAAGGCTCCTTCCATTCCAGATGCAGCTGGAAATCTGTGAGCTTGAGCCTCGTTACGATGTTTCCGTTGGCGGCGATCATGGCGCCGTTGCTCACGGTCCAGGATGCCGGGCCGGGAGCGCCGAAGTTGCGGAAGTTTGCTGTAACCTGCTCCGGGTCACCGCTGAAAAGAACGTGGACTCCTGGTACCTTCGGCGGCAGTGCTCCTACCCCGACCGGGCCACTGGTTTGCCGACGGACCGGTCCTGCCAATGCAGCAAGCTGACTGAAGCACGCCATCAGTGCGATGCCGGCTGTACACCCAACGAAAGTGAGACGCATGAATCGGAGGTCCTCCAAATGGTTGCTAACCCGTAGCCGCAGTGCGAACGGCGCCACGGGCACGTCCACGGCAGTTCGCACCGAGGACAGAAGAATCCTGCCGGAGTACCCGCAACAACGCCGGCGGACGGCGGACATCTCGGCAGGTATAATCCAAATCTCGTTACCGGCCGGTTCGGGGCGCTGATACCACGATGCTCGATCCAGGAACCATATATGTGTTCGCTCCTGCCGGCCCGAACCCCACCCTCGAGATGTTGCTGGGTACTCTTCACGCCTCAGACATGCCCGTCAGTTTTTCGGTCTCCGGCGCTGGACCGGCAACACCTGCCGAGCTTGCATCCTCCGACTGGGAAGCAGCGTTTGTGCGTTGGGAAGAGCCTGAGGTGCACGACACATGGTATCTGGAACGTGGGGCGGTTGCGACCGACGAGGCGGCTCAAACAGCAGTTGCGGCAGCGTGCGTCTGGCTGAACAGGTCTACCGATCGCGACCTTCAGGCTGAGTTGCTGCCACTGCTTCTGGCGGTGAATTCGGTGGTTACCGTTGCCGTGATGCCTGCGATGACAGCCGATGACGATCATCCTGCCTGGGATGCGTTTGCCGACCTTGTACAAGTGGTGGCCGGTGCCTGCAGCGGTATCGCATTTGCGCCGGACGTGGGGTTTTACGATTCCGACGGCGTTTTGATGGGTGATGTGACGGTGGACGCGACACAGGAGCAAACTAGGTAAATGGCGATTCTGATTGACGCATCGACGCGAATGATTGTGCAGGGCATCACCGGGCGTGATGGTGGGTTTCACACGGCCCACATGATTGCCTACGGCTCGAATGTCGTTGGAGGAGTTACACCCGGTAAGGGCGGACAGTCGGCTCAGGGCGTGCCGGTGTACGACACGGTGCGTGAAGCAGTGGCTGCCGGCGAGGCAAATACCAGCGTGATCTTCGTACCGGCCAAACTCAATGCGGCGGATGCTATTCTGGAAGCTGCCGACGCCGGAATCCGCCTGATCGTGTGCATCTCTGAGAACGTACCGACCCAGGATATGATACGGGTCAATGCGGTACTGCGGATGAAGAACGGCGTACGCCTCATCGGGCCTAACTGTCCCGGCCTCATAAGCCCGGGCATCTGCAAGGCCGGCATCATACCGGGGGAGATTTTCACGCCAGGGCCGGTCGGGTTGGTGTCGCGGAGCGGCACCCTTACCTACGAAATCGCCGATGGCCTGACGCGCGCCGGCTTGGGCCAATCGAGCGGCGTAGGAATCGGTGGTGATCCAATGATTGGAACCAAGTTCCGGGATGTGCTGCCGATGTTTGAAGCAGATCCGCAGACCCGGGCAGTAGTGCTTGTAGGCGAGATAGGTGGGAGCGACGAGGAGGATTGCGCGCCATACATCCGCACGATGACGAAGCCCGTCGTCGGCTTTATATCCGGCCGCACCGCGCCACCGGGTAAGCGAATGGGCCACGCCGGCGCCATTATCTCCGGATCATCCGGCACGCCGGCGGCCAAGGTTGCGGCACTTCAAGCAGCGGGCGTTGTCATCGCCGATGCTCCCAGTCAAATCCCGGACCTGGTTCGTCAGGCGCTCGGCGGCGGAGCCTGACGCGGCCCGACCACAGCCTTTGGCGTGGATATCGCTGGCGGCGCTATATACACCGGACGTAGCTCTTCCGGGTCCAGTCCGCTTTCGCCACCGGTAATTCGGCGGGCCGCACGGATCGCAATCTCCCGTGCCTGCGGACACTCCTCGGCAGCTATGCGTATGCCCGTGTGAAGATGCGGCAAAGTGGACCTTGCGCCCGGCCCGCAGAGCACCACCGCATCGTTTTGCGTTCCGAGATAGCGAGCGAACTCGGTGAAGGCGATCGCTTCCGGAGGGCCTATGGCTTCCACACCATTGCGAAACCTTTGGGCCGATACCGCACCGCGATTGTGTGGAACAACAGCAACTACCTCACTCAAGCCAGTACCGATCAACCGCGCCGCCACCGTGCCTAAGGCCGTTTCCGCATATACCGGCAACCCGGTGGCCATGGAGAGTGACGCAGCGGCAGCAACCCCGATCCGTACCCCGGTAAACGAGCCGGGCCCTACGTCGCACGCCAGCGCGTCCAGATCTGAAAGCTCGACACCTGCACACTCCAGTACAGTGTCAACAACCCCCATCAGGCGTATCGAAAGCGTCATGCGGTGGCTGAATGTGTGCTCACATTGAAGAGACGCACCGACGGCTACAGCAACAGAGCAGATCTCACCTGAGGTCTCAAGTGCGAGCACTTTCGGTGCGGGCATACTGATCAATTCTCCGCTCTTGTATGACACGGCATTCCGGCAATGGACCGGCGTGGTGCATCGGTAACACGTGGCATGAGTTCCGTGGTTCGCTACGCGGATGCCCGCAGTGCGGTCGCAAGGGCTATCCCACGCGCGGTATTCGTGACGGCGGTAAGAAGGCGACTATTCGGTGAATCGCCCTGTACCAGCCGGATGGTCACATCCGGCCGAAGCAAATTGGCGGAGGGCCGGTCGGACCACTCGACAACGGTGATCGCGGGCGCGTTTGTCTGCGCCTCGATATACGAAAGAACCTCGTCGGCATCGTCCAATCGCCATACGTCTACGTGCAGCATGGCGATAGGCCCGGAGTACTGGTTAACCAGAGTAAATGTAGGGCTGGTAACACTCGCTTCGATGCCGATCCCCCGGGCGATACCGCGAGCGAATGTTGTCTTTCCGCTACCAATGCCGCCCTGTAGGCCGATAAGGTCACCCGCCTCGGCTTCGCGGCCCAGCCGTTCGCCGGCCGCCTCCGTCATGGCGGCTGAAACGCATACGAACTCTTCACTCACTTCACGGGTTCAAGTCCGATAGCATCTACTCCAATCAGATAGTTGGTGGATGCAGCATTTTTCCCGGCAGCGCGGAAGGTAATCTTGTGATCGCCAGCGGAAAGCGTCACCTCACCAAGTACGGTACGGCCCTTTGGCCTGACGGTTGGCGTGTAGCAGTCGACCACCGGACCTACGGGCGCGCCATCCACCAGCGTCTGTACCTGGGCATAGTCCTTTGCCGTAGTGAAGTATACGACCAGCGTGTATTTACCAGGCGCAGCCACAGGCAGCTGGAGCGTCGCCGACGCATTTGGATGATCCGCCACGAACCAGAACTGCGCATCGCCGCTCCACGCGTGGTCCGGGGAGGGCAGTTGCTGCGTGCTCGCATCGCCGCCATCAGCGCTGAGCACCTTGAGATCCTCCGCCTCCACGCTGAATGGATACTTGCCCGACTTCACCGCAAAGTAGTCCAGTGTGAGCGGTATTGTGGACCCGATCCGACGTGCGAAAGTGAGCAAGTGCTCGCCCGTGCTGAGGTTCATCTGGCCCAGAAACATGCGGTGTGAAGTACCCGCCCACGTGGCCGGAAGCGGCCCGAACGTGCCCGCAGGCAACCCATCGATTGAAACCTGGGTTTTGCCCTCCAGCGGTGACTGGATTACACCGAGCTGGATGCTCTTGCTGCCCGCGGTGTGTACCTCAAACGGAAGGCTTAGCGAAGAGTTGCCTCGCAATGCCGACCACTGCAAAGCACTCCATCCGCTCCAGTTCGACCCAACTTTATCAACACGGCTTACGGTCGTACCCGCCGATGGATGCACGGAGGAAAGGTAGTCCTCTGCCTCGGCCACTCCCTTTTCATGCGGTGCTGCATCCAATTGCAAATAGTCGAGGTAGACTGCGCCGCCCGTCGGCACGGTGAAGGTCAGTTTGTTGGCGCCGGACGCCAGCAGGCCTCCGAAAGAAGCAGTCAGTCTGCCCGGTACATCGGGATCGGCCGTTGTGCCAACCTTCTGCATGGGTCCGCCGTTGACCGATACGTCAAATGTATGGGCCGCATCGGAGGCGTCCATCATCGAAAGCGTGACGCGAGAAACGCCGGCCGCAGGGGAGTTTATTGTCGCGATGGCCGGCCCACCCGCCACGCTCTCAACCTTTGCGCCGCTGGCCTGCGCCGCAAAGGTGTCATCCGACATCTGCTGGGTACTGCCACCACTCCAGCCCAGCGATTCAGCCTCAATCACGCCTGCCAGCTTCAGACGTGGCGGCGTGAGTTGCGTAGGGTCAATCGGCGACCACGTGTGGCCAGGCGTATCCTGGTACCAGTACGCCACGCAGGAGTAGTCAGCGCCTGGATAGTCGTTCTCAGGACCGTGCTCAATGTTCACCCGGATGTGGTGCTGAAACGGTACGCAATCCTGTATCTGGTAGCGGTAAGCGCCAACTCGCGATATTGCTTCCTGCTTAACCACGCAGCCGTGGTACGCTTCGTTAAACGTGCCCTCGTCAAAGTACCACCCGGCCGTATAGAAATCTTCTGTGCCGGTCCCATGGATAGATGGGAACGTATCTCCATCTACCCATATCTGTTCGTCACCCTCCAGGAACCAGATTCCGCGGTCACCCTGCATATCGGTATGCTCCCCCACGTACTGGCCGCGCCCATCGGTATCCAGAATGTGGAACGGATGGCCGGCGACCGTGGTCTCGCGATGCCACTGCGCCTGAAACCAGCCCTCGCCCTTGGGCGGCGCGTCGGTTTTATGGTATTGGATCTGCCACTGCACCTCCAAAGCCCCACCGGGAGCATAGTTGTGAAGCTTGAAGGCAGCTGCTGACGAAAACGGCATCGGCCAATAGCATACGTATCCCTGGTCGGTCATCGCATCCGGCATGGCGGCAAATCGAACGTCGCCAAGGCCGGAACCAAAAAAGTCACCGATAGGAGCCTGAACCGCTGGCGTCGCGCTTCCATCCCAGTTGATGCTGAATACCGTTTGGCGCAGCGTAAACCGGTTTGCCGGCAGAACACGCATCCGGATGGCGTCGATTACCGCCGGCCCATCAATCCGTGCGAACTGCATGTCTTGCCCTGCCACCGCGGCAACGGTGCCACTGAGCATGAGTTCACCGGCCGGAGGCGGTTTGGGATCGCTGCCAAGGTGGTTCCATTGAGCCAGCACCGTCTGCAGAGCCAACTGGTCCGGCCGCGTCAGCGTTGTGGTAAACGTTCGAATTCGCTGATTGTCGGGGAACAGCTGGTACTGCACATGGTAGTAGAGACTGCCAGGATCTGTTACCTCGATTCTGCAGTGCTTTTGAAACGCCATGGGAAAGTAGCAATAGAAGCCGCCACTTTTGTGGCCGACGAGCGGTTGGACGAACGGAGCCACCTTGCCTAGAAACAGGTCTTGCATCGGGCAATCGATGGTCGGCGCCTTCTGACCATCGAAGTATATTCGGAGCCGGCCCTGTGCATTGGCTGACCAGAATCGGTAGATGCAACCAGGGCCTCGGATATCTGCCAAAACAGCCACGTTTCCCTTGCGCGCGAAGAAGTTGCCAGAATCCCCATTACCGCCGCTTCGATCGTAACTCGAGTCCTGAACGCATCGTGTGTCGCGGAGAGTTGGCAGCAGATCGAACCGCGCCATCAACTGCAGTCCATATGGCATGGCTGGAGAATTCGGCAGCGCGATGCGCCTGGCAAGTGACAGCGTTGATCCCGGACCGTCGATAGGTGTCCCAAGTGGGTTTTGGACGGTCTGGAGCAGACCTGCGAGTATTGCGAGAAGAATCAATGGTTTGCCTGTAGTCGCGGAAGAGATTCCGTTTCGATGGTTGAGATGATCGCCGCAGCGGCCTGTACCGGATCTGCCGCACCGGTAATTGGCCGGCCAATCACCAGAAAGCTTGCGCCGGCGGCCATGGCTGCCGCCGGAGACAGTACCCTGGCCTGATCACCAGTTTCGGAGCCGAGCGGTCTTACCCCAGGCGTTACAACGAGAAAGCCCGGTGTGCTTACTGCCTCGAGAACTGCGGCAATCTCGAGTGGTGATGCCACCACGCCGTGGCAGCCGGATCGGTCCGCGATTTGAGCCATCCGTTTCACGTGCTCGCGCGCGGCGCCCGGCACGCCAAGCTCGTTGTTGAGCCGCTGTTCCGAAATGCTGGTCAGCAGCGTGACGGCCAATACCCGCGGGCCGCCATCAGGGCCCGTCGCGGCTGCGGCTACGGCTGCTTCAAGCCCTTCGCTTCCGATACTCGCATGCACGGTAACGCAGTACGCTGAAGTACGGGCCAGAGCACGCATTGCGCCGGCAACCGTATTAGGAATGTCGCACAGCTTGGCATCGCAGAATACGCGCCTTGCGCCGGCGCCAATGAGTTCGTCCACCACGGACGGCCCGACGGCGCTGAGTAGCTGCAGGCCCGCTTTGAAGCTTCCGAGAATGGGTGACAACAGTCGCACCAATCTCAACGCCTCGTTCATGGAATCCGTATCCAGCGCGCAGAAGATGCGCTCGGAGAGCGGAAGTTCCGGTTCAAGCGCCAAAGGCGTTGGCATCACGCTCGGCTCCATAGCGGTGTGGCGTTTAATGATACCAGAACTGGTCCCAAGCGCCCCAGAAGGTGGTGGAGCGCGAAACCACGGTCCGCGCACCGGTCTGCTCCACGCCGGGCTTGCCAACAAAGTCGGCAGCCCGATCGGGAGTCGCCAGCTCGACCGCAAACTCTACCGGCGAACCAAACTTCAGCGGTTTGGGAAAGTGATGGAGCGTCAGCGCGTTGGCCACGCGCTCCTCAATCAGATCGCAGGCAGCCGAGCCGGAGAGGTGACGCGCCGAGTAACGGTCGATACCCACCTTCACCGGCGCCTCCACCACTTCGCTGCCCAGCAGTGCCTTTACCTCACGGCACGTGGCCGAATCTCCGCTCACGAAAACGGCAGGACAGTCGAAATCGCCACATATCGCGGCAATAATCCCCGACTCGCCCACCAATGTACCGTTGATAGTGGCGTTGTACCATGCTTGCGACGATACGGTATGGCATAGCACGCCGTCCGGAGTACCAGCCATGGCGTGGGCTCCAACAAACAGGGCCGCGTCACAACCCTGTTCAAGGGGCACAATGTAGCGTGCCCAACGGTAGCCCAGAACATACTCGGCGTCGGAATCAAGCTGCTCCGGTATGAGACTCTTGAAGCTCCATCCGCCGCCCGCGCCGTGCCCATCAACCACCACGATATCGGTTGCGCCGGCTTTCTTACAGCCGCGGACGGCAGCGTTTACCTCCGCGGTATAAAGGCGTCGTCCCTCCTCGTACATCGGCGCGCCACCGTTGACCTGATCCCACACCGATATGCCGGCCACGCCTTCCATGTCGCACCAAACCATAACTCGCATTCAACGGCCTCCTGCCACGCTTGCATGTGTCTCGCCAGTAGTTCGTTCCGCGCTGACGATAAACCTTGTTGCGCAACGTAGTAGTAACCGACGACGGTGTTTCCAAGCGGCTCGCCCGCAACACGGTGGGCATTAGAGTGTCAAACTAGATACGATGGTCAGGTATATCCCACATTTCACCCTGGCAGCCGCTCTGTGGGCGGCCGCGTTCGGCGTGGCCTCTGCGCAGTCCGGCTCCGGCCAGAGTTATGACTTTGGCGCGCCCGCCCCGAGTGCCGGCGCAATGGCCCCGTACGCGCTCGCGGTTGGCACGGCTGGTGGGACAGTGCAGACCGACCTCATACTCGGGCGCGGTATATCCGGGCCATACACGCTTACCTGGCGTGGGCTCGAGCCGTTCACAGAGACGGTCACTCGTGATAGCCAAACACTGATGCGCGGCACCGATTACGACGTGGATCCAGACGCCGGCACCATCACTTTTGTAACTCCTCTGGGAGCATCGGACGTAGCGCGCGTTATATACGAATACGATCCCCTGTATGCCTCACGTAATCCGGGTCCGCCGCAGGTTCCGCTCTCTCTCGGGATTGGCGGATTGACTCTCACGGCGCAGCTCCACAGTGGAGCGGCCATGGGTTCTGCCGGCAGCCCGACCCCGTTCGCCCTTACCGGTAGTTCGCAGGTATTCCGCGGTAACACACTTAGCGGCGGACTTTTCCTGAACAGCGGCGCTGGAACCGTGTCGCAGGCTGGCGGATTGCATTTGTTAGACCAGGCAAATCTCCATCGCCTGCAGCTCACACTCGGTTATTCCGCTGCAGGCAGCCGGGCGGCCGGAGGCGCCGATCCATCGCTTCGACCCGGCGCAGGCGTGTTCACTGCGGCAGGCACCTACTCGCTTCTCAGCGGAATATCGTTGAGTGCACAACAGACCAGCGTCACGTCAATCGCGTCCGCCGGCTCGGGAGCCGCAGTCGCGCCATCCACCCAGCGCACGGTTTCACTTTCGTTGGCGCCACCAAAGAGTGCAACGGCCTTACAGCTCTCGTCGAGCTCGTCCAGCACGGGCGGTGGCGCCACCGAGACCACTTCGCTGAGCAACACGGCAAGCTTGCAGCAGAAGTTCTCCCCATCCACACAGGCAGGGTTGACCTTTTCAAACAGCCAGGCAACGACGGCGCAGGGCGGCTCGGCCACGAGTAGGTCGCAGGCGACCGGCCTATCGATATCCTCCGTGGTATCGCCGGAGCTTAACCTCAGCGGTGCGCTCGGCGCAACGCAAACGGCCGGCACGAACGGTCTGAACGACACGTTGAACATAACGGCCTCACCATTTGGCCGAAATCGCAGCATTCTGCTTACTGCAGGGATGCAGGATCAGTACCTGCCTTCGGGCGGATCGCATTCACGCAGCGCCATTCTAACGCTGCCGGGACTTTGGCGCTCCCGTGCCTCGCTAAGTGGCGGCATCGAGGCGAACTCCGGCGCGGCAGGCAATCTGACAGTTGGCGTGCTCAATGCCAACACGCAACCGTTTCGCTACCTCTCACTACAGGGTGGCGCACGGCTTCGTTTCGCGGCCGGTGGGCCCGGCGGCAGCGAGCCAAATGCTCTCGACTCGTGGGATCTCGGCTGGACGCTGGCTCCATCTCACGGCCTCTCCATCACCGGTGCGACCGCGGCTAACCCATCGTCCAGCGATTTATCAGCGCAGCCGGGCACAACCAACTCGCTCGGAATGACGGCCAACGTTGGTTCGGTGTCTCTCACGGGCACGTACAGCGCGGCCAGTGCTGCCAGCTCCCTCGCGCGCAACCTGGCCCTGGCCCTGGGCGTCAAGTTTACACGCTGGGATGCGCTGAGTGCGGGCGTGAGTTCACAGGAGACCTTTGGATCCGCCTATAACGGAAACGTGAACTACACGTTTGGATTTACACACCAACTCGGCAGCCTGTTTGACCTCTCTCTTACCGGGGGCATGCAGACCTGGTCCGAGAGTGGTGTTCCCGATCCGTCGCGAACCGCGCTGACCGGTGAAGCCAAAATCGGCATTCACTTCTGAGCGGGTTATTCCCCCGGGCGCGGGTACAATTCGCTCATACCATCAAACTCAACCTCGCGCGGCTGGCGTAAACAGAGAGCACTCTGGTGTCGCGCAAGGAGACGCATTTGCCGCGCGCCTGGGCCTTTTTTCCGATAGAGCCCGGGCGCTGTTGCGTTGTACGGGCACCTATTCCTACCTTGGGAGGTTGTTATGCCATCAGGACCCGAAACCGATCAGAATCGTCGCGTTGCACTCCTCAGCGTGTCCGACAAGCGTGGCTTGCCGGAGTTCGCAGCCGCACTCACAGAGTGCGGGTATGAGATTGTCTCAACCGGCGGTACCGCCAAGACGCTAATGGAGCATGGAATAGCGGTAACGCAAGTCCAGGATCTTACCGGCTTTCCGGAAATGCTGGACGGCCGGGTCAAGACGCTTCATCCGGTAATCCATGGCGGATTGCTCGCCGTGCGTGACGATGCCGCGCACGTTGATGCACTGGCGGCGCACGGTATCCGGACCATCGATCTGGTCTGCGTCAACCTCTATCCATTTGAAGCAACGGTCGATCGGTCAGACGTCACTCTAGCGGAGGCCATTGAAAACATCGATATCGGCGGTCCCGCGATGATCCGTTCTGCCGCAAAGAACTCGCGTTACGTAACTGTGGTCGTTAGCCCGGACGACTACAAGATTGTGGAGCACGAGATATACGAAAATGGGGGAACCACTACTGCGCATACGCGGCAGGAGCTCTCAGTCCGCGCGTTTGAGCACACGGCCCGGTACGATGCGGCGATCAGTACCTGGCTGCGCCGCAACGGCGTACCGGCCGACTCGGGTTGGCCGCGCGAGTTATCGCTAGGGTTGCAGCTGGCACAGGCTTGCCGCTATGGCGAGAATCCACATCAGCGTGCAGCGTTCTATCGCGTCGGCGGCGTAACAGAGCCGTGCATCGCCAACGCGGTGCAGCTGCACGGCAAGGAGCTTTCCTTTAACAATCTGTACGACCTGAATGGCGCTCTCGAAACCGCGAAGGAGCTTGCGGACTGCGAACGGCCTGCCGCCGTGATCATCAAACACGCCAACCCATGTGGGGCTGCCGTGGCCGATTCGCTGGCCGAGGCGTTTCGTCAGGCACGATCCGGTGACACGATCTCTGCGTTTGGTGGAATCCTTGCCCTCACCCACGTGGTGGATGAAGAGACCGCGCTCGAGATCACAGGACCGAACAACTTTTTTGAGGCGGTCATCGCGCCCGGCTACCACACGGCAGCGTTGCGCGCGCTACAGGAGCGCAAGAAGTGGAGCGCCGGACTGCGTATTCTCGAGTGTGGGACACTGGCAGGTTGGCGTGAGGCAGCGGTTCGCACCGGCTTCGACATGAAGCGGGTTACCGGCGGCATGCTGGTACAGGAGCCGGACCACATCCAGCTCACCGAGTCGGATTTGACCGTCGCGTCCAGCCGCCGGCCGACCGCTGATGAAGTGCGCGACCTGTTATTTGCGTGGCGAATGGTGCGGCACGTTAAGAGTAACGCGATAGTTCTGGCGGCAGGCGAAGCCGTGATTGGCGTAGGCGCGGGGCAGATGAACCGTGTTAACTCTGTGCGCCTGGCGCTGCAGCAGGCCGGAGAACGAGCGGCCGGCGCGGTACTGGCCAGTGATGCGTTTTTTCCGTTCCCTGATGGCCCGCAAGCGGCAGCAGACGCCGGTGTATCGGCGATTGTTCAGCCTGGCGGCAGCGTCAAGGACTCACAGACTATAGAGGTGGTCAACCGGCACAACATGGCGATGGTCTTCACCGCGGTCCGTCACTTCCTGCACTAAGCCTTCGGTGTTTCAGCAGGCGACACAGCTCGACCCGTGGCGATCGACTCGAGAGCGGCCAGAGCAATGGCAACAGCCGCCGCGCCGTCCTCGGGCTGAATCGAAGCGGGCACGCCGCGCTCCACCGAATCCAAAAAGTGCGCAAGCTCCAGCGTGTACGGATTCGCACCCGTGGGGCTCTCCGGCACAGCGACGCCGCCGCTGCTGCCGGTAGCATCGCGCAGCGCCATTCGGAATGGTGCTCCGGTCGGTTGGTTGCAGTTGTATTCCAGAAGACCGTCGTCGCCCGCAATCTCGATCGTAACCTTGAAGCCACCCGGATCTGCCCAGGTTCCCTCGACGTGGCCAATAACTCCGGATTGGAATCGAATCGTGACCAGCGCGTAATCCTGATTTGGGAGTCGAGAGGCGCCGAGGCCGCACGCATAGACACGCTCAACCTCGCCAAACGTCCATCGCAGCCAGTCGAAATCATGAATGATCAGGTCGAGCACGCATCCACCACTCAAATCAAAGTCGCTGTACCACTGTCGCCATGCAGATGGCATTGGGCCGCCACGCCGTGTCCGAACGGACGCCGGAACGCCCACCGAGCCGCTTTGAACCATTCTGCGAGCCGTTACGAACTCGGGAAAGAAGCGAACCACATGCGCCACAAAAAGTGGTACGCCCGCTGAACGGCACGCGGCAGACATCTCAAGGCAATCACCATGTGTGCGCGCCATCGGCTTTTCGGTGCTGATGCCTCGTATACCAAGCTCTTTGGAAAGGTTCGCTGCGGTTACAACATAATCACGATGCCACGGCGTCGGGCAGCATACGTCCACGATATCGGGACGCACGCTGCGGAGCATCTCCTCGAAGTTTGTGAACGATTTCGCAGCGTGAGCGGCTGCCAGCGCTTCACCGGCCTCGGCACGTATGTCCATGACGGCCACGAGTTCGGCGCCGTCGATTTCACTGTAACGTCCGGCGTGCATCGTACCCATCGTGCCGGCACCGACCAACGCGACCTTCGTCATTGCTGCTGAGCTCCGTCTGAAACTGCCATATTGCCGCGCATCCACCGGCTTGTGTACGATTTCACAAGTTGGTTGACGCTCCAATTTGGCCGGGGGTACACTGCAAGTGCGGGGCCACAGCCGGCATCGTATTCGCTCCGAAGCGCCGTGCCTCCTCCCCACCGCGGAAACGGCTCCGCCAAACTTGTGAATACATCAGGCAAAGTTCCTCTCCCCACCCTCGAGCGTCTTGCCTCCTATCTGCGGCTCCTTATCGATCTGGAACAGGCGCAAACGCCGACAATATCATCGGCTGATATTGAGCGCCAGACCGGCATCAATGCCGCGCAGTTTCGCAAGGACCTCTCCTATTTCGGAGAGTTTGGGCGACCGGGCGTGGGCTATGAGGTTTCCGACCTTCGCCATCGGATCGCGGTCATCCTGCGCGTCGATACCGAGCAGCCGGTTGTGCTGATAGGCGCCGGTAACCTTGGCTCGGCCCTGGCCGGCTACCCCGGTCTGATGGATCACAACTTTCGGCTGGAGGCCGTGTTTGACAACAACATCGGTAAGATTGGCCGTGTACTCTGGCATCTCACGATCCGGGATATTGAGGACCTGGTGTGTGACAACGCCGAGATTCGCGCGCAATTAGCGATTATTGCTGTACCGGCCGCTGCGGCACAGGCGGTGGCAGATCGCGCCGTGGAGGCTGGAATCACGGCCATCCTGAACTTTGCGCCGGTTCCGCTTCGAGCGCCACCGGGCGTTTTCATACGTCACGTCTCGTTCCTGCGTGAACTGGCCGTACTCTCGTACCACCTTCGCGATGACAAAGCCTTGTTAGCTGGATCGGCCGCCACAATGCCGCCCGGTACTGTATAGCTGTGGCGCGGGGTACTGCGGCCGGATAGACGATGCCGGCGACGCACCGTATACTAACCGATGACATGCATATGCCCCAAGTGATCTCTGTGCAGGTTCGGCGCGGCAAATCGTGACAGCTCTTACATTGGTTGGTGTCAGCTGGCGCCGTGCTCCGATCTCAGTGCGCGAGCGTGCCGCTCTTACCGGCGAGCATGCATCGGCGCTGCTTTCGGAGCTGGTGCGTGACGCCAGTATCCGGGAAGCTGCAGTCATCAGCACGTGCAACAGGACGGAGATCTACGTGGTGGCCGCGGAGAGCACGGCGCCTCTCAGACGGGTTCTGCTGGATACCTGGCTCCGCGAGTGCGGTGTCGACGCCGATACTCTGGATCCGTTTCTGTTCTGGAAAAACACGCCCGATGCTTCAGCGCACATCATGCGCGTGGCAGCCGGTCTGGATTCGCAAATCCGCGGGGAAACGCAGGTCCTGGGCCAGGTGCGCGGTGCGGCGAAGTTGGCGCAGGCCGCCGAGGCCGCAGGACCGGTGCTCAATGCGTTGTTTCGGCACGCTATTGAGGCGGGACGCCGTACGCACACCGAAACGGAACTGAGCCGTGGTGCGTTTTCGATTGGTCACGCCACGGTTGACCTTGCCTCCCAGGTATTTGCCGACCTCAGCCATGCCCGAGTGCTGCTTGTCGGCGCCGGGGATACCAGTATTCTAACGGCGAGGCATCTCATCGACCGTGGCGTTACGCAGATAACCGTAGCAAATCGGACACTTGAGCGGGCCGAAAGTCTGGCTGAGAGCCTTGGCGGAACTGCTGTTGTGTTTGCCGACGTGAGCCGGCATCTGAGCGCCACCGATATACTGGTCACCTCCACGGCCGCCCCCCAACCCATCATCACACGTGCGATGCTCGCGCCGGTGATGCGCAGCCGGCGCGGGCGGCCGCTGTTTATCATCGACGTGGCTGTGCCCAGAGATGTGGAGGAGGCGGCCGGCAAGCTCGATGACGTCTTTCTATACAATATCGACGACCTTGAGGCGTGCGTCGCACAGGATACGCGCGCACGCGAGAGCGAGACCGCTGATGCGGAGCGTATCGCCGGCGAAGAGGCCGGCCGGTTCCTGGCGTGGCTGGAGACGCGAGCAGCCGCTCCGGTTATTTCAGGACTACGTGAGCGCCTCGACGCGATCCGAACCGCGGACCTAAAGCAACTTCGGGCGCGACTGTCGCACCTGAGCGATGCAGATTGGGCAGCTATTGAAACTGCGACTCTTGCGATGATGAACCGGGTGGCAAGGGAACCAATACTTCGCTTGAAGCAGGAAACGGTAGGCAAAGCAGATCGATACGACCTGATGACTGCGGCGCGCGAGATATTCGGTTTGGGTCCGGAGCGGGGTCCGGCCGAGGCTAACACCCTACCCGATGATGCCGCCACAGCCCAGGAGCTTCCACTGGATCCGACGCGATGAACGCCCCCGTACTCTGTGCACTAACGCTTGTTTGCTACCTTGCCGCCGGTGCGGCCATCTTCGCTGGTACCGCGGCCGCGCCGATACCGCAAAGCGGAGGCTGGCGCTCAAAGAGCGGGTACCCGATTTCACGGTTGCTTCTGGCTGTTGGCATCGTTCTGCACTTCTGCGCAATTGGCGCCTGGTGCGTCACCATCCATCGCTCGCCGTTCGCCAGTCCTTTTGGCACCTGGTGCACGCTTGCGTGGGCGATCGCTTTGAGCATCGTGGCTGTCGATCCGCACGGACGTTTGGTTGCGATTGACGCTGGCCTGATAACGGCCGCCAGCGTGGTGTTATTAGTCAGCTTGACGCAGGCCCGCGATCCCCTTATCGGCGCGCCAATTCTGGATGCCAGGCTGGTCACACTGCACGTGATGGCTATTCTGCTCAGCTTTGCGCTGTTCGCTGTGGCGTTCGTATGTGCCGGCCTGTATCTCGCCGAGGCGCGAATGCTCAAGACGCGGCCGCCGGCCGCGATACTGCAGCGAGTACCCCCCCTGGAGACGCTGGATTCTGTGGCGTTTCAAGCTGTGGCGTTTGCGCTGCCGCTACTTACGGCTGGTCTGGCTCTGGGAATCGCTCGCGAATATGCGGGCGGCTTGCACGGTGGTCAGGTCGGCTGGTGGCGAGATGCCCACACGATTGCTTCCATCGGTGTCTGGCTGGTTTATGGCGCATATATCGGCGCCAGGGTCCTGGTCGGATGGCGTGGACGCAGGCTGCAGTACGTACTTATTGCGGGTATGGCGGTAGCCGTTTTGCTGTACCTTCTCCCAACGCATACGCATCGCTTTATATGAGCCTGGTAGCGGCGCGGCGGCACCGTCAGGTGACCGCGTCCTGTGTCGCGTCCACTGCGGGTTTTCCGTTCGCGGCGTTTGAGCGACCTGCTGCGCGGCTCGCGCCTACGTGCAAGCCGCCTGCAGGGCACGCCCGGCTGAATTCGTCCAGTTGATCCATCTTCCGCTGATAGCCGACCGGACTCCGCCGCCAGGTTTACCGTTCGCGTCGGGGCCGCGTTGAACGCGATCGACCTGCTCTCAAGCGCCGCCGCGACCTGGTTTGAAGCACAAAGTCGGCCGACGGCCCGCGGTACCGGCGTTATTGCTCGCGAACGGTGCTTTACGTTTTGGCCGTCTGCCCGGTTTGACCATGAGGCAGCGCTCGTCATTGACATCGATTGGGCTGTACAGTAAACTGTGCCTCTTGAGGCCCCGGAATCTGAATGCTGTTAACCGCCATTACCGACGAAATAACTCAGGATTTCGATCACGCTCTGGACGTCATGCTGGAGTACGGCTGCAAAGCAGCCGAGTTGCGGGGAATGTGGGGCGTGAACATCGCCGACCTCTCTGACGCCGACGCTCGGCGTGTTGCCGCCTCTCTGCAGTCGCGAGGTATGCGCACCGCCTGCCTCTCCACGCCGTTTTTCAAGTGCTCCCTGGATGGCGCGGAAGCTGAGAAAACTGGTCCGCTTCATTTGGCCAAGCCCCACCACCGCTCGCACCAGCTTGAGGTGTTGAAGCGCTGCATTGAACTGGCGCACCGGTTTGAGACCCGGCTGATCCGGGTTTTCGCCTTCTGGCGAAACGGCGACCTTACGGCCGACCAGGAGACCCGGATCGTGGATGCATTTGCAGAGCCGATTGCGATTGCCTCCGAAGCCGATGTTGTGCTTTGCCTGGAGAATGAGCACGCCTGTATGATCGGTACCGGCGCTGAGGCAGCCAGAATCGCCGCGGCGTGCAACTCCGACCACTTTGCGGTCGTCTGGGATCCGGGCAACGCCTTTGCCGCCGGTGAAGTCCCCTACCCTGGCGGGTACGAAGCCGTTCAGCGGTGGGTTCAACATGTTCACATCAAGGACGCCGTGCGTCGCGACGGCGATACGGAGTTTGTTCGCGTCGGCGAGGGTGAGATCGATTACGAAAACCAATTCCGCGCCCTACGGCGTGACGGGTATACCGGCTACATATCCATCGAAACGCACTATCGGGCTTCGAATCCGAACGACCCGGGCAGTGAGCCTGCTGGTGAATGGAGCACACGCGAGTGCCTTGCTGCGGCGCAAGATCTGATCCAGATGCCGTAGCGCAAAGCACAACGCGGTGCATGCGGTTCAACTTGACGAGGAGACGAGTTGCTTAACAAGTGGTTGTATAACGTTACTTCAGTTCGCTGGTATCGCAACGTGTTCCAGCGAATGGGCACGCGTGCCGGTTGGGGCTGTGTGATTATCGTCGGAATACCGTTGGTCGGTGCATTTGGCTGGAGCGCCTACTTCAATTCGGCTCATAGCGGCGGTGGACCGGCGCCGAGCACCAACATTGTTCTTGTCAACGGAACGGCCATTTCGCGGGCGCTCATGGCCACAGCGTCAAAGGCGACACAGGGGGCGCAGGCCGGCGACCAGTACGCGCAGGCTCAGGGCAAGGCGATTTACAGCCTGATCGAGGCGACGCTACTTTCACAGGAGGCCGCAAAGCGCCACGTTAGTGCCAGCGGTGTTGCGGTGGACAAAGCAATCGCCGCCCAGCGTGCCCAGGTGCTTGGCGCCAATTCCAGTGACAGCGATTGGGATGCCTACACACAGCAGGCGTACGGCATGAGTTCATCGGATTTCCGGTCATTCATGTCGAAGATGCTTGCAGGCTCGGCCCTTCAAGCCAACCTGGCGGCGTCGGAGCCGGTCACCGCTACCGATGCCAACAACACCAACGCACAGGTGAATCTGGATCTGGTACTGGTCGGTACAATCTCTTCCAGCATGTTCAGTCGGCCCGCACCCGGCTCGCCACAGCCGCTGCCCGACGCCCTGGCCAAGCAGAAAGCCTACGCCCTGTACGCCAGGGTGAAGGCCGGCGCGGATATAGCCGCTATTGCTCGCGCGAACTCCACCGATTCAACAGCCAAGGCGGGCGGCGTCACAGGTTGGCGCAGCGAATACGACCTTGCCGGCCAGTCTCCATTCGGTGCGCTAGGCTATGGAGCGGCGTTTGACGCTGCCGTCCAGCATACAAAAACGGGTGGCATCACGCCGATGATGGTCGCCACCGGTTTCTCGAACGGATACGTATTTGCCAAGGTGATCGCACGAAGAATGAACACACCCAAGAGTTTTGACGCCAACAAGACCAAGAGCCAGCTTCAGACGGAACTCGCCACCAAACAGCTCTCCGACATCATTACGGCCGACCTCGCGAAGGCCCATTTGGTGTGGAAGGACCCTGACAGCGAGACCTGGTTCAACTACTACAAGCTGCAGCAGATGGAGCAACAGCAAGCGATGGCGCATTTTGGTGGCGCTCCCGGGCCTGTGCCAACCGCCAGCGAGGTGAGCGCTCAGCAAGCGCTCTCAAATGCCGAGCTGGCAGACATGGCAAAGCGGCATCCGAACGACGCGACGGCGGCACTGTTGGAGGCGCAAAACCTTCAGACCCAGATGAACGGCGCCGCGGTTACTCCGGCAATGCGAAGCCAACTTCGCGATCAGATCATAAGCCTCTTCGTAAGCGCACTGCAGAGCACGGAGGACCAGAGCATCCGGTTTCAACTTGCCTCGCTGTACCGCGACAAAAAACAGTATAAAGATGCCGCGGCGCAGTATCACGAAATCGATCAGTTGATGAACGCAAGCCCCCCGTACGATACCAATAGTGGGCAAACAGCCATTAACGCCTACGAGCAGTTGATCGCCGGTTACAAAAGCATCAGCATGCCTGACCAGGCGGCCGCTGTTCAGAAGGAGCTGGCGCTGGTAAACAGCCAGATGGCGGCGTTCAAGCGCCAGGATGCGGCTCAGGCCGCGGCAAACGCTCCGCCGAATGCCACGCCGATACCAACTCCCACGAAGTCGGGCAGCCATGCGCCTTCGCAGCCATCAAAGGCTGGCGCCACCGGTTCGCTTCCGGGCGCGCCGCGGTCAGGCGGGCCGCCATCGCCCTCAAAGTCTGCAGGCGCTCCGAGCAACAAGCAAGCCACTGCGCCGAAGTAATGGAAGCTGAATTGCCGGTTCCGGTGTCTGCGCCACCAATCGTTGGTCATGCTGCGATGCCGCTTGATGGTAGTGAGCTTGAGCCTCATCCTCCACCCACTCCGGCGCGGGTGGAGGATGAGGTACCCGTTCCCGTCAGTCACCCTCTGCTTACCGTGATTGTGCCGGTTTTCAACGAGTGCGCCACCATCCTTGAGCTGCTGAATCGCGTAATTGCTGTACCGCTCTCGAAGCAGGTCCTGGTAATTGATGACGGCTCAAGCGATGGCACCCAGGAGGTGTTACGCTCCGCCGCCGACGGCAAGCTGCCGGATGTTGAGGTTGCCTATCATGCCGTGAATCGCGGCAAAGGCGCCGCGATTCGGACTGCGATTCCCCTGGCGCGAGGTCAGTTTGTGCTGATTCAGGACGCCGACCTGGAGTACGATCCGCGCGAGTACTCACGGTTGCTCGAGCCACTTCAGGATGGCCGAGCGGACGTGGTGTACGGCTCGCGATTCCTGGGTGGCGGCGCGCACCGAGTTCTACTGTTCTGGCACCGGGTGGGTAACGCTTTTCTTACGCTGGTCTCCAATATGCTCACCAACCTGAATCTCACGGACATGGAGGTTTGCTACAAAGTTTTTCGACGGGAGCTTATTCAAGGCTTGATCCTCCACTCCGACCGTTTCGACATTGAGCCGGAGATTACCGCCAAAGTGGCAAGAGCCGGCTGTCGGATCTATGAGGTTCCGATCTCCTACAGCGGCCGGAACTATGCCGACGGTAAGAAGATCGGCTGGAAGGATGGCTTTTTGGCGTTGTGGACGATTGTCAAGTATCGGTTCGTGGACTAACCATGAACCTGCTGGTGACCGGCGGTGCGGGCTACATTGGCAGCCATTACGTGCGGTACGAGGCATCTCGCGGCCATCAGGTGGTGGTGCTCGATAATCTGGTTTATGGGCATGCCGAGTCGTTACCCGACGGAGTGCTGCTGGTGGTTGGTAATGTGGGCGACGCGGGCGTGGCCGAGGCGCTGCTGCGCGCTCATAAGATTGAGGCGGTGGTTCACTTCGCGGCCTATGCGTACGTCGGTGAGTCTGTTACGAATCCCGGCAAGTACTATCAGAACAATTTTGCCGCCGTAATCCCAATGATGGATGCGATGCGGTCTTGTGAAGTCAGACGCTTCATCTTTTCCAGCACCTGCGCAACATACGGTAACCCGCAGTACGTACCTCTCGATGAGGCGCACCCACAGAACCCCATCAACCCGTATGGAGAGAGCAAATTGTGGGTGGAGCGGATGCTGGCGGCGTACGGCGCTGCGAGCGGTTTGGAGTACGTGGGGCTGCGCTACTTCAATGCCGCCGGCTCGGCCGCCGATGGCTCAATAGGTGAAAGCCATGATCCCGAGACGCATCTGATCCCTTTGGCGTTGCAAGCCGCCCTGGGCAAACGCGCGGCGATAACCGTATTTGGCGCTGACTACGATACACCCGACGGCACATGCGTGCGCGATTACATCCATGTGGACGACATTGCCGTGGCGCACAGCCTCGCCCTCCAGCGACTGACAGCGGGTGGGGCGAGCGGATTCTACAACTTGGGAACAGGCACAGGCCACTCGGTTCGCGAGATCATTCAGGCATGTGAAGATGTCACCGGAAAGAAGATACCGGTTATCGACGGCGCGCGGCGCGCCGGTGATCCGCCAAGCCTTGTGGCCAGCGCCGCGAAGGCATACAAGGAGCTCGGCTGGCTGCCAGGCTATCGCGAGCTCGAGCCGATTATTGGTACCGCGTGGGAGTGGGAGTTACATCGGCGCTATTAGCCGGAAAGTAAGGCACCTACCATGGGGCGTATCATCGACAGCCCTCAGCAATTGGCTCATGAACTGATCCACCATCGCAGACAGGGTCACACCATTGTCTCTACCAATGGCGTCTTCGATATCCTCCACATCGGCCATGTACGGTATCTGAACGCGGCTCGGTCGATGGGCGATGTGTTGGTGGTTGGAATCAATTCCGACGAATCCACACGGGGCCTGAAGGGACCGGACCGACCATTGGTGCCCGAGATGGAGCGAGCGGAAGTGGTAGCCGCGCTGGCGGCTGTGGACTTTGTGGTGGTGTTTCCAGAAAACGCCCCCAACGCCCTGTTGGAGATCGTCCGGCCCGATATTCACGTCAAAGGTGGCGATTACGAGGTGGAGCGCATGCCCGAAACAGCCGTCGTTCGCCGATACGGCGGCAAAGTTGTAGCGGCTCCGCTGGAACCGGACCACTCCACCACGGCAACAATCGCGCGCATTCGCGCCTCCACTCAAGGCTCAATCTCAGCCCAGCATGGAACGGAGGAACCTGAATGAGGATCCTGGTAACCGGGAGTACCGGGATGCTTGGCTCCGATCTGGTGCGAGCGATTACTTTGGCAGGCGACACGGCTCTTGGTGCAGATTTGCAAACAAGTGGACGAGCCTGGCAGCGCGCCGTGGATGTTACGGATGGCGCAGCGGTTGATACGGCGATTGCCGAAGCAGATGCGGACGTGGTGATTCACGCCGCCGCGCTAACGGACGTGGATGGCTGCGAACTGGATCCGGAGCAAGCCTTTCGAGTGAACGCCTGGGGTACGTGGTCGGTGGCGGCGGCATGCGCTCGTCACGACGTCCCGCTTCTCTACCTCTCCACCGACTTCGTATTTGACGGTGCGAGCCGGAAGCCGTACACGGAGTACGATGCTCCGAATCCAATTAACGTATACGGGGCCTCCAAGCTTGCCGGCGAAGGCCATGTTATCACGCTTTGCCGGCGTCACTGGATTGTGCGCACACAGTGGTTGTTTGGGCGTGGTGGCCGGAACTTCCCAGCGACTATTTTGAAGCTCGCGGAGTCCAGGACAGAACTCCCCGTAGTGAGGGACCAGATTGGCGCGCCGACGTACACAGTGGATCTTGCGGCAGCCATCGTAACACTGATCCGATCGGGTTACTACGGCACCTACCACGTGAATAACGCCGGCAGCTGCAGCTGGTACGACCTGGCGCTCTTCATCATGCAGCAGCGCCCAGCGTTAACGATGGAGATAAAGCCGATACCGGCCAGCGAGTATATAACCCCCACCCGCCGGCCAGCCTATTCCGTTCTCGACAGAATGGCGCTCCGCGTTCAAGCGGCCGATACGATGCGGAGCTGGCAGGCGGCGCTGACGGAGTTTCTGGCTACCGCTTAAGGGCTTTGTGGCGCTGGAAACTGCTCCCCGGCTGCCAGGCACGCGGGCGCCGCTTCCTGATCAGAACCGAAATGTGACCCCGGCATTACAACCGCGCCAGCGTCTATAATCGCGTTCTCAACCACCGCGCCGGCGCCGACACGACTGTTTTCCAACAACATGCTGGCACGGACAACGGCGCCGGCTTCCACGATGGCGCCTTCACCAAGCAGCGTTTGCATATCCACATCCGCGCCTTCTGTTTGCTCTGCATCGCGTACCAGAGCCGGACACCTGGTTTGGATCCTCCCAGACGCCAGATCACGGGATGCCGCCAGAAGGCTGGCGGGACTTCCGATATCCCGCCAGTACCCCACCAGTGCAGCCGCCGCCATTCCCGAGCGGCTGCGGATAACCTCCGGCAACACGGTGCGCTCCAGAGAAACCGGCCCGGCGCTTGCCGCACGTGCGATCGCTTCCGGCTCCAGCAAGTAGACGCCGGCATTCACCAAATCCCAGTCCGCATTGGATACTGCAACCTGCAGCGCAGCGCGGCGCTTTTCTGTATCCGTCGGCTCGCGCCACCATGCAACACGTCCATCTGCTTCTAAACCTATCACACCGAATCCGTGGGGCCGCTGCGCCGCCACCAGACCGATCGTAGCTTCTGCACCGATCTTCACATGCAAATCCGCAATCGGCGTAAGATCGGTATCCAACAGCAGATCACCGTTTACCACCAGCACCGGTCCGTGCGGCAGTAGCGCTGCGGCATTTCTGGTGGCGCCACCGGTGCCCAGCGGCGTCTCCTCATCAGCGTACTGCAGCTCAATACCAAATCGGCTGCCATTTCCCAAAGCCCTTTGAATCCGGTCAGCCATGTGGCTCACCGCAAGTACCACCTGTTCCACGCCCTGTGCGCGCAACCACGCCAGCTGAATCTCCAGGATAGTGCACCGTCCGACCGGGATAAGGCCCTTCGGCCGGTGCCGCGTTATGGGATCTAGCCGCGTACCCAGGCCGCCCGCCAGCAAGATGGCAGACCGAGGCAGCGCCGTCATCGGCCTTCAGCAAACGCGGTGCGATGTACCGAAGCGCGCGCTCGCAATGGAGCGTAGAGTTCTACCGGTGCGGCGCGACGACCCGTCACATGACCAAGCTTGATCTCCGGCTTTACATGCGGGCCGTGAAAATCAGACCCGCCAGTTACCAAGAGTCCCAGGCGACGCGCCAACGCCAGCAGGGAATGCGTTTCGGCATCAGTATGTGTACTGTACCAGCACTCCAGCGCGTCCAGGCCTTCGGTTCGAAGCGCTTCGGCCGCTTCACAGATGGCGTGTTCGCCCAAGCCAATTCGGGCAGGATGAGCCAGCACGGCCACTCCGCCGGCGGCATGGATAGTGGAGATCACTTCTGCGGTTGTCAGCTGTGCAGAAGGGATGTAGCCGGATCGGCCCTCGGCAAGGTACTTCGAGAATGCGTGGGAAATGTCGGTGGCGAAACCACCCTCTACAAGAGCGCGCGCCACGTGGGGTCTACCAATGGCGGCAGAGCCTGCACAAGTATTTACAGCTTCCATTGACAGAGGAACACCAGCACGGTTCAGGCGTTTTACCATGGACTGCGCCCGCTCGGTGCGCCACGCACGCCGGCTGGCCAGGCTGCTCTGCAGAGCACCCGAATAGGGGTCGATAAAGAGGCCCAGAATGTCGCACCGGCCGAATGCGTTTCTTGCTGCCATCTCAATCCCAGGCACTACAACCAGGGCGTCCGTTAAAGTGCCGCAGGCTTCAACAGCACCTGCTACCGTATCGTGATCGGTAATGGCCAGCGCAGCCAGATTGATACGTTTAGCCTCGGCTATCAGCTGTGCCGGGCTCAACTCACCGTCCGACGCCGTCGTATGGGCGTGCAGGTCGATACCGATTGAGCCCGAGCGATGCGGCTGCGCCGGAAACTCCATTAAGCCTGTTGCACCGCGCGACTGTCGAGCTTTGCTCGAAACCAGTCGATCGTGGTTTGCAAACCCTCTTCAAGGCCGACCTTTGGCTCCCAGTGCAGGAGGTTGCGTGCGCGCGTGATATCAGGCTGGCGCATCCTGGGGTCGTCCGGAGTTTTCAGCTCCTCCCGCACAATTGGGCTGACGCTTCCAGCCAGATTGCGAATCCTGGAGGCGAACTCGGCTACGGTGATCTCCGCAGGATTCCCGATATTGATGGGACCAGTCTCTCGCGACGTTGCCAGCTTCCAGAAGCCATCGATAAGGTCCGAGACATAACAGAATGACCGAGTCTGCGCGCCGTCACCATACACTGTGATCGGCTCGCCGCGGAGCGCCTGACCGACAAAGTTCGGCACCACGCGCCCGTCATTCAGACGCATCCTGGGTCCGTACGTGTTGAAGATACGGGCGATTTTTGTGTTCAGGCCGTGATACCGATGGTACGCCATCGTTATGCTTTCAGCAAACCGTTTCGCTTCGTCGTACACCCCACGGATGCCTACCGGATTGACGTTCCCGAGATACTCCTCAGTTTGAGGGTGTTGGAGAGGATCGCCATACACCTCGGAGGTAGAGGCGAGGAAAAACGCGGCGTTTTTGGCGCGCGCCAGGCCCAGCGCCTTGTGGGTTCCGAGGGCGTTCACCTTTAGAATCTGGATCGGCTTCGTTGGAAAGTCAATCGGGCTGGCCGGCGAGGCGAGATGGAATATATAGTCAATCGGCCCGTCCAGGAACAGGTACTCAGTAACGTCGTACAGGATGAACCGAAATCGCGGATTGTCGATCAGGTGCGCGATGTTGTCGGTGGCGCCGGTGATCAGGTTGTCAAGCGCCACAACCTCCAGCCCCTCGGCCAGCAACCGGTCGCACAGATGCGAGCCGAGGAATCCGGCGCCGCCTGTTACTACAGCTCGGGGCACGCGGCTGCCTTCGGCGCGACCGGATCCGGGTGGGGTTTACAGATGCAGCGGACCGGTGAAGAAGCTAAGGCCCGTGAGAACTCCGAGAAGGTCAGCCGGCCGGAAGGTTCGCTTTTGAAATGGCACATAGACCACGTCATTTGGCTGCAACTCGGCATTGTTCTTGAGATCGCCCTTCTGCAGGAACTTTTCCAGGTTCAACGGCACCAAGTGCGCCTTGTTCGTCTCGCGATTCACCCGGATCAGATTCAGCTTCTTCATGTCGGCGTTTGTAGTTGGTCCGCCGGCTCCGTTGAGCGCGTCCAACACGCGGTCGCCTGGACGATACGTATAGTACCCGGGATGCAGTACGGCGCCAAAGACGTATGTGCGGTTACCTGCCGGTATCATCAATTGATCGCCGGCTGCCAGCCTTACATTCGCCGTGGTGTCGCCCCGGAGAAGTAGCGCCTCGAGATCCAATGGCTGCGAAGTGCCATCATGGATCACGCGGGCAGATTTCAGGTTCGCCGTCTCCTTCACGCCACCGACACGCGTAAGCGCATCCAGAACCGTCATACCTTCCTTGAATGGGTAGCTGCCCGGATTTGTCACCTCACCGATAACGCTGAACTCGGTATTACGCTCAGGAATGTAGACCACATCTCCCGGAAACAGCCACACATCCGCAGTTGTGCCCTGCTTTTCACCGGGATGATCCAGATTGATCGATTGTTTGCCACCCGCCGCGCGCGAAATCACGGTATCCGCAAGGTTGCCGTCCGGCGTCGGCCCGCCGGCGGTGGCGATTGCCTGCAGTACCCGCATCGGACCTTTGTAATCGAGCGTGCCCGGGCGCGTGATGCATCCGTAAATCAACACACTCCGCGGCCGCTGCTGAACCAGCGCGACATTCACCGACGGGTTAATAACGTACTTCGACCACTGGTCGGTGAGTGACTGGGCTACTTCGCTTGCCGTCTTTCCCAGTACTGAAAAGGGTTTGAGCAGCGATACCGAAATCCGTCCATCGGGCGGGATTGTGAGTTGCGACACATTGAGATTTGGAAAGTTGATGACGTTTATCGAGATCACATCGCCACCGCCCAACTGATACGGTCCGACGGTGGGCTGCTCAATTGCCGGCGGGATGGTAATCGTTGGTGAGGGTGCGGCCGCCGGCTTTGTTTGCGCTCCGGCAGATGCTGCAGCAAGAACCAGGCCCACAGATATCAAGAATCGTTTCATTTCCGTTGTAATCCCTTCGGTCGACAACACGTCAATCGCCTAGCTCTTCATCGTGGCTGCGCTCGTCCATCCGGGAGTAGCCGGACGTGTTCAAGTCTGCGCCATCTGCGGATGGCAAACGCGGACGTGGGGCGCCGGCAGCCAGCACCGAAACCTCCGTGGCGTCTCCCGGACGGCGCCATGCGTAGCGCGCCCGGTCCTTCTGCGCGTGGTCACGCGGGACGCGATTCATCATGAAGCACAGGCGGTTGCCGGCCGCGGCCCTCAAAGCCGCAGATGCATCCCGCACGAACTCCGGCTCAACCTCACCGACTCCAATCACCTGGACCACACAGTCGGCATACGGAGCCAGCATGAGCGCGTCGGCAACCGTAGCGCATGCTGGTGTATCCACTACAATCTTGTCGGCACGATCGCGCAGCCGTGTGAATACCTGCGTCAGCGGCAGCTGCGCGATCATTTCAGCGGGGTTGCACGCGGGGATACCCGCCTGAAGGAGACTGAGGCCATGCACGTTTGTCGGCAGGATCACTCTATCCAGATCGGCTTTGCCGATCAGTGCCTCCGCCAAACCCTGGCCAGGTGTCACGCCAAATCGCACCGCCTGAACCGGGCATCGCATGTCGGCATCCACAAGCAGGGTCCTGTTGCCGGCCCGGGCATACGATCGCGCCAATTCAGCCGCTGCCACCGATTTGCCCTCTCGGGGCAGCGCGCTCGTAATAAGAATTACCTGCTGAATGCCCGGCGAGGTTCCCGCCATTTCGGGCGCAGCCAGAGCCAGGTTCGCGCGCGCAAGCGTAAACGCCTCCGTCGTTATTGCGGCCGATGTTGCGCGGCTTGCGAGCAGGTTGAGTGGGGATGGCAGCGCCGGCATCGCACCAATAACGGGTCCAGAAACCAGTCGCCGCGCGGCCTCAAGGCTTCTTATGCGCCGGTCGTACTGCCCGGCGACGCCTACCGTCATCAGCGAGAGCAGGATGCCGGCGAGCGCGCCGGCCGTCATGTTACGAGGCCAATCGGGCTGTACCGGCGCTGAGCCGGCCTGAGCAGAGGAAGCGATCTGCACCGCCCCGCTGGAAAGCCCTCCCTGAATTCTGGTGTTGTTCAGCGACGTTTCAAGGCCCATGTAAACCGCGCTGTCCATTGCGGCATCATGCTCCAGCGCCATCTCCCGTACGGTGGTCTGCGGCAGCGAGGCGATCTGCCGGGAATAGGAGGTTCGCTGCGCCACCGCCGTTGCCAGGTTCGCGGCCAAAAACTGGCACTGCACCTGGCTCGACTCGTAGTCGTTTACCAGCGAAGCCTGTGACTGCAGCGAGGGCATCTTGTTGTTCAGCGTGCTACGTACCGCATCGTTGATGCGGCTCTTGAGATCCGCAATCCTCGCATCCATGTTCGGCAGGATGCCGGGATAGGCCGGTGTGAACTTTTGCGCGGCTGCGGACCGCTCCGCCTCCGCCTGATTGAGCTGGACCTGCAGTTGCTGAACGAGGGAGTCGTCGCGAACACCGGTGCCGTTGCGTATGGCGGCATCAACGTTCTTCAGCTGCCCGGCAACGGCTTTGAGGTGCGCTTGTTCGCCGATAAGCGCCTGCTTCGCCTGAGCAACCGCACTGTCGCGCGCGCCATACTCGGTAACCGCTTGCTGCTGCTGCGCCGTCAGGTCGATGATGTGCTGCGATTTGCGGAACTCGGCCAGCCGGTTGTTGGCATCCTCCATCTGTTGACGCGCACGCTGCGCCCGGAGATTCAGGCTGTCGGCAACTTCCTGCACGCCCTTACCGGCAATCTGGTTGCTCCATAGTACAAAGGCGCGGCAAACCGCGTTGGCAACCATAACGGCGTGATGCGGCGTATCGGCATCCCACGACACCGCAACGAGGTCGCTGTCGGCGTGCCGCCGGACATGAATATCGGACGTAAAGCGTGCCAGGAACATCTCTTCCGACTGCGGGCCATAGGCGGCAAACGGCGGGCCACCTTGCGATGCGCCGTTTTTGATGTAGTCCAGCGTCCGACGCCCCATTCCAGCGCTTGCAATCAGCGCTGCGTCCGTTTGCGGTGTAGAAATCGATTGCGGCGTGCTTACCGGCCCAGTCGAAACGGCGCCGTTTTGTGGGCGGCGCATTGCTAACAATTCGGCTTCAGCGCGCCAGCGCACGGGAGTGTTCGCGGTAATCAACGCAGCCACGCCCAGACAAAGCACGAGGCTAAGTAGGCATTTCCAGCGTGAGCGCCAGCAGGATCCGACCACCCGTGGCAGCAGCTTATCGGTGTATATGGGGTCCATTACAGGGGCAGGCAGGCACCTGCACGAGCGTCATTGCGCGGAATGGGCCGTGCTCCAGACGTAATCGTGCTATCAATCAAGTGCAAGACGAGCCTGCGCCGTGCATCGTTCCTATCCTTATTTCGCCGGCGGAACGGCTGATCCGAAGAAGTAGAGACCGCCCCCTGTGCCGGTCGGCGGATGATCGGTGAGAACCAGAAGCCCGGATTCGCCGGAGCGTGGATCCTGAGTGCAGACGTCGAGGATCGTTCCACTAAATGTGGGAGAAGCCCATAACTCCGGACCCATGGCCGCACTGGGGTCGCGGAATACGACGTTACTGGTGCGGCTCTTCAAGACGAAAGTCGGCTTGCCGTGATTCGCAGCATTCGGCTTGGTGTCGAAATCCTGGTTGACCTGTATGTAATAGAGCGCAAGCGGAACGTCCGATCGCATCGCCCAGAGGCCCACCATACCGCCAAGGGCCAGTAGTTGCGGCATACCCATCTTGTCGAGAAAGGTTGGAGTGGCGTGCATGAGAGCCTGCTGCACCTGCCCGCTGGACGGCGCCGGTACGGGGTTGGTGAGCCAGGACGTAGCCTGTTTGGATAGTTCCACTTGAAACGCCTGCACCTGTGACGGCGAGTCGGCGATAAGCAGCCGCTCGTCCCCATCTTTCAGCCATACGGCTCCGAGTACCTGAACCGGCTTCGGTGCTGCGCGCTCCTCGTAGCCGCTTCCGTTCCAAAACCATGCGCCGGCATCCGTGGCGATTACCGGCGGTTCACTTTTGCCCGCAAACCGACCCACAGCCAGATCGTCGGGTGAGCCGTCGAATGTCGTCGAGTACTCGGTTTTCAGTCCACTCTTGTCAAAGGCTCGTACCAGAAGCGACGCCGTTCCCGCCTTGGCGGAGGGACCCAGCGTGATGAGCTCCGGCCGGCCGTCGCCGGCCAGATCCGCTACGGCCGCGCGGTGCGGTGCATCCGCCAGTGGCAGCTGCCACACAAACTTAAACAGCGGCTTCATCGGCACAGCTGGTGGCGGCGGTGCGTAGAATCCCGCAAAGCTGTGATTGTGCGCAGCGTAATACCGCCCGGCCAGGTTCAGTACGGTGCTCTGTCGCACGCCGGTGGTTGGGTCGGTAAAACCCGGACTGCCGCTGATGTGGCAATAGTTGCACGCTTTCCCCTCTCGACGGGCATACTCCGGCGTCGCCTTAGCCGAATGCGGTGTCAGGACCAGGGACAATAGCGCCAGACAAAGGCCGCGCAGGAAGTCACGATTTCGAGAGAGTCTCATTGCGTTTCCCTACAGGTATTCGGTTACTGCCGCCACTGTGGCGCTGCCGCGCTGCGATCCATGCTCAAGCGCCAACAGCAGCGCACGGGCAGTGTCCAGGCTGGTAAGGCATGGCACACCGTATTCTACCGAAGCACGACGGATTCGCGTACCCTCGCGTTCGATGACGCGGTCATTGGTCAGAGTGTTGATAAGAAGATCCACCGAGCCGCTCCGTATCCGGGTGACGATGTTGTCGTCATCCTCATGCAGCTTTGAAACGGACTCCGCCGCAATGCCATGGTGCGCCAGATGTTTGAGTGTGCCTTCCGTCGCGATGATTGTAAACCCAAGCCTTACGAAGCCGCGCGCGATCTCCACCACTTCTTGCTTATCCTGGTCAGCCACAGTAATAACAAGGCGTCCGGCTGCCGGAACGTCAATTCCTGATGCCACCATAGCCTTATACAACGCATGTGGGTAGTCCCGGTCAATTCCCATGATCTCGCCGGTGCTTTTCATCTCCGGGCCCAGTGATACATCTACGGCTGTAAGCTTGGCAAACGAGAATACCGGCGCTTTTACAGCTACCTTGCTGCCCGCCGGATGTAAACCCGGCGCTAACCCCTGCTGTGCCAGGCTTTCGCCCAGCAGCGCCCGCACCGCGATATCCACCATTGGGATGCCGGTAACCTTGCTCAGAAATGGCACCGTCCGTGATGCGCGCGGGTTCACCTCCAGTACCAGCGCGCGCCCCGTTGTGGGGTCGACGACAAACTGTATGTTCATCAATCCCACTACGCCCAGGCGGACCGCGAGCCGCGTGGAGATCGCAACGACTTCGTCGCAAATCTCTGCTCCGAGCGACTGCGGGGGATAGACTGCCATGCTATCGCCGGAGTGTACGCCTGCCCTCTCGATATGCTCCATAATGCCGGGAATCAGGCACTGCGCACCGTCACAGATCACGTCGACCTCGACCTCGCGGCCCAGGATATACCGGTCAATCAGGATCGGCGCCGTCGGCGAAACCGCCACAACGTATTCAATATAAGCGCGCAACTCCTCGAGGCTGTAGACAATCTCCATTGCGCGGCCGCCAAGCACCCACGACGGTCGCACCACCACCGGGTAGCCAATCTCCTCAGCTGCGGCCAGTGCGTCGGGCGCCGATGTCACGGCTCGACCCGGCGGTTTGGCGATCGCCAACTCGCGCAGCACCATGTCGAACAAGTCGCGATCCTCTGCCAGCTTGATCGCATCCAGTGAGCTCCCGAGCAGCTTGTACCCGGCGTGCGACACAGCCTGGGCCAAATTGATCGCCGTTTGCCCGCCAAACTGTACGATCACGCCTTCCGGCTGCTCGCGCTCTAGAATGTGAATCACGTCCTCGGCGGCCAGTGGTTCGAAGTAGAGCCGGTCGGAAATGTCAAAGTCGGTGGATACAGTTTCCGGGTTGTTGTTGATGATGACTGCGCCATAGCCAGCACGCTGCAGCGCCTTGACGCAGTGGACCGAACAGTAGTCGAACTCGATACCCTGTCCGATCCGAATCGGCCCACTGCCGAGAACTACGATGCGGCCGCGCGAATCGGCTGCCCGTTGCGAGGCTTCATTCTCGTGCTCGTAGCAGGAATAGAAGTACGGCGTGGCGGCTTCAAACTCCGCAGCGCACGTATCCACAACCTTGTAGGCGCGACCGATACCCAGCGCTTTGACCAGGGCGCTAACACCTGCCTCTGTCGCGCCGGAATACTCGGCGATGGCCCGATCGCCAAACCCAGTCTGCTTTGCTTTGCCAATCAGCTCCGCAGCCAGTGGGTGATCGGCAGCGGACGAGTGTGGGCTTGCGGCCATCAAGGCGATCGTGGAGCCATACCGCTTCAGGCGTAGCTCAATCTCGACCATGTTCTGAAGTTTCTTCAGGAACCACCGATCCACATTGCAGAGTTCGCGAACCTCACCAATCGACATACCACGCCGCATGCCCTCGAAGATCGCCCAGAGCCGCTCAGAGTTGGGAACCCGGATCATCTCCTCCAGCCCAACCTCACTGAGCACTGCGGCAGCGGCGTTGGCCATACCCGGGTTACCGACTTCAAGAGAGCGCAACGCCTTCAGTAACGCCGATTCAAATGACCGGTCGATCGCCATCACTTCGCCAGTGGCCTTCATTTGCGTTCCGATGGTCTTATCTGCCTGAACGAACTTGTCGAATGGCCACCGCGGTATCTTTACCACGCAGTAGTCCAGCGCTGGCTCAAAGCAGGCAAGCGTTCGCTGCGTTACGGCGTTTTCGATCTCGTCCAACTGCAGCCCAACCGCAATTTTGGCCGCCACCCTGGCTATGGGATATCCGGTAGCCTTTGAAGCGAGCGCTGAGGATCGCGAGACCCTTGGGTTCACCTCGATGACACAGTAGTTCATCGAGGTCGGATCCAGCGCCAACTGTACGTTGCAGCCACCCTCGATACCCAGCGCGCGGATAATCTTCAGTGACGCCGTCCTGAGCATCTGGTATTCACGATCCGATAGAGTTTGCGATGGCGCCACCACGATGCTGTCACCCGTGTGCACCCCCATCGGATCGAAGTTCTCCATATTGCAAACGGTGATGGCGGTGTCGTTGGCGTCACGCATCACCTCATACTCAATCTCCTTCCAACCGCCCAGGAACCGCTCGACCATCACCTGGTGGCGCATCGAAAGTGCAAGGCCATGCATCGCAATCTGGCGTAACTCGTCGCTGTTGTGCGCAATGCCCCCACCCGTGCCGCCCAACGTGTATGCGGGCCGTACAATAAGCGGCCAGATTCCGGAATCCGCCGGTTCTGCCAGTTGGTCGAGCTCCGTGATGATCCACGACTCGGGAACCGGCTCGCCGATGCGCCGCATCAGCGCCCGGAACTCATCGCGATCCTCGGCCTGGTGGATTGACCGGAGCGGTGTGCCCAATAGTCGGACGCCGTGGCGTTCAAGCACGCCCTGCTCCGCCAACCTGGTGGCCAGGTTCAGCCCGGTTTGGCCGCCAAGCGTGGGCAGCAGTCCATCGGGCTTCTCCACCGCCAGAATGCGGTCAGCGAAGCCTACTGTGAGAGGCTCGATGTAGACGCGATCGGCTACTTCCGGGTCGGTCATTATGGTGGCCGGGTTGGAGTTGACCAGAACCACAGAGACACCCTCTTCGCGCAGCGCTCGGCAGGCCTGGGTACCGGCATAGTCGAACTCTGCGGCCTGGCCGATAATGATCGGGCCGGAACCGATAACCATCACCTTGGTTACGTTGGCGTTTCTGGGCATCAGCCGGTGTGTCCCACGGCGCCAAACGGTGTGGAGGCGCCGGGATAGTTCGGACCTTTGTACAAGCCCACCGGATATCGCACGATTTTTGGGAAGAACATAATTCTATTGGAGTCGGAAACAACCTGCGGTTGGTGGCGGCGCCACCAGAGCTCTTTCCAGGAGCCATCGAGGATCAGGACGGCCGCCGGATCATTCGGGTACAGATGGAACAGCCGACGACTGTTGCACAGCCCTGGCTGAACAGTCACCACTTTGAAACCGTTGTTGAGGCAAAGTCCGGGCGCCACGTCTCCGTACAGCACGGTGTTCGCCGGCAAGTGTCTTGCCAACCAGTTGTCGGCAGCAAGCCTGTGCCAGGTGATGTGCGTCAGCCAGTCCCCGAGCCACAATCCGTTACTGGCAAACCATATCGCCAGGATCATGGCAGGCGGAACGATACGAGCGCCGGCTTCGAGGCGCGCGCCGACTTCGGGAGCGAACCAGCAGAGCGCGGCGACTCCGGCGACGGCGCTGTACAAAACCGCGTCGGTTATCCGGTTACCATGATGCAGGAACGCCTCAAACAGATGAAAAGTACAAAACGCGCCGAAGAGTGTTCGCTGTTGCCGATGCGCGAGAACCCAGGCCGTCAGATGCCGCGCCTCCGCCAGCGCAGTGCCCGCGATCACCATCATGGCCGGGTAGAAAAGGATGTAGTACCGGTCTGGCGAGTAACTGATGAAGGCAAGCATCAGCCATGCGCAAAGCATGGCCGCGGCAGCGGACGCCAAAGCGGTGCGGCCGGCCGGGCGCAACCGCTCCCTCAAGGCCGGCCACGAAAACAGCGCGGCCAGGCAAAGCGCGAATGGGATTGTCGAGTGGCGGAACAGGTATGGCGACATGCCGCGGTGATCGCCGACGATTGCGTGCACCAGGTTGTGCCATAGGTGGGCGAGGCTCCTCGGAAGGAGCTGGTGCACCATGTAGTAGTGATCAATGCGCTGCATTTCCGCGCGGTTCGGCAGGTACCAGAACAGGAGATACCCGAGCAGGATCGGGGCGGCGCCGACGGCTGTCGGTATCGCATCGCCATGCCGCCAGGCAACCTTCCGGCGGCGATCCAGCAGAAGCGGAATCCCAAACACTGCCGGAGCGGCAAACAGCACCAGTCCGCGCGACGTGAAGGCCAGAGCAAAGCAGCAGCCGCCCAGCGCCATCCAGAACCGGCGACGTGTTGGGACGGTCGAGGGAGCCACGGCCAATCCTCGGCAGAGTGACCACCAGGATGCGGCCAGCATGCAGGCAGCCGGCGTATCCATCAGTGCCATGCGGTTGTAGAGCAGATACACGTGGTCCAGGCCGAGCAGAAGCCCCGCGAACAGGGCCGGTCGCGAACCTAAAACACGGCGTGCGCCGTCAACGATTAGCGCGATGGAGACCAGGCCAAAGAACACCGAAATCATGCGAGCGGAAACGTCGGAGACGCCGAACAGCCGGAAAACTGCTATCTGCAGAATATTGAGCGTTGGCATCAAAAGCGCGTTGTTAAAGCGGTCGGTCGTTGCGTGACCGAAGAGAACCAGGTTGCGGGCGTTGTGGATGTAGAACCCCTCGTCGGTGAGAAGCGCGGCGCTCCACGAGAGGTGCGCGTACGAATCGGCGCGAAGCGCTACCAGCCGTAGAAGCACGGCGGCTGCTCCGGCAGCGCATAACGCGGCTGTGGCTAGCGACCTACTGACCGGTTGTTTTTTGGTATCGCCGTTCGTTGAATCCATTCGCGCTTTCGTGAAACAGAACGCCCATACACCGACCCATCACGTTCTTGACGTTCAGCGGGCCCCAGAACCTGCTGTCGTCGCTATCCGGGCGATTGTCACCCATCAGGAAGATGTGGTGCGCCGGAATGCGAAAAGGCCCGTCGGTACCGTAGGCGCCGCCGACTCGCCGGGTTTCGGGGATAGTTCGGTAGTTCTCAACAAGCGCCTTGCCGTTGATCAGCACTTCGTTACCCTGAAACTCGATTGTCTCGCCGGGCAGGCCGACCACGCGCTTTATCAGGATCGCGGCTTGAGGAGGACTGCCCGAAACCCACGCGTTAGGGTCCTGTAGCTGCTGCTTCGCAGGTAGGTTGAAGACTACGACATCGCCGCGGCTGGGCACCGCATGGTCCGGATACGCCAGCCACGATTTGAGCGTGACAATATGGTCACCAGGCTGCAAATACGGCTCCATCGACTGGCTGGGAATGAACTGCGTTGAAAAGCACCACGCGATAATAGCTAACACCGTAACCAAAGGCAGCAGGAACATCAGCCGCCGCTGCTGTCCGCGTTGGCGTCGCGCCTTGCGTTCCGCAGCTTCAGCCCTGGCAGCCTCTCTCTTCTCTTCATCCTCAACTGCCGCTTCTTCCGCGCCGAGTCGGACTATCTCTGCCATCGGCCACTCCATTTGGGCATTGAAAGCTCCTTACTGTTAATGAAGGGACTCAACAAATGTTTTGAAGTAGTGCGCGCTGTCATGTGGACCCGGCGAGGCCTCGGGATGGTACTGAATGCTGAACACCGGGAGTTCGCGGTGGCGAAGGCCCTCGACGGTACCGTCGTTCAGGTTAATCTGGCCCACTTCCATTCCGTCGGTCAAACCGTCTGCGTCGAGAGCGTAGCCGTGGTTTTGCGATGTAATCGCCACACGACCCGTTACGAGGTCCCGTACGGGATGGTTGCTGCCCCGGTGTCCAAACTTAAGCTTGAAAGTCTTGCTGCCAAACGCACTACCCAGCAGCTGGTTTCCCATGCAGACGCCCATCACCGGGCGTGCCTCCGCCAGCTTGCGGACCTCATTCACCAACGAGCCCAGTGATGCTGGGTCGCCGGGTCCCGGCGAGAGTACGACTCCGTCTGGCGACGAGCGAAGTATCTCGGCAGCTGACGTCCCGGCAGGAAACACGGTCACGTGGCACCCTAACGCCGCGAGTGACCGCAGTATGTTGAACTTGACGCCACAATCCAACAGTGCGATTCGACGCTGCGTCCCGGAATCCGGCGGGCACGTTGCCGCATCAGGGCGGTCGGCGCCGGCGCGCCACGTGTAGGGGTTCGGTGTCGAGACGCGATAGACCAATTCCTCTTCGGAATATCCCGGAGCTGAGCGGACCATGTCCACTGCCGTCTCCGCTTGATGCTCGGTGGATACCATGCCCATCATCACACCGTGAGCCCGCAAGCGGCGCGTCAACTGCCGCGTATCGATGCCCTGAATTCCAACTACTCCATGGTCGTTCAGGAATGCGTGGAGGCTGCCTTCCGAGCGCCAGTTGCTTGGCTCATCGGCCGCTTCCCGTACCACAAAGCCGGATACCTGAACGCGCCTCGACTCAAAGTCGGCCTCAGTGACCCCGTAGTTGCCAATCAGCGGATAGGTAAGGCTCACGATCTGGCCGGCATACGAGGGATCGGTGAGGATCTCCTGATACCCGGTCATACCGGTGTTGAACACTACTTCACCAACCGCCGTGCCCGGGCGCCCGAGTGACTCTCCCTGGAAGACGGCGCCGTCGCTCAGCACAAGGTTCGCCCTCATGTGAGGTCCACGTGCTTTGCTGCAAATCGCACTTCGCCGCCAATTACCGTTGCGGCAACCTGGACCTGCTCCCATTCGGCGGCCGGGGTGGCAAAGGGATCGGCGGTGAACACAGTGAAGTCCGCGGCGCGTCCGCGCGCAAGGTTGCCCCGCTGCTTGTGCGTGAGCGTCGCAGCGGCCGCCGCCACTGTGTAGAGCCGAAATGCCGTCTCGGCATCGATCCGCTCTTCGGTGTTGAGGATGCGGCCGGAATGCGTTGCGCGCTGCATCGCGGCACGGATGCCGTCCAGCGGCGCTCCCGGCACAACAGGGCAGTCGGAACTGAAGGCCTGCAATACGCCGCGATCGCGCAGCGATGCATAAGGAGAGAGCAGCGTCGCCCGTTTCTCGCCGAGGGCAGCCACATAGGCATCGCCCAGGGCATGGAGAAACTCCGGCTGACCGATAGACCAGACGCGCTGCCGTCGAAGCCTGGATATCAGATCATCGGTGAGCAGCATACAGTGCTCGATGCGATGCCCGGGATTTGGACGCCGGTGAGCCCGCTGCGCCTCGGCGTAGCAGCGCAGCACGAGGTCGATGGCACGGTCTCCAATGGCGTGAGTAGCTATTTGCCAGCCTGCGCGGTGCGCCCGAAAAATGTACTCCTTCAGGACATCCGGGGGATGCAGCGGCAGTCCGCAGTTACCGCCGCTATCGGCAAAAGGCTCGTTGAGCCAGCACGTTCGCGTCGTGATGGCGCCGTCGCTGAATAACTTCGCCTGGCCAATGTGCAGCCAGTGCTCGCCCTCGGGGCCACCGTTCCACATCTCGGCCGGTTTAGGCGCGTCATCGCCGGCCGACTGACGGCAGACGGCTGGCCAATCCATCATGAGATTGACGCGAACTCCCAGGACCCGCGACTCCGCTGCCGCAGCGTACCAAGCCACCTCATCCGGCGCCGTCGCTGCGTCGCCGGCGCTGGTTATGCCTCGCTGCAGCAGATAGGCGGCGGCGCCGCTCAATGCGTCCACGGCCTGTTCCCGAGTTGCGGGTGGCACAATGCGTTCCATGTTGTTCCACGCGGCAGTTTCGAGCAGCACGCCGGTGGGCTCGCCTCGCTCGTCGCGCACGATTTCGCCACCGGTCGGATCCGGGCTCGAAGCGCCAATACCAAGAAGCCTGAGGCCGCAACTATTCACCACAGCCGCGTGCCCGGAGGTGTGCTCCACGCGGACCGGCCGATCGGTTGCTACACGGTCGAGGTCGTGGCGGGTTGGATGACGCCGCTCGCGCATCCGGTTCTGGTCGTACCGGTTGCCAAGAACGGCTTTGGAGTCCGGTTCCGCGTGGAGGCGCTCGGTCAACTTCCGAACGATCTCGTCGACGCTCCCTGTTTCGGGTGGCCGTAAATCGACCTGAAACAGATAAAGACCCAAACCCAGCATGTGCAGGTGGCAATCGAAGAAGCCTGGTGTCGCCCACCGGTCGCCAAGGTGGACGTACTGCGTATCAGCCGTACACAGACCTTGCAGTTCGGCAGCGGTCCCAGCGGCCATTATCATGCCACCGCGGTCGACCGCCAGAGCGGAGGCAACCGGCGCCTCAGGATCGAACGTGGTAAACCGGGCGCCATGGAAGAGCTTGTGCGCCGTCTCGCTCACGTGGCCGGCTCCGGTGCAATCCGGACGCCGTTCACCATTGTGAACGCCGCTCGACCCTTGAGTGTTGCGCCGTGAAACGGCGTGTTGCTCGATCGTGATCGAACCGCTGCGCGGTCTACCTGCCACGCTGCCTGGGTATCCAGGACCGTGATGTCGGCCGCGGCTCCTGGGCGAAGTGTGCCGGCTGACAGACCAAGAATGCGCGACGGCTCAGTCGTGAAGCGGGCCACCAGGGTTGAAAGTGTCATGCGTCCGGGCGCCACAAGGTGCGTAATCGCAAGACCCACAGCCGTTTCGAGCCCGAGGATACCGAACGGCGCGGCGTCGAACTCCACCTCTTTCTCATGCGGAGCGTGTGGTGCATGGTCCGTGGAGATGCAGTCGATCGTGCCGTCTGCCAATCCGCGCATGATGGCTTCGCAGTCTTCGGTAGTGCGGAGCGGCGGGTTCATCTTTGCATCGGTATTGAATCCCAAACACGCCTCGTCCGTAAGCGCCCAATGGTGCGGGCATGCCTCACCGGTAACGGCCAACCCCTTCTCCTTGGCGTTGCGGAGCAGTTCCACGGTGCCCGCCGTAGAAATGTGAAGCAGATGCAGCCGGCACCCCGTAATGGCGGCGAGCATGATGTTACGCGCCACGGCGATATCCTCGGCGGCGGGCGGCATGCCCGCAAGACCGAGAACCGTGGCTGCAGCACCCTCGTTCATGCTGCCGCCAGTCGTCAGCTCCTTCTCCTCGTTATGCGTCATGAGCGGCATGTTCAGCATGGCGCAGTACTGCATCACACTTCGCATCGTGCGTGCGTTTTGAATCGGGAAGGCGTCGTCCGAGATTGCAACAGCGCCTGCGGATTTGAGGTCGTTTATTTCCGTCAGCCGCTCGCCCTCCATGCCGCGGGTCGCCGCCCCGATCGGGTGGACGTGCGCCTTGCCCACACCGGCTGCCCGCTCGATGATGTGCCGGCAAACGCTGGCGGTATCGATGGCAGGATTGGTGTTCGGCATACAGCAGATGCGCGTAAAGCCACCGGCGGCTGCGGCTGCTGAGCCACTCTCGATATCCTCCTTGTATTCGAAGCCCGGCTCCCGCAGATGGACGTGGATATCGATGAAACCCGGACAGACGGTGAGTCCCGTTACGTCCAGTCTCTCGTCCGAGGCGGCATCCTCACCGGGCTGGAGCACGGCCTCAACCTTGCCGTTCACGATCAGCAAATCGGCGGGCCGGTCGATCCCTTGCGATGGGTCGATCACGCGTCCGCCGGCCAACAGAGTTCTCACGCGCATCTCCTTCCTGCGAATGAAACGTTCGAGTACATCACTCTGCGGCCGGCTCACCGATCGATCCGCCACCCATCAGGATATAGAGAGCGGCCATGCGTACGGCGATGCCATTTGTCACCTGTTCACCGATAGCAGTGTGAATACCATCGACCCCATCCACAAGATCCGAAGAGATTTCCACGCCGCGGTTGACGGGGCCGGGGTGCATCACCAGCAGACCGTGCGCAGCGTGCCGAAGTCGAGCCGGTGTGACGCCAAACAGACGTGAGTACTCTCGCACATTCGGCACCAGCGCAGCCTGCATCCGTTCATTCTGGAGGCGCAATACCATCACAACATCTGCGCCGCAAACGGCCTCATCCAGGCAGTCGGCTACCGCTGCCGGCAGTCCGTCCGTACCCTCGGGCATCAGCGTTCTCGGTGCGGCGAGTGTAACCTTTGCCCCCATTTTAGTCAGACCCCAGATATTCGAACGAGCTACGCGGCTGTGCAGCACATCACCCACGATGGCCACCTTGAGGCCCTCGATCCGTCCGAAGTGCTGTTGCATCGTAAGCATGTCCAGAAGCGCCTGCGTTGGGTGCTCGT
Source organism: Armatimonadota bacterium (assembly GCA_028871815.1). Classification (NCBI taxonomy): domain Bacteria; kingdom Bacillati; phylum Armatimonadota; species Armatimonadota bacterium. The sequence continues at coordinate 21,363 of JAGWMJ010000003.1, read as the reverse complement.
GCCGGCCGTCACCGGCATTGATCACCGGTACGTCCACCCGCGCTGCGGCAAAGGCCGGCGCGCCGGAGGCGCTGTGCCGTATGACGATGCAATCGGCCTTGAGCGCTTGCAGCGTCTGCACCGTGTCCTTAAACGACTCACCCTTGGTAACCGAGGAGAGCGCGACAGCTACATTGACCGCCTCCGCGCTCATAATCTTCGCCGCCATTTCAAAGGATGTTCGGGTACGCGTGGAGCTCTCGTAGAACAGCGTCACAACCGATCGGCCGCGGAGCGTGGGCACCTTGCGAATCGGCCTGTCCAGGATCTCGCGAAACACGGCCGCCGTTTGCAGCAGGAAGCCGATTTCGTTGGCAGGCGTCTCGCGCAGTGACAGCAGGTGCTTCACGTTCTGGCGCTCCGGCGAACAATCAGTACCTGGTCGTCACCGTCGGTCTCACGCAGCCGGACCTGCACATGCTCGTCACGTGCGGTGGGCAGGTTCTTGCCCACGTAATCGGGACGGATCGGTAGTTCCCGGTGGCCCCGGTCGACCAGCGACGCCAGCTGTATGCAGTCTGGCCGGCCGATATCCAGGAGGGCGGTAAGTGCTGCTCGTACACTTCGGCCCGTGAATAGCACATCGTCCACCAGTACGATGCGCTTGCCGGTTACATCAAAAGGTATCTCGGTAGGCGACAGCGGGCTTGGACCTACCGGCCGCTGCGCATAATCGTCGCGATACATCCCGATATCCAGCCGGCCAACGGGAATCTCTGCCCCCTCGAAAGCATGGATCGCGCCGGCCAGGCGTTCAGCCAGTGGAGCACCCCGACTCACAATTCCGACAAACGCCAGGTTTTCGGCGCCATGGTTTCGTTCGAGGATTTCGTGTGCGATCCGCGTTATTGCACGGCGAATGTCGTCGGCATCCAGAACGGGCACGCCGCCATTCGGCGCGTCGGCATCGGTTTCAGACATTCCTTCCCTCCTTGCCGCCAGCGGCATAACAAAACGCGCCCCACCACGCTTGCGGCGCGGGGGCGCGTAAAAGTCGATTCGCGCGGTACGCATCTCCGAGGAGGTCGCGGAGCCGCACGTTTCGCCCTTTAACAGCCTCACCGGGCCGCCTTAAAAGGACGATCTTTGATTGACCAACTCTAGCACAAATGTTGGTTCCCCGTCAACATCACCTTACGGAACGTCAAAGTCGAAGCTCTGCACTTGAGGCGGCTGGCCGCCGCTCTTGATCTGCAGTGAAACCTGCCAGGCGCCGGCCATCGAGAAATCGACTTTCACGCTGAACCGTCCATTACGCGCCATAACTACCGGCGGATGCGACTCACCCATATCCATCGCGGTCATTTTGACTGTGGCCGCCATGTGCAGCCCAGCAGGTTTTGTACTTCCATTTGCCGCCAGTGCAAATGCCAGCGTATTCGCTCCACGGCGGATCGCGGTCATTGGTGTGAGTAGTGTGAGAGGGCCGGGTGAGCCGGCTGCTCCCGGCGTGGTCGACCGACCCGGTGTCGTCATACCGGGCATGCCGGCCATACCGGCCATGCCGTTCATGCGCATTCCCTCCATGGCGGATCCCTTCACCATCATCTCAGTCATCATCGCTACATCCGTCGAATGCGTACCGAATCCCCGGATCGAAGCCCAGTCCTCGCTACCGGTCACCACATATTGGCGCGCCTCTTTCAACGGCGCGTCGGAATAATCGGGCATTTCTGTCTCCTTGTTGAGATCGAATGGGCGTAGCGCCTATGGGATGTATTGGTGCTGCAGATTTAGAAGTGTTCGCCTGGGACCTATGTGCCGGTGGAGGATGCTCTGGAAGCCGAAAACGAATCCGAGCTCCACGGATTGTTCGTTTTGCACCCCGGAAAACGCCGCCGCGTAGGCCGGCTGGCGGTGCTGGAACTGATACTGCAGCACCAGATCGAAATTCTCACCCAACCGTTTCACGCCGGTTAGCGCCAGCGCGTAGCTGGACGCATTCGCCACATGACTGTAGTTCCGGAAGCCTGCCGTGAACGCCAGTTGATAAGCCGGCCGGCCGAAGGGGCTGTGAAGCCAACGTACCGCTCCAGCGATGGAGTTTGCCGAGGCGCGAAACGTATCGTTTGGAGTCGCGATAATGGAGCTGTTGTTGCCAAAGGTCCATGTATCCAGCATCCGGAGATCGACACGATCTGACGGGCTCCGGTTCAGGTTGAAAACGCCGCCGCCATAGAGCGCATTGAGAGCTCCGCCGGCAGAGCTGCCCACAGTCAGCCGTTCGTAGCCGACGCCCCAAAGGGGAACCCGCTCGATATTCGCAAGGCCGGGCAAGCCCTGATAGGCAAGCTGCACGCCATAGGCGTTGAGACCGTTCTGGCCAAGCGACCCGGCAGCTGAACTGATCTGATTGACGACGTGCAAATTCACAAAGTAGCGCAGCGAGTGGTTGAAGATCACCGACGCCTGATTGGCATACCGGTGCTCCTCCACGTTGTCGCCGCTGCTGTAAGGGTCAAGCAGGTTGACATATTCATTCAGATCGTCGCCACGGATCGTCGGAAAGTCGATCAAATGCGTGGGCATGTCCGTTCTGCCGATCAGCGCTTCCATCGTTGGCGTTTCGTAGTCAACGTACGCCTGGTGCATAAAGAAGGATGTGCCGCCGGGGTTTTTGTTGTCATCGGTGGTTATGCCACCAACTACCAGGCTGCCCAGCGATTTGCTCCGGTAGAGTGCCTGTGTGATGCCCAGGAGCAGCTCCGAATCACTGATGTTCACGCGAGAGCTGCTCGATTTGAGGCCGGACGGTAATACAAGGCGTGGGCTCGACAGCTGCAGGGTTGCAATTCCTGTTCCATCGATCTCAATTTGTGGCTGTGGCCCGCCTGCCTGCCCGGGGGGAGCGCCGCCGTTCTGCGCAGACGCAGCGCCGGCGATGCACAGAATAAGGATCACGATCAAGGTGGTTGTATTGGCAATGTGCTTCATCAGGGTCTCCTTGCACCGGCCTGGCGGTCTCAAACCGGAACGGTTTGCTTTCATGAGTTCACCGCGATTATCTCTTTGAAGGTAAAGCCGGCCTGGTCGGCGTCGTCGTACATCAGCATCGTCATCATTCCGCCCGGCGATACGCCGTTGTTGGTCAAGCTGAGATCGCTGTGGTCGTGGAAATGCCAATTGCCGGCATTCGTGCCTTGCACGACAAAATCCACGGTTGACCCGGCCATGACCGGAATGGTGTTCAGCCGAACCGGTGACGCAAGCGGAGCGCCGTCGCGGCATACCTCCCACACATCATGGCCGTGCAGGTGCATCGCGTGGGGCAGCAAGCCGGTGTTGATCAGGCGGACGCGAATGTTTTCGCCGCGACGGATGTGAAGGTGCTCCGTCATCGGCCACGATTTACCGTTGATCATGAAGAAGTTCGGGCGAATGCGCATTGGATCGCCGGTCAGACTCGGATCGTATGGCGGGATCCACCCACTCTTCACACTCTTCTCGAAATCGGCCGTAGATGCAAACCAGCCCATCATCTCGCCGTTCATCGCCGCCATGCGGCCGCCGGAGCCTGCCATAAAGCTCATCGTGTGGCCCATCTTCAGCATGTCGTTCATCATCGCCGCTATAAAGTTGGTATCCACCTCGCTCAGAACCATAACGTACTCGCGGTCGTAGCCGAACACACGACGCACGGGATCGTCGTGGCTCTCCACAATGAGCGCGCCATACAAGCCTGCCTGAATGTGCATGTTTGTCATGTTGTGGCAATGGTAGAAGTGTGTCCCGGCCGGCTGAGCTCGCCAGAGGTAACGAAACGTTTCGCCGTAACCAACCGGATACTGGGTGCCGAGCGGAATTCCATCCATCTCGCACGGCACATACATCCCGTGCCAGTGTATCGTGTGAAAGTCATGCGTTTTGTTGGTAAGGTTCACCTGGATCCAGTCGCCCTCCTTGACACGAATCAGTGGACCTGGAACCTGGCCGTTAAAGGCGTAAGCGTGGAAGGCGATCCGCGGCACGATTTCGTGCTCGGCGATGACAATCTCCAAGTCGTACTCGTGTACCACGTCGCCCTTTACCGGCAGGGCTCGTGGGTCCCATGTCGGTCGGTTGCGATTCGGATCGAATGCATGTGCCCATGCTGCAGATGGAGTCGGCGACGGGAATGCAGCGGCGCGTTGATCCGTAAACGCAGCCAACCCCCCAAGGCCGGCGAGCGATGAAAGCAGCCGTCGCCGCGTCTGCGAATAGTCTCTCTTCATGTGTTGCCTCGCAAGTCGTGTGATACGGAGCGGTGCGCGGCAGAGGGATCTGCCGGTGAACTGGTGACTTCCGATGCCGCCGTACAGGTACTTACCGGCAGGTTGTGCACGACGAATGGTCACGCATGTCGGCCGGCAGGCTAAAAACGTTGGCGGATTACGAGGAGGGTGGTGGCCCGCGAGGATCTGCTGTATGTGGCGGACCGTTGGAGGCCGGCGATACCGACGGAAGCGGGGCGGAAACGGTGACGCATGAAATGGCGATGCCGGCGCTCCCCACTCCGGTCAGGGCCCCGGCTGACTCCGCGCGCGGTACTGCAGCCGGCGCCACGCGCTGGAGGCGCCGGTTGGCGCCGCACAAACAGAGCGCTCCACAGTGGCTTGGTTCTACGCCAGGTTGAACACGAGATGGCTGCGCTGCTCGGCACCGGCACGTGTGACCGGCACAGCAAGCCATGTTGCGCATGCAGGCAGCCGCTGCCGGCGAGCCGGTCAGTCCGGCCGTGATGACGAGGAGCGCTAAAGCAATCCTCACGGTATTCGCAAGTGGGTTATCCAGGTTGGTCAACTTGATTCGGATCGCGGTCAGGCAGCGCCGATTCATCACATATTATACGGCCACCTCCACCCATGCGTTGCGCACGGCTTTTGAGGCGCGAGTACTTCAATGGCTTTAGGCACTACAGAAAACTGCGCAGGTGTAGTGCCGATCACATCACCATCCACGAGTAGCGGTGCTACCGGGTTCATGGTGATTGAAATAGTTGCAGAGCGTATCATCCGTACCTTCGGATGGTTGACGTGCCGACCGCGGAACACAGACGGAAATGCCCGGACGAACTGGATGCGACCGATTTCACCGAGCACACAGATATCCAGCTCGCCGTCGTCAACCTTTGCGTCGGGAGCAATCATCATGCCGCCTCCATAATTGCGCGCATTGGCAACGGTACAAAGCATGCATCGGGTTTCGATCCGCTCAGCCTCGGTCACAAGCACCGTGGTAACCGGGCTGAAGCGAGGCAATGCGACCGCCGCGGCGAAGATATAGGCCCACTTGCCGGGCAGTGACCGAGGCATTGACCGAACGCCCTCCGCCACTACGGCATCAAAGCCGCAGCCGGCTGCGTTGAGAAACCAAAACCCATTGACGCAACCAGCGTCAATACGCTTGCGCTGGCCGGCAAACATCGTTTCCGCGGCGTGATCAAGGCTGCCGATGCCCAGTGTCCTGGCAAAATCGTTGCCCGTGCCCATCGGGAGGACCGCCAACGCCGGACGTGGAACCGATGCGCGCATCAGTCCGTTCAGCACCTCACAGCAGGTGCCGTCTCCACCAGCGGCCGCGACAATAGCCGAGCCAGATTGTGCCGCGGCTGCGGCCAAATCTGCACCGCAGCCGGCGCCGAGTGTTGGCGCGATCCGCCAGGAGATAGCTCCTGCCCGCGCGCCGATTGCCGCTTGCAGTTCGCCCAGGCGGCTAGCGCTGCGGCCTCCGCCGGCTTGCGGATTCCAGATAACCGTTACTCCGCCATCCGCCGTGCTGGAATCCAAGCCGCTTCAACTGGTCCCTGAACGAACCGGCGCATCACCCTCGATCCAGAATGTGCCATCCGGCCGCTCCTCGCGCTTCCAGATCGGCACCCTCTGTTTGATCGTATCGATGCAGTACCGGCAGGCCTCAAATGCCTCAGCCCGATGCGGTGAGGCGACTGCTATCGCGATACTGGCTTCGCCGACCTCGATGACACCCAGCCGATGTTCGATCGCAACATTGCAGTCCCATCGCTCAGCCGCCTCAGCGGCGACCTTGAGCATCTCACGGCCGGCCATCTCTTCGTAAGCACGGTACTCCAGGCGAGCTACCGGCTCACCCTGAGAGTGGTTTCGAACACGCCCTACGAATGTGCAGATGGCGCCATAGCGGTCGCGCTCTACACGCTTTTCCAGGCCGGCAACGTCAATTGGCCGGTTCACCACCTCGACGCACGGCCGGCTCATCCGCCGCTCACTGGCGGAAGCACGGCAAATTCCGCGCCAGGCGGAACGATAGCATCCATTTCCACATAGTCGCTGTTGATCGCGAAGCGGCAGTGCTGTTCCAGATCGGCCAGCTTCTTGTCACGCATCCCGAGCTTTTTCACAACGTCCGCAACTTTCGATCCGGTTGGAACCGCCAGTGGCATTGGATCGGACCCTCCAATATCGGCATAGTGGCCGAACATACGCACCGAAACCTCAATCGCGGCGTCGGGATCATTGGCGTGCCTTCGGAGTCGCGCCACATTGACTTCATGCATTGTGTCGGAATCGGGTGTTTCAACAATTATTGGAATGCCGGCCAGGCGCGGATCGGTGGTCAGCCGGGCAAAAGCTTCAGCGCCTATCTCGCCGGCGCCGATGTGTTCGTGCCGGTCGACACGGCTGCCGAGTGGCTTCTTGGCGTCATTGGCATGTATCAGCTTGAGCGCGTCCATCCCTACAAGCCGGTCGAATTCGGTCCACGTGGCATCCCACGTCCCCTCGGTGCGCAGGTCGTAGCCGGCAACGAAAACGTGGCACGTATCGAGGCAGACGCCCAGACGCGCGTGCGGACCGGCGCCTTCCAGAATGCGAGCAAGTTGCTCGAAGCGCCATCCGAGCCCGGTGCCCTGCCCCGCCGTGGTCTCCAGGGCGATTCCGGCGGACAATCCTTCGCTGTCGGTCTCAGCGAGCACCTGCCGCAGGCTCGCGGCAAGCCGATCCATGGCATTCTCCTCGGTATCGGCAAGGCTGGCGCCCATATGGGTCACCACCCAGGATAAGCCCAACCGGCTGGCCCGCTGCAATTCAGCGCGAAACGCCTCCTTGGAGCGCTCGAGTACCGCCTCATCGGCTGCTGCCAGGTTAATCAGATACGAGTCGTGCGCACACATAAACTCCACTCCCGAGCTCTCGCGCGCCGCATGGAAGGCCGCAACGGCCTCATCAGCAAGTTGCGGATGACGCCACTGGCGGGGGCTGGCGGTGAACACCTGCACGGCGGAGCAGCCAATATCGGCTCCAGCCTGAAGCGAACCGGCGATTCCGCCGGCGGTTGGCATATGAGCGCCGATGAGCCGGCGCGGAGTTGGCTTTGATATCATAGAGCGTGTAGTGAAGCGCAGCGTATGATGCCATTGTATCACCCGGTCGTCGCGGCGTCAACGCGAAGGAGTACGGCGTGCCTTTCCGGAACGGACTGCCGCCATGACGCACACTGGCGTGGCGAAGGAGGTGGCAATGAGCAAACTTGCAGGGAAGGTAGCGGTTGTAACAGGCGCAGGGCGCGGGTTGGGCAGGGCGTATGCCAGGCGCTTGGCGCTCCTTGGGGCAAATGTTGTGGTTAACGATATCAACCTGAATGCGGCTGAGGAGTTTGATGAGATTCTCGAAGCGGCGAGTGTAGCGGCGGAGTGTGAGTTGTCTGGCGTTAAGGCGATCGGCGTTGAGGCCGATGTTACCGTACGACGGGATGTGGATCGACTGTTTAGCTCGGCGTTAAGCGCGTTCGGACGCGTGGACATTCTGGTGAACAACGCCGGTGGCGTATTGCGACCTGCGGCCAACGGAAAGGCTTCGCAGGTCAGCGAGGATGACTGGCGGTTCATTCTGGATGTCAATCTAACTTCCACGCTGTTCTGCTGCCAGGCCGCTGCGGTACCGATGCAGGCGCAGCGGGACGGAAGCATCATCAACGTCTCGTCACAAGCCGGCGTACGCGGTAACGATTCCGGCAGTATCGCCCACTACTGCGTTGCGAAGTGCGGTATCGTGGAGCTTACGCGGCTGCTGGCCGCTGAGTTGGGGCCACAAGGAGTCCGTGTGAATTGCATCGCTCCGGGTCTCATTCTTACTTCCCGCGCAAACGCGCAGTTTGGGCGAAACACGCCGGAGAACATGGCTGCCGCCAGCGCCCGTATCCCTCTGAGGCGACTCGGCATGCCGGAGGACTGCGCCGGAGTGGTGGAGTTTCTGGCCACGGATCTCTCGCAATATGTTACGGGCCAGTGCATTCCCGTTTGCGGCGGAATGGTGCTGTCGCCATCCTAGCGGCTCGGCACTTGCCGGTTTACGGCTCTACAAACGGCGCCGGAACCTCTTTTTGCGGAAGGGCCAGCGTCCGGACGAGGGACGCCAGCATCTGCTCGCGATAGATGGAGTTGAGCGCCAGCGCAGCTTGCGTTTGGGCGTAGCCAAACGGAATGCCGATATCGTGTCGATCGCCGGCTGCCTCAAAGGCGATGTAGGGCTCGCCGGATGCGCGAACGCGCTCCTGCGCACTGGTAAGCTGGAACTCTCCGCGCTCGCGGGCATCGTGCTCGATCGCCCAATCGAGCGCCTCGAAAATAGACGGCCCGAGCACATGCATGCCAAAAAAGCAGAGGTAAACGCCATGCAGAAGGTTCGCCTGACGCAGGTTGGCCTCCGCGAACTCGATCGATGGCTTTTCCTGAATGGTTTCCACGCGATAAGCAGGTGGTTGATCGCCGATGCGGACGCCGGCTACCGTGCCGAACAGGGAAAGCAGTTCGGCTGGTGTCTGCTGCACGGCGCTGACGTTGGCGTGGTATTCGGCATACATATCCAGCGCCTGACGCGCACAACGACGGTCGCTGCCGGAGGTGTAAACGTGATCACCCAACAGCAACAGGAACGGTTCGTCGCCACAGAAATTGCGCGCGGACCATACGGCATGGCCGTAGCCTTCGGGAACGGCCTGCTCCACCAGAGTCAGGCGCGCTCCGATCTGGCGAATGCGCGCTGATTGCAGCAGCGCCCAATCCTTACCCTTGAATCCTCGAATCTTCTCATCGTTTAGCTCAACAAAGTGCTGTTCGATCTGTGCACGGTTTGTGGGATTGACGACCAGGCAAACCTCATCGATCCCGCTCTCCAGCGCCTCTTCGATAATGATCTGGATCGCCGGCTTGCAGATCCCATCCCGATCCATCAGAGGAAACATCTCCTTCTGAATGGTTTCGCTGGCCGGGTACATGCGCGTACCACGCCCTGCCGCCGTAATCACGGCTTTTCTCACTGTGGCCGGCATCGCTGTTCCTCCCGTAAGTCGCGTAAATCCAAGCTACACGCGCCGCCCCTCTTCGAGCGGATCGATCGTCCGCTGGCCAAATGCGACGGCGCCGGGCGACGTGCCACCGATGATTGCGCCGGACAGCCCGGTTTCGGCTCGATACCGAGCCGAAACCCGTTCGATCGCCGCATCAGCACGATCTCCATCTCGCGAAAGCACTGCCACCACACCGCCGCTGCCGCCGCCGGTAATGCGCGCGCCATACAGATCGTTTGCCCGTCCCTCAGTCCGGATGAGGTCAACAAGCAGGTCCGTCTCCGGTGACCCCAAACGCAGCCGATCACTGTACGACTGATGAGATTGGAACATCAATTCACCGGCCTGAAGCAGAAGCGATTCAGTTTCCGCGACAGCGGCCTGATTGCCGGCATCAATCGCCTCGCTGTCGCGCAAGCCGGCAATCTGTACAATGGCCATGAACTGCTTGCATCGCTCGTTCTCCAGTACCGGATGCTCGGCGCAGGCACGTGGACGATAAACGACATCCTCACGTGGTGGCGCAACCTGATCGGGCACGATGCCGTACTCAGCCCGGAATGCCGCGCCGGTTATCTCTTCGGGTACCAGGTTGCTATACGCCGCGAACTGGTCCGGCGTTAGTCTGCAGAGATAGTTGTCGCGCGGATGGCCGCCACTCTCAAGTTGAATAACCTTGAGCCCCATGAAGGCGCCAACTCTGGCCAGAGCGTATGCGCTGCCGGCAACCGAGTGTTTCACACCCGAGTCGATCCCGCTAAAACGCCAACCATGCGGCACCTGTAGGTGTCCCAACAGATCATGCGGCATACATCGCAGCCCCAGCAGCGCTCCGCTGTGGCCCAGAGCGCACGCTACCTGATCCATGATCCCGCACGGCGCCCCGACAATCGTATTCTCAACCCGCTGGCACCAGGCTGCCAGAGTCAGGTCGCTGGGATGCACGCCTGCCGCGCCGCTGAGGGCATGCATTACCGCGACTTCAAGAGCCGCGGATGATGCAACTCCGGCTCGCGGCGGTACGCTGGAGTCGATCAGCACGCGTGCGCCACGGCGCCCAATGGTCGCCGTTGCGCGGCCTTCGGCCATTTTGCTGTGGGCGGCCAGCATCACATAGAAGCAGCCGGCCACGTACGCGGCCCAGCCGGCATCTGCCAGCGCCGGTCGCACTGCATCTACCGTCAGCACGGCCTCGTCGGCGCCGACCATCACTGCCAGTGGGACGCTTGCGTACTGAGGCTCGCCGTCGGCCCCCTGGCCCAAAGTAACCATCTCAATGTCCGGGCGGTCGCTCCACTGCCATGCAGCGAACGTGGCGGCTGCGAGCGGCATTTCGAGAACGATGCCACCGGAATAGTCGGCCACTCCGCCCATGACGTCAAGTCGCGCCGGCGCCCTGGCGACGTGTATCAACTCGTCGGCCTGGAACAGAGAGCCAACCTGACCAAGAGCTGTATGCCGGAACGCCTGCCACTGCTCAAGCGCATCGGAATCGGGTGGAATGTGGGAGTGCGGGTTGCTCATGGTACAGGCGTCAACAACTCCACGATGATAGCGCGAACGGCAGCGGGAGTCAATTTCGGCGCGATCGCCGTAAAGTGGAGCAGGCGCGGGCACCTGCTACAGTCATCGGTGCTGGCGAGCCACCCACGGTCGGCGCCGTAGATTCCGTCACTGCGCGTAACCCAGAGCAATGCGACAGGACTTTCAGCCGCTAGCCTGCGGTACCGCGCCGTCGGCGGATTTTTCGAGATCCCGGCCAGCCGAATCTGCGTGGAGATCCATCGCTTTGCTCCGGCTGAAAGTGGCGTCACTCCTGCAGCGTAAGCCGGCGATCATATTGCGGCGAGTCCGGTTCGGCGCCGGGCCTCTCAGTTTGGTCCGGTTGACGGGCGATGCCTGTTGGTGGTATTATTGGTCAACCGAAACGATCAAGGAGCAGATGCCGACGTGGCACTAAAACATGCGGAGAAGGAATCCGTAATCCGCGATAACGCAACCCATGAGGGTGACACCGGCTCGCCCGAGGTACAGGTTGCGCTTTTAACGACACGAATTAACCAGCTGACCGACCACCTGCGCGAACACAAGAAAGACTTTCATTCGCGCCGCGGTCTTATGATCATGGTTGGCCGACGCAAGCGGCTGTTGACCTACCTCAGCAAGCGGAATATCACGCGCTTTCGCGACCTTGCTGGCAAGCTCGGCATTCGGACCAAGATTTAATGACATTGGCGGTGAAGCCGGTTTTTACGCAGCTTCACCGTCGCATTGCGTTGCCGCGTGGCGCAGACGAGGCTGCAGCGAATCGCTGCAACCCGCAATCGGCCGTGTTGGCACCTCATTGCTATTAACAACGTATCGCGGCTAAACCGGCCGCCCGGCGAACCCCAATTCGAAGCGTAAGCTTACGCATTGTGAAGCGGAGCGGACCTTGGCCATTTTCATATCAGGAGATGAGATTGGGACACAAAGTTGAACGAGAGATCGCCGGGCGTACACTCAGCATAGAGACCGGCGACGTGGCGAAGCAGGCCGGTGGGTCGGTCTGGCTGCGACAGGGCGACACCGTGGTAATGGCCGCGGCTACCATGAGCAAAGAGGCCCGCAGCGGAATCGACTTCTTTCCGCTGACCTGCGATTACGAAGAGCGCAAATACGCTGTCGGAAAGATACCGGGCGGCTTCATCAAGCGCGGCGGGCGGCCCAGCGAAAAGGCCATCCTGACGTCACGGATGATCGACCGGCCGTTGCGACCGCTATTCCCGTATGGCATGCGCAATGACGTCCAGGTGATAGCGATGCCGCTTTCCGTGGACCTCGGCAACCTGCCGGACGTACTCGCCATGACGGCCGCATCGGCCGCACTCGCAGTATCCGATATTCCCTGGGACGGCCCTGTGGGCGCGGTGCGCATCGGCCGCATAGACGGTGAGTTTGTCGTCAATCCAAGCCAGGAGCAGATGGCGGCATCGACGCTTGACCTGGTAGTTGCCGGCACAGCCGTGGCCGTTATTATGGTAGAGGCCGGCGCCACATTTGAGTCGGAGGCCGACGTGCTGGCTGCCATCGACCTGGCTCACAGCGTCATCCGCGACCTGTGCGCCATGCAAACCGAGTTGGCGTCCATGGCAGGCAAGACGAAGAAAGCGGCAGCGTATCACGGCGCCAACGTGGAAATCCTGGATGCTATTAGGAGCCGCATGGCCGGCGAAATTCGCGCCGCGATCCAGAATCCCGACAAGGCAGCGCGAGAATCGGCCATCGACGATCTGAAGGAAGAGATCACGCAGCGGCTCCTGCCGGACTTCCCGGATGCCGGCGGCGACATCCCGGAAGCGGCCGAGAAGGCAGTGAAGGAGCAGATCCGTGCGCTGATTATCGAAGAGTCGGTTCGTCCTGATGGCCGGAAGCTGGACGAGGTACGCGCGATCAGCTGCCGCGTCGGCCTTCTGCCACGTGTTCATGGTACGGGCATGTTTACCCGGGGCCAGACACAGGTGCTCACCGCGCTTACGCTCGGATCCAAGAGCGACGCCCAGATTGTGGATAACCTTGAGGTGGATGAGAAGAAGCCGTACATGCACTACTACAACTTCCCGCCCTATTCGGTGGGAGAGTGTCGTCAGATGCGCGGCCCGGGACGACGTGAGATTGGCCATGGCGCCCTGGCAGAGCGGGCAATGATTCCGGTGCTTCCGCCAGTGTCGGAGTTTCCGTACGCAATTCTCCTCCAGAGCGAAGTGCTGGAGAGCAACGGGTCGACATCGATGGCCTCGGTTTGCGGCTCGTCACTCGCCCTGATGGACGCAGGCGTGCCAATCAGTCATCACGTGGCCGGCGTTGCGATGGGTCTGATGAGCTCCGGCGACAAATATGCGGTGCTGACCGACATTCAGGGCATGGAAGACTTCTCCGGCGATATGGATTTCAAGGTAGCAGGCACGGCTGAAGGCATTACCGCCATTCAGATGGATACCAAGATACAAGGTATCCCGCGCGATGTGCTGGTCCGAGCGCTGGAGCAGGCCCGCCAGGGTCGCCTGCACATCCTGGGCAAGCTGAACGAAGCCATCTCGGCGCCACGCGAAAGCCTGAGCCCGTATGCTCCGAGTATCTTCAGCATTCAGATCAATCCGGAACGCATTGGTGAGGTGATTGGCCCAGGCGGCAAGACGATCAAGCGCATCACCGCTGAGACGGGCGCGCAGATCGATATCGAACAGGACGGAACGGTATACATCGCCGCGGTGAACCAGGAAGCCGGCCGTGCCGCGGCCGATGCCATCCGGGGGCTGGTGAGTGACATTGAGCTCGGCACCATCTATGAGGGCCGTGTTACACGCGTCATCGGCATGGGCGCCTTTGTGGAGATACTGCCCGGTAAGGAGGGCCTGGTTCACACCAGCAACCTCGCCAGTCCACCGGTCCGTCGTCCGGATGATGCCGTCAAGGTTGGCGATCCACTCAAGGTTCGTGTGATTGAGGTTGACGGACAGGGTCGCGTGAACCTCTCCGCCATTCAGCTCGACGAGCCGTTCAGCCCAGAAATGGCCCGGCGTCCCGATGACGGCCGTGGAGGCGGTGGTGGACGCTTTGGCGGGGATCGACGAGGTGGCGGCGACCGTGACCGCGGTGACAGGTTCAGCCACGGACCACGCGAACGCGAGCAGTCGCCGCGTACCGATGACCAGCCCGTGGACGAGACACCAAGAGTACGCTTCCGTCCACGGCGCTGATTCCGTTTCGGCAAACTTCGGCTACGGCGGAGTAAAAAGGGGCTGCCGGATTCCAATCCGGCAGCCCCTTCTTACTCCTCTCAGGGTTGTTCCTTTGATGGCGCCTGACCCGTCCGCCGTCACAGGAGTCACAACCTCTCGCAGCATGATCGCTCCAGCCTACCCCGGCTCATACCCATGCGTGGTCGGTCGGCCGCAGTATCGTCACGCCTGACCAGGCGAACACTCTTTTTGCAAACTCCGGCAGGCGGAATCCAAATAGCTCCGGCTCGGGCACGATAGCGCGAAGTTGCGCCGGAGATCTCCATCGCGTCGCTCAGGATGATAGTTAGCGCTGCGCCGGACGGAAAAGAAGGAGCGCAGTCCCCGGCGCCTGGCTGCAATGCGCAACCGATGCGCAAAGGGCCCGCACCTCGAGTGAAGTGCGGGCCCTTTGTTACCGGTCTGGCAGTTGAGAACTACGTGGTCACTGGTTGAGGGGAGCGAGCTTAGCGCCAACGCCCTTCGTCCACGATTTCGACGAGAGGTCTGTGCCCTTTGGCGCGAGCACGAGCTGTGCCGTGGCGCCTCCACTCCCTCCCTTCGGTTTCTTCACAACCACGTTGCTGGTAGTGGCGCCGGCATTGGCCCGCGGCGCCTGCGGATTAGCACATCCGAAGGCGAGCACGGCGCCAATAACTGCCGGCGCGAACACGATCAACCGCCAACTGCAAGCAACCTTCACGCTAGTTCAGGTCCCACACGTATGCGGACGGGTTGGTGATCACGACGTTGAGTTCGCTCACACCCGGTCCGAAGTTCGTGCCGGCGTACAGGCCACCGGCCTGCATGAACTTGGCGTGCCCATCCACCCAGCAGACGTTCTCACCACCGGTATGGCGGTTGTGAGCGAAGCCGAGCAGGTTGGGCGGGCCCTGCGGATTGTAGGTCCAGTCGTAGCCGCCATGGATTCCGTCGTACCAGGTGCACTCGGTGGGCGACGGAAGGATGATCGGATACTGATCCGGCGCATTCGCATCGAAGAAGCCGATGGGATTGCTGTCCGGAAGGGCCGGGTTCTGGCCGAAGTCATACATCGAGTCAACGAACTCAATCGTTGCGGATGGCTGATTGATGGCGGCTTCGGTTACAGGCTGCGAGGGATTCGGGAATTGGGCCGTAGGATTGTAGCTGCAGACGCCGCTCTGCCACGGGCAGAGGTAGTTGTAGTTGAATCCGTACGTCTCAAACGTCTCCCAGTTCGCGTACCAGTTGTAGGGGCTGCCGGGGCTGAAGACGCCCTGATCGCCCGCGACATCCGGACAGTCCATGATCAGCCAGCTCTTGATGTAGGGCTGGAGGCGCACGGGCCAGTTTTCGTTGATGCCGTTGGAGTCCTGACCGCCAAGGTTGAGAATCTCGACCTCGTCGTAGTCTTCCATGTACATCTGCCCTGCCAGTCCGAGTTCACGGATGTTGGAGAGGCACGAAATGGCGCGAGCCTTCTCGCGAGCCTGCGCGAACACGGGGAAGAGTATTGCGGCTAGAATCGCAATGATAGCGATTACAACTAGCAGCTCGATCAGCGTAAACGCGTTGTTTCGCTGTCGGTTCGAAGAACCAGTCATTTCTACCTCCTGTAGATTTGCACGCCGCATGATCCACGCTGAGGCATCGTGCTTACGCCACTGCGTGACTGCATATGCGTTACGGATTATACCCTGAGACTGCGGAAACGTGAACAACGTTCCCGAACGCACGCCTCATCAATTCTGGAGCGCACTTCGCTTCTAGCCGCCGCCGGCGCTGCCACCCGCCTTTTGGCCAACACCCGCCGTATACGACTGGCTGGTGTTCTGGCCCTTTGGCGCCATCATTGGTCTGGCTATGGCGCCGGCAGCCGGCCCACCAGCCTTCCGGTTGTTGGTGATGGTGCTGCTGGCGTCGGACGTCGTCTCTTTGCCGGTCAGCGTGCTGGGGCTGCTGCAGCCGGCTAGCGCCACAGCCGTCGCTGCGGCCGCAGCAGCTGCGATCACCAACCGGATAGCATTTCGTTTCACGATGATTCAACCTCCCATTCTGGGAACTGCCGGGACAGCAGTTGCGCGCTATCGCGCCACGTCGCCCCGCATCCACCATTATACAACAGTTACATCTAAGTGAGTGATCTTTTGCATAGAAAAAAGTCGTCCCGAGACAATATCGCGCACTCTGCGGCGCTGAGGCTGTCAACGCAATTGACAGTGGCTTACCACGCGCCCATAATGAGGAGCAGGGCTTGGGAGCGGAGGCAGTTAAGTTGGATTACCTTCTGGGTATCGATCTGGGCACAAGCGGCGTCAAGGCGCTGTTGATCCGCCCGGATGGCAGCGCGGTGGCGAGCGCTTCATCCGCATACCAGCTCTATTCGCCGCAACCGC
Organism: Armatimonadota bacterium; assembly: GCA_028871815.1. Taxonomy (NCBI): domain Bacteria; kingdom Bacillati; phylum Armatimonadota; species Armatimonadota bacterium. The sequence continues at coordinate 4,886 of JAGWMJ010000003.1, read as the reverse complement.
TCTGGAGTGAGCAGGAACCGGAGGATTGGTGGGACGGCGTGTGCCACGCGGTTGGGGGCGTTATTGCGCAGGCCGGCATTCAGGCTCGCGAGATCCGGGCCATTGGTCTTTCCGGCCAGATGCACGGATCGGTGTTTCTGGATGAGCATGGCAATCCACTGCGTCGGGCCCTGCTGTGGAACGATCAGCGCACGCAGGCGGAATGTGACTGGATCACCGAAACCGTAGGCCATCAGCGAGTTGTGGAGTGGCTCTCCAATCCGGTGCTCACGGGTTTCACTGCGCCAAAGGCAATCTGGTTGCGCCGGAACGAACCGCAGGTTTGGGTGAGGGTGAAGCGCCTGCTGCTTCCGAAGGATTTTATTCGACTGCGCCTGACGGGCGAGTATGCCACGGAGGTATCGGACGCCTCAGGCACAGCCATGTTCAATGTGCGGAAACGGGCATGGGCTCTGGAACTTCTGGACGCCATCGACATACCCGCCGATTGGCTGCCGCCGGCACTGGAGTCGCCTGAAGTCAGCGGGCGCGTCACCGAGGCGGCCGCGGCAGCAACAGGACTGGCGCCGGGCACCCCCGTCGTCGGCGGCGCCGGTGACCAGGCTGCCGGCGCCGTTGGCAACGGTATCGTTGAGCCAGGTATCGTCAGCTCCACGGTGGGCACCTCCGGCGTTGTCTTTGCCTATGCGGCCGAACCGGCTGTGGATCCAGCGCTGCGGCTGCACACCTTCTGCCATGCTGTTCCCGGCGCCTGGCACATTATGGGTGTGATGCTATCGGCGGGAGGGTCCCTGCAGTGGTACCGAGATACGTTTTGCGCGGCTGAGCGCTCGGTTGCCGATGCAATAGGCACAGACCCCTATGAACTTCTGAGCCGCGAGGCTGAGCGGGCGCCGGTTGGCGCGGAGGGCCTCATTTTCCTGCCTTACCTGACGGGAGAACGCGCGCCCTGGCCGGATCCACTAGCCCGCGGCGTCCTCTTCGGGATCACACGGCGAACCGACCGGAGCCATGCCGCGCGGGCCATTATGGAGGGCGTTGCCTTTGGCATGGCCGATTCTGTCCAGATTATGCAGGAGATGAATGTTCCTATGGGCGAGGTTCGCGCTTCTGGTGGCGGAGCGCGCAGTCCGTTCTGGCGGCAGATACATGCCGACATCACAGGTCTGGATCACGTAACGATCAATACCGACGAGGGTCCCGCCTTCGGCGTGGCTCTCCTGGCCGGCGTTGGCGCCGGGATCTACGGCTCGGTACAAGAGGCCTGCCGATCCACCATCCGCGTGGAGACGCGCACGAAGCCGGCGCCGCCGGCAAATGCCCGCTACCGTGAGTTGCACGCAATCTACCAAGGGCTGTACCGGCACCTGAAGGAGGACTTTGTCCGGGTCAGCCGCTTTGCAGAGAGTGGCTGAACGCATCTCCATGGAGACAGAAACCACTTCATGTCCAAACTGCGGCGCCGCCAATCCTGTTGGCCGGTCGCTGTGCCGGCAGTGTTCAACGCCGCTGACCGCATACGCTGGTCAGCTGCGGGATGAATCGCTCGCCGCAAGTGGCGCGCTGGCGTCGCAGGTAGAGCAGCTGGAGGAGCGACCCGCCGGCGTGGTCGTGGCGTGCGTCACGAACCTGGTGTATGTCGTGCTGATCCCGCTGGTGTCGCTGTTCGTGACGTTGGTCCACAGGCCGGCGATGCGCGCCGACTCTTCCAACTACATTTTTGCGGCGGTGGGAACTGTAGCCACTATCGCGCACGTCGTCATCCTGGTTCCGTTCATTCTATTCGTACTCGCGCTTTCGTGGTTCGTGTGGACGCAACATGAATGGGCATGGCCTGCAAACTGGGCAATGCCGGTTCTGTTCGCCGTTACCGGGCTGCTGCGGTTCTCCGGTTCGGCGATTACCGGTGGCTTTTGGATGCTGGTGGCGCTCGTGATTACGGTTGCCTGGACGCGGCCATCCGTCAAAGCCTGGTACGGGCGTGGAGCGTAGTTCGGCGCCCTCTGGGAGGCGATCGCCGTGGCGGGTACTATGGAACCGGCGTGTCACCGGAGTAGCCGGATGGCTGGGAGAACGAAGATGAGCAACCTGGATTACGGCCCTACGAAGCGTGAAGCACTGGTACACGAACTGGCCTGCTCGCCACTGCACTCGGTGGAGCGCGTCGCGGCACCGCCTTCGGACCCCGGACTGGCCCGATTGAATGAGCTTGGAACGCGCGTTTGGTACGATACGGGCAAGCTGGAGGAAGCCGAGAAGATCTGGCGTCTGGAAGCCAGCGCCCTCACGACAAATAACACACTGGCGAACCAGGTGGTTCAGTCCGGCATCATGGACGACGTCATTCAGCGCGCTATAGCGGCTATTCGAGAATCGGATCCCTCCGGCTCCGAGGCAGACCTGGTAATGGATGCTGCGTTTGTGGTGAACTGTCACATCGCGCTCCGCCTGATTCAGGCGTTTGACGTGCTGGTGAGCGTAGAGCTGCACCCGTCCGTGTCGCACGACATGGAGCGCACGGTGCGGTACGCGCAGCGATATTACGCAGTGAACCCGGAACACTTCATCGTCAAGATCCCACTCACGCCGGAGGGTTATTGCGCCGTGGCCCGTGCTCGAGCGATGGACATCCCAATCAACTACACGCTCGGCTTTTCCGCCCGGCAGAACTATCTTGCCGCCATGGTCTCGGATCCGAGCTTTGTGAACGTCTTCCTTGGCCGCCTGAACCAGGTTATTGTTGAGAACCACCTCGGCGACGGACGAAACGCCGGCGAAAAGACGACGCTCGCCTCACAGGCCGGCCTCCGCAGCGCACGGTCAAGTCGCGCCGGCATCGGTACCAGGCAGATTGCAGCATCGATGCGCGGCGGAGAGCAGATGGCCGCTTTGGCCGGTGTTGACGTGTTTACCGCTCCACCATCCGCCGTCGCTGAGTTTCTGGCGGCCGGCTACAAACCGGCCGACCTGGTTTCACACGTCGACGATCAACTGGAGGTGGCGATCGCCGACCCGGAGATGGCCGGCGACTTTGAGCGCCTGTGGGCCATCGATGAAACCTTCCAGCAGTTCACCGCGAGCCTGGCGTCTCGCGGCGGCACGGTACTCCATGGTGACGACCTTCGCGAGGCGGATCGCGACTTCGGGACGCGCATGTTTGCCGCATTCACGCCGGAGGAGCAGAGCGAAATCCGCAGCCATGGCAAGATTCCGAACCTGGCTCGCTGGCGTGGTCGCGCGGCGATAGACGACCTCATGACCGAATCGGCAATGCAGTCATTCACCACGGACCAGGCTGCTTTGGATGGCCGCATCCGGTCTGTTGGGGGCATCGGCGCAGCATAAGCAGCGACGATCGCCGGGCCCGGCTGTTGAAGCGTGTTCCCAATCAGGCATCCACGGCATATTCCGCCACGACGACGGATGCAATTCCACCGCGCACGTTGAAGCGGCCCTCGATGCGCATCCGGCGCGGCCGGCAGACGGCCACCAGGTCGTCCAGGATAGCGTTGATCACAGCCTCATAGAAAATACCACGATCGCGGAATGAGTAGTAGTAGAGTTTCAATGCCTTCAATTCAAGGCACAGTTCGCTCGGAACATACTCCACCACGATCTCGGCAAAGTCCGGCTGGCCGGTTTTCGGACAGACCGAGGTAAACTCGCTGCACGTGTGAACAATCCGGTAGTTCCGCTCCGGCGCAGGGTTGGGAAACGTCTCCAGCAGATTACGCTGGTCCGCCCGAGCTGCGATTCGTTCGTTCAAACGCTTGCCTCCCTGGGCTCCTGTTGTGTTGTACGGCAGGTGCCCATCGCCTTCACATCATCCGGCGCCGCCGGATTACGCGAATTCAACGGATTCTTAACTGGAGCGCCTCATTATGCCTCATCGACATTCACGCGTCACGACTGGAAGCTTCCACCGCGCCGCGGGAGCGCTGACAGCCTCGCTGGCAATCTGCGTCTTAAGCTGTGCGCGGTTCGCCGATGGACAGACGCCACAGACCGTGCCCGCCGGAGCATGGGAGTATGGCGCGATCAGCCGGATGGCGGCCGATGGGCTGATCGCCGGTTATCCGGCCGACCGCAACTTCCTCGGCGGTCGTACACTCACGCGATACGAGTTCGCCAGCCTGGTTGCGCGCGTGCTTCAAACGGCTCACACCGCCGCCGCAGGGTCCGACGCGCGTAGGGCCATAGCCCACGACAGTGGCGAGATTGTCCAGCTGGTCTCTGCCTTCAAGGTGGAACTTGCCGTTATCGGGACCGATGTGGAACAGGGCCTGAAGGATGTTGGCGCACCGGGCAGCTTACCCGCAGCCCCGGCAGAACCGCCTGCCTCAGGTGCTCGTTTCCATCCCAGCGCCAAGTTCACCGGCTTAATGCACACGTGGTACGGCACGGCGTTCGGCGATACTCTCGATGGCAACTTCCCCGCGCTGAAAACGGCGCCACCGGGACGGACATTTGGCGGTGGCGGCGGCGATACGTTCCGCTTGCGCCGGCTGGAACTGGCGATGAATGGCACCCTTTCGCCGCACGTTGACTATCGAGTGATGATCGACCCCACCCTTCCCGGCGCGGGCGGCATCCTGCAAGACATGTGGGCCGGATATCAGCTTACGCCGCGCTGGCGCATCGAGGTAGGACAGCAGAAAACCGGCTTGAGCGACGATGGGAACGCGCCAACCAGCAAATCGATCATGATCGAGCCGGCAATAATGAATGTGCTGCCTGTCACTGCCGGGCGCGTTGGCAACATTCGCGATATCGGCGCGGTGGCGCGCTATGGCAGCAAAACAATCCAGTCGTTTGTGGGAATCTGGAACGGGAACGGCACCGGTCGCGACGCCGTGGCAACTAACAGCCAGAAGTTCCTCGATGCC